>NZ_JBXAFB010000006.1:145623-362672 GCF_058792595.1 Cytobacillus sp. MT66
GTATCATAGATTAGCGTCACTAGATGTGGGAACTAGTTACCTTTTTGAAGGGTGAGCGGGTTTTTGGGTAAGCAGTTGGGGCAATTAGTTCCTGAACGAAGTGCTTAGCTAAAATTTCGGGCACCAACCTAGCTGATTAGTGCCCAAACGAAGCGCAGAAGCAAAATTTCGGTAACAAACATACCAGATGAGTGCCCAAGAGAAGTGAGCACCTAGACTTTCGGTAACTAACAACAAAAAAAGTCATCACCGTATCAACACAACAAACTCAAAACGAACTAAAGAAAGGAGCAATGTTTATGGAATCAACTATTCAACCGCTGAATCCTGTTGCGATTGCGCTAGGTCCCATTGAGATCCGCTGGTATGGAATCATTATCGGCGTCGGGATCGCTCTAGCCCTGATGCTTGCGATGAGGGAAGGAGATAGAAGAGGTCTTCCAAAGGATTTATTTGCTGACTTGCTGCTTTGGGCTATACCAATCGCTATTATATCTGCACGAATCTATTATGTTGTTTTTGAATGGGATTACTATTCCCAAAATCCTGGGGACATTATAAAAATTTGGGAAGGCGGCATTGCGATTCATGGTGCTTTAATTGGATCGGTCATTACCGCTGTTGTTTTTGCTAGAAAAAGAAACGTATCCTTTTGGAAAATTGCTGATATTGCTGCACCAAGCATTATTTTAGGTCAGGCGATTGGCAGATGGGGTAACTTTATGAATCAGGAGGCTCATGGCGGAGAGGTAACGAGAGCATTTTTAGAAAACCTTCATCTTCCTGAGTTCATCATTAACCAAATGTATATTAATGGAACTTATTATCATCCAACCTTTTTATATGAATCCCTTTGGAACTTAGCTGGGTTTATCCTGCTTCTTTCATTAAGAAAGGTGAATTTGCGCCGTGGGGAGCTCTTTCTTTCATATGTGATCTGGTACTCTATCGGCCGGTTCTTTGTTGAGGGGATGAGAACGGACAGCTTAATGCTGACAGAATATTTGCGTGCAGCCCAGATGATTTCTATTGTTCTTGTCATAGTTGCTGTTGTGCTAATTATCGTAAGAAGAATGAAGGGCCAAGCAGATGTGCGCTATTTAGATAAGAGCGTTTAATTCCGGACAAGGTGCCTGTCCCCCTGTCCCATTTAATTCGGGACAAGGGACCTGTTCTATTTACTTTGGGACTAGGTGACTTGTGTCCGCGTGGATGAACGTTTTAAAGGAGAAGGAGATATGATGGTTGGTTCTGTGAAAAGGGGATTGGCCGTCGGGTTAAGAACCGTATGGACGCTGGGGAAAATTATTTTTCCCGTTACGATTATTGTTTCAATCCTGCAGCATACCCCGGTGCTTCCATGGGTGATCAGGATGATTACGCCGCTGATGAATCTCATTGGCTTATCGGGGGATGCTGCCATACCGATAGTTTTAGGGAATTTTGTGAATTTATATGCGGGAATTGGGGCCATATTAACATTAGAACTAACGGTAAAAGAGGTATTCATTCTTGCTGTTATGATCTCTTTTTCGCATAATTTACTGATTGAATCTGGAGTTGCCCTCAAAGTGGGTGTCAAGCTGTGGATTATTATCGCAGTAAGGGTTGGATTGGCTGTTGTTTCAGCAATTATTATCAATCTTGTTTGGAAAGGCGGATCGGAAATCGCCCAGTATGGATTTATTCCGCCGCAGAATAAGGAGCTTTCAGGCTGGGGTTCTATCTTGCTTGACGCTGTTGAAAAAGCAGGGCTGGGTGTTCTGCAGTTAGCTATTATTGTTGTTCCGTTAATGATTGTGATTCAGTTTTTAAAGGATTTGAATTGGCTGGCTGTTTTTTCAAGATGGATGGCGCCGGTAACAAGGGCGCTAGGTATGAAGGAAAACACTTCTATGACTCTCGCAGCCGGTTTATTCATTGGCTTGGCTTTTGGAGCAGGTGTGATGATTCAGGCTGTTGAGGAGGATGGCGTCAGTAAAAGGGATGTTACATTAGCGTTTATTTTTCTGGTTGCCTGCCATGCTGTTGTTGAAGATACCTTAATGTTTATGCCGCTTGGGATACCCGTTTTGCCGCTTCTTCTTATCCGATTATGTGCTGCTGTTGTTTTGACACTTATTGTCGGGTTTATATGGAACCGAATGGATTTGGATAAAAGAAAGGAAACCGTTTATGAACACACAAATTAATACCGTATTGTTTGATTTAGATGGTACATTGATTGATACTAATGAATTAATTATCGCATCGTTTATGCATACGCTCGGAACGTATTATCCGGATAAGTATAAGCGTGAAGATGTTTTGCCGTTTATGGGACCTACTTTAACGGAGACGTTTACGTCCATTGATATGGAGCGGGCCGAGGAAATGATGCAGCATTATCGTGATTTTAATATCAGCAAGCATGATGAATTAGTTACCGAATTCCCTGGAGTGTTTGAAACAATTCGCACTCTTAAGGAAGCGGGTTTTAAGATCGGTATTGTAACAACAAAGGTTCTTAATACTGTTGAAAAAGGGCTGAAGCTGACCAAGCTTGATCAGTTTTTTGATGTGGTTGTCACCTTAGATGATGTGGAAAAAGCAAAACCAGATCCCGAGCCGATTTTTAAAGCGCTTGAACTTCTGGGATCGAAACCGGAAGAGGCGATGATGGTCGGCGATAACTCACATGATATTCTAGGAGGGAAAAATGCGGGCACAAAAACGGCCGGTGTTGCCTGGAGTATAAAAGGGAGAGAATTTTTAATGGGGTTTGAGCCGGATTATATGCTAGAGAATATGGCTGACCTATTAGACATTCTAAAGGTTGAAAGAAATGAGGAAAACTAAGCGTTATCCTGTTGAAGGGGCAAACTCTCTTTGGCATGTTTACAAGACCGTTCCTTTCTGGAAGGTTGTGAAAAATTTTGTTGTCATCCAGCTTGCGAGGTATACGCCTTTTCTGGGGATGAAAAATTGGCTGTACCGGACCTTTTTGCGAATGAAGGTTGGCGAACAGACATCCTTTGCACTGATGGTTATGCTGGATGTGATGTTTCCTGAAAGAATAAGTGTGGGCAGGAATACAGTGATTGGATATAATACGACGATTTTGGCCCATGAATATTTGATTAGGGAATATCGGCTAGGCGAAGTGGTGATTGGCAGTGAAGTCATGATTGGTGCCAACTCCACGATTCTCCCCGGGGTCACCATTGGCGATGGAGCCATTGTCTCCGCGGGAACCCTTGTACATAAAGACGTGCCGCCCGGCTCCTTCGTCGGCGGAAACCCCATGCGCGTCATCTACACAAAAGAACAAATGGCCCACCGCTGGGCCGACGACCCCATCTACGGGGAAAAATCACTTTAACACTTTAAACTGCCGGGGGCCTGACCCCCACCACGTTAACGCATTAAACTGCCGGGGGCCTGACCCCCACCACGTTAACGCATTAAACCAACGGGGGCCTGACCCCCACCGCGTTAACGTATTAAACCAATGGGGGCCTGACCCCCACCGCGTTAACGCATTAAACCAACGGGGGCCTGACCCCCATCGCGTTAACGCTTTAAACTGCTGGGGCCGCGCCCGAGTATAGCTCTGTCTTTTGTGACAGGGCTGTTTTTTTCACTGATGTTTTCTGAATTATTTGTTGACGGATATAGGGAGTAGCGTTACAATACAGTTAACTTTATTTTACTACCACATTAGCGAACTAAAGCGTTTCTGCAAAATCGATTATAAAAACGCGTTTTAGAAATGATAACGAGGTGAATGGATTTGAGCCGCTTGTTTATGTTTGAAAAGCCTCTTGGTATGAGAGATACCCTGCCAGATTTATATAGCAGAAAGCAGAAAATCAGAACGGCGATTGAAGATGAAATGAAAAGATGGGGCTATCAATTTCTTGAAACCCCTACGCTTGAATACTATGAAACCATTGGAACAAACTCAGCCATCCTTGATCAGCAGCTGTTTAAGCTTCTTGACCAGCAGGGGCATACGCTTGTGCTAAGACCGGAAATGACAACACCGATTGCCCGCGTGGCTGCATCAAGGCTGTTAAAAAATAATTTGCCAATCCGTCTGGCCTATGATGCGAATGTATTTCGCGCTCAGCAAAGAGAAGGCGGGCGTCCGGCAGAATTTGAGCAAATTGGCGTGGAATGTATCGGAGATTATACCATTTCAGCAGATGGAGAAGGAATCGCGTTAATGGTTTCCTCATTAAAGGAGTCTGGTCTTGAAAATTTCCAAATCTCTATCGGCCATGTCGGCTTTGTTCACACCTTCTTCCTGCAGATCTTAGGTACTGAGGAAAGGGTTGAAGCCCTAACAAGATTCCTTTACGAAAAGAATTATGTCGGCTATCGCGAGCATGTAAAAGGATTGGCGCTTTCATCTATCGACAAGCAGCGTTTAATAGATTTCTTAAAGCTTCGCGGCCAGTCAGAAATTTTCGATCTTGCCTACAGCCTGCTTGAAAATGATCAAGGCAGAGAAGCGGTTGTGGAGCTTGAACAGCTTTGGAAAATCATGACTGATTACAATCTTGAGGAAAAAGTTAAATTCGATTTAACCCTTGTCAGCCATATGAGCTATTACACAGGCATTTTGTTTGAAGTGTATGCCGGTAATGTTGGCTTCCCGATCGGTAATGGCGGCCGCTATGATATGCTTCTTGAAAAATTCGGTAAAGCGACTGGTGCTACAGGTTTTGCTATTCGCATTGACCGTTTGCTTGAAGCTCTAGGTGATCAAAGTGAAAAGGATCCAGTCACTTGTGTGCTTTTCAGTCCAGAAAGACGCAAAGAAGCGTATCAATATGCGAAAGAACAGCGGGAATCAGGGAAACATATTATTCTGCAGGATATTAACGGTGTGAAGGATATTGATATCTGCACAAACTATTTTGATGATATCGTCTTTTTAGTAGGAAAAGCTGGAAAGGAGGCGGAAGTATGAACAACTTTTTAACGATTGCCATGCCAAAAGGCCGTATTTTTGAAGAAGCTGCTGAATTGCTTCGCCAAGCCGGCTTTCAGCTGCCGCCTGAATTCGATGATTCAAGAAAATTAATTATTGATGTTCCGGAAGAAAATTTTCGTTTTATTTTAGCAAAGCCTATGGATGTTCCTACCTATGTCGAGCATGGGGTTGCCGATCTTGGGATTGCTGGCAAAGATGTAATGCTTGAAGAGGAAAGAGATGTCTATGAGCTGCTCGATTTAAATATTAGTGCCTGCTACCTGGCGGTGGCTGGTTTGCCAAATACGAAAATGAATGATGTTGCGCCAAAAGTGGCAACTAAATATCCGCATGTGGCGGCTGCTTATTTCAGAGAGCAAGGGGAGCAAGTGGAGATTATAAAGCTTAACGGTTCGATTGAATTAGCGCCAATGATTGGCCTAGCCGACCGGATTGTTGATATTGTTTCGACAGGACGCACTCTGAAGGAAAACGGATTAGTGGAATATGAACGGATTGTAGACATTACATCAAGACTCATCGTCAATCCTGTCAGCTTCCGTCTGAAGGACGAACGGATCAGCGAGATTGTTGAGCGTCTAAGTGAAGTAAAAAGATTACAGAGCTGCAACGCTCTCTAAGGAGAGAAGCTAGAATGAAGATTTTAAAAATAAATGATGATATCTCGATAAAAAGATCAGTAGACAGCGGTACCGAGGAACAGCGGGCTGCTGTGAAAAAAATTATCGAAGCGGTCCGTGAAAATGGTGATGAGGCTGTCAGAAACTTTACAGAAACCTTTGATGGAATTCTGTTAGAGCAGTTCGCAGTTACTGCAGAAGAAAAGGCTGAAGCCTATGAAAACCTTGACGCTGAACTCCTTGAGGTTATTAAAGAAGCAGCTACAAATATCAAATCCTTTCATGAAAAGCAGCTGCGCACATCCTGGATGACAACAGATGAAAATGGCACAATGCTTGGGCAAAAGGTGACTCCGCTTGATTCGGTTGGACTATATGTGCCAGGCGGAACTGCTGCTTATCCATCATCCGTGCTCATGAATGTGCTGCCTGCGAAGGTTGCCGGGGTAAAACGAATAGTTATCACTTCTCCTCCTGATAAAAAGACAGGCAAACTGCCGCCAGCTGTTCTAGTGGCTGCCCAAGAAGCGGGAGCAGAAGAAATTTATAAAGTCGGCGGCGCACAGGCAATTGCAGCCTTAGCTTATGGAACAGAAACCATCCAGCCGGTTGATAAAATTACAGGTCCTGGAAACATTTACGTGGCTCTAGCCAAACGAGAGGTTTTCGGTGATGTCGATATAGATATGATTGCCGGTCCTAGTGAAATTGCGATTATTGCTGATGAAAGCGCAAAAGCAGATGAAGTGGCAGCAGATTTATTGTCACAGGCAGAACATGATGCATTTGCCTGCAGCATCTTGGTTACTCCGTCAGAAACGCTGGCACAGGCAGTCAACACCGAAGTTGAAAAACAGCTGGCTGAGCTTCCGCGAAAAGAGATTGCCGGTAAATCAGTTGAAAATTTCGGGGCCATTTATGTAACGGAAACCCTTGATGAAGCGATCGAGACTGTGAATCGTCTGGCACCGGAGCATTTGGAAATTGTGACAGAAAGCCCTATGGATCTTTTAGGGAAGATTAGACATGCGGGGGCTATTTTCCTTGGACGCTTTAGTCCAGAACCTGTCGGTGATTATTTTGCCGGCCCTAATCACGTGCTGCCAACAAATGGAACGGCGCGTTTTTCCAGCCCGTTAAATGTGGAGGATTTCCAAAAGAAATCAAGCATTGTTTATTATAGCAAGAAGGCTTTAGACGATAATGGAGCAAAAATCGCAGCATTCGCCCGTCTAGAAGGACTCGAAGCCCATGCCCGTGCGATTGAAATCCGCTTAAAGAATAAATAACCCTGGAGGAGACAACATGGCCAGAAGATCTGAAATTAAGAGAAAGACGAATGAAACGGACATTTTCTTAGCTTTTAATATTGATGGACAGGGAGAAAGCGAGCTTGATACAAATGTTCCGTTCTTAACCCATATGCTTGATCTTTTCGCAAAGCATGGACAATTTGATTTAAAAGTAAATGCACGAGGTGATATCGAAGTCGATGATCATCATACAACCGAAGATATCGGAATCTGCCTTGGACAAGTTTTAAAAGATGCTCTTGGCGACAAAAGGGGCATCAAACGCTACGGAAATGCTTTTGTGCCAATGGATGAGGCGCTGGCTCAAGTTGTTATTGATTTAAGTAATCGCCCGCATCTTGAAATGAGAGCAGAGTTCCCAAGCCAGAAGGTCGGAACCTTTGATACTGAGCTAGTCCATGAGTTCTTATGGAAGCTTGCTCTAGAAGCAAGAATGAACCTGCATGTCATTGTTCACTATGGTCACAATACACACCATATCATTGAGGCTATTTTTAAAGCGCTTGGACGAGCTTTGAATGAGGCAACGACGATTGACCCGAATATAAAGGGGATTCCATCTACGAAAGGTCTGTTGTAAATGATCGGCATTATTGACTATGGTATGGGGAATCTTTTTAGTGTCAGCAAGGCGCTGGAAAGATTGGATGTGCCCTATTTTGTTTCAGAAAATAAAGAGGAGCTTATAAAGGCAGACGGGCTTATTTTGCCAGGAGTCGGCTCCTTTAAGGATGCAATGGGGCTTCTCAATGAGACAGGGCTAACAGAAATGATCAAGGAATATGTTCAGTCTGGCAAGCCACTGCTTGGCATTTGCCTAGGCATGCAGCTTTTATTTACAGAAAGCGATGAGAACGGAAAAACCAAGGGCCTAAACCTTTTGCCAGGTCATGTTAAGCGATTCCCTGGGGTCACCTCAGCTGGTGAGCGCTACAAGGTTCCGCATATGGGCTGGAACCAATTGCAATTTGTTCATTCATCTCCAATTTTGGAATGCGTCAGTGAGGGACACGCCTATTTTGTTCACTCCTATTATGTTGAAACAGCTGACAGCGAGGTTGTCATTGCAAAAGCTTCCTATGATGTAGAGGTTCCTGCGGTTGTCGGGAAAGAAAATATATTCGGCATGCAATTTCATCCGGAAAAAAGCAGCCAGGTTGGCATGGAGCTATTAAGTAATTTTACAAATATCTTAGTGGAAGGGAAGGCCGGCTAATGAGCTTTACTATATATCCAGCAATTGATATGCGCGGCGGAAAATGCGTCCGTCTTTTGCAGGGCGATTATAACCAGGAGACCGTATACGGGGATTCTCCTTTTGATATGGCAAAAAAGTTTGCAGATGAAGGTGCCGAGTGGATTCATATGGTGGACCTGGATGGTGCTAAGGATGGAAAAAGGGTCAATGATTCCTTTGTCATTCAGGCAGCCAATGAATTAAAGGCGAAGGTGCAAATTGGCGGAGGCATCCGTACGGAAGAAGATATTGTTCATTATCTTGATAACGGCGTTTCCCGCGTAATCATTGGCAGCATTGCTGTTTCTAATCCTGAGTTTGCGATTGAAATGATTCACAAATATGGTGAAAAAATCGCTGTTGGCCTTGATGCGAAAGATGGCTATGTGGCAACACATGGCTGGCTGAATACCTCTGAGGTAAAAGCGGTTGACCTTGGCAAACGCTTTGCTGATGCAGGGGCGCAAACGTTTATCTTTACCGATATCGCCACAGATGGGATGCTTTCCGGGCCGAATGTCGAAGCGGTGCGCTTGCTTGCTAAGGAAACGGGCAAAGACGTGATTGCTTCTGGCGGTGTCAGCAGCCTGGCTGATTTGGCTAGTTTAAGAGAGTTTTATAAAGAAGGCGTTGCTGGAGCGATCGTCGGCAAAGCTATTTATGAAGGCCGTTTTTCTGTGAAAGAGGCCCTAAAGGAAGGGGAATGAACCATGCTGACAAAAAGAATTATTCCCTGCCTGGATGTAAAAGATGGCCGCGTCGTAAAGGGCGTTCAATTCGTTCAGCTGCGTGACGCAGGAGATCCTGTGGAACTGGCAAGGTTTTATGACGAGCAAGGTGCAGATGAGCTTGTGTTCCTGGATATCTCTGCATCGGTTGAAGGACGGAAAACGATGACAGAGGTTGTTAAATCGGTTGCTTCTGAATTAGCGATTCCGTTTACCGTTGGCGGTGGAATCAATGAATTAGAGGATATGAAACGGATGTTGCGTGCTGGTGCAGATAAGGTTTCTTTAAACACTGCAGCTGTGAAGAACCCGGATGTAATCAAAGAAGGGGCCGACTTTTTTGGCTCGCAATGCATTGTGGTAGCTATTGATGCCAAATATGATCCCGAAATTGGCACATGGCGTGTGTATACACATGGCGGACGCACCCCGACAGATTGGAAGGTCATTGACTGGGCGCAAAAAGCAGCTGAGCTTGGTGCCGGTGAAATTTTATTGACAAGCATGGATTCTGACGGCGAGAAAAAGGGATTTGATCTTGCGTTGACAAAAGCAGTAAGTGAAGCCGTATCAATCCCGGTTATTGCATCAGGCGGTGCAGGGCGGCCTGAGCATTTTGCGGAAGCTTTTACAGAGGGAAAAGCCGATGCCGCGTTAGCAGCCTCTATTTTTCACTACAAAGAGACATCAGTGGCAGAAGTGAAGACATATCTGAAGGAAAAAGGAGTGCTTGTAAGATGAATATCGAAGGCTTGAAATTTGATGAAAAGGGCTTAATCCCAGCAATTGTTCAGGATGCAGCAACGAAAGAAGTTTTAACCCTTGCCTATATGAACCGTGAATCCTTAGAAAAGTCTATAGAGTCAGGCGAGACTTGGTTTTTCAGCCGTTCAAGAAACGAGCTGTGGCATAAGGGCGAAACAAGCGGCAATACCCAAAAAATTGCTGAAATGAAATTTGATTGTGACCAGGATGCGATTGTGGTTCTAGTTGAACCTGCTGGACCTGCTTGCCATAACGGGACTACTAGCTGTTTTACCGAGAGCTTTTATCAGACTGGAGAGTCTGGCGCAAGCCTTGAAGATTTTGAAATCCTTGCGTATCTTGAAAAATTGATCAAAGAACGCGAAGAACAGCGTCCTGAAGGTGCTTATACTACATACCTGTTCGAAAAAGGCGTCGATAAGATTTTGAAAAAAGTCGGTGAAGAAGCATCTGAAGTGATTATCGCAGCTAAAAACCGCAGCCATGAAGAATTAAAGTGGGAAGCAGCCGATTTGATTTATCACTTATTAGTTCTATTGCGCGAACAAGAATTGCCGTTAAAAGAAGTTCTTAATGTATTAAATAAGCGACGTGAAGAAAAACCGGCCAAATAATCGGCCGGTTTTTTTTCCATAAAGTCTCCAAATCTTACAGCCCTCACACCCTTCTCCATCGGCTTGTATATGTGATATACTTACTAGGTTAATAAGAATGGTGGAGGATTTCATGAGTAAAGACTCTAAAGCAAGACAACCAAAAGGAAAATTACTTACATTTAACCCGACTGGTGAGTATTATTTCTCAAAAGGACTAAAGGCTTACCACAAACGGGATCTTCATAAAGCGAAAAAATGCTTTCAGCGGGCACTGCAACTGGAGCCAGACGAACCGATGATTGCCTGCCAATTAGCGGTGATATGTTCGGAACTAGGCGAATATCAGCAGGCCAATCGTCTGCTGCATCGAATTCTTGAAGAATTGGATCCGGAAATGATTGAATGCCATTATTTTCTTGCTAATAACTATGCCCATTTAGGCTTTTTTAAGGATGCTTATCATCATGCGAATTTATATCTGGAATTTGATGAGGACGGCGAATTTGCTGATGATACGATTGACCTTATTGAGCTTTTAACATTGGAAGCAGATGAAACAGAAGATGAACTATATGGGCAGGACGACCTGATTAAGAAGCAGGAACAAGCACGAGAACTTCTTGAATCTGGCCATTTTCCAAAAGCGGTGGAAATTCTTCATACCGTCATTGAGGATTACCCAGAATATTGGTCTGCCTATAATAATCTTGCCCTAGCCTATTTTTACCTTGGAGAAAATCAGAAGGCATCAGACCTGTTGGAAAAGGTATTTTCTGAAAATCCAGGAAACCTGCATGCGATGTGCAATAAGCTCGTGTTTGCTTATTATCAGCGTGATGTCCAAGAGGTAAAAAAGCTGAAGGATATCCTTAAAAAGATTAGTCCGCTTTCCATTGAGCACCAGTTTAAGCTTGGGGCAACTTTTGCATTAATTGGCGAATATGATGTTGCTTATGCTTGGCTAATGCGCCTGCAAAAGCAGGGTTTTGAAGGGGACGGCTCTTTTTACTACTGGCTTGCCTATGCAGCCTACTTTACTGGCCGGGAGAAAATTTCTCAATCAGCATGGGAACGGGTTATTGAGATTAATCCGGAAAAAATTGGCTTTGAGCCCTGGAATGACGATCGTGCTGGAAAAAATGGCTTTGAAAACCACACGACATCTATTTTAAAAAAGCTGAACAGCGATTATATCGAGGAACGGCTTTTTGCTCTCTTTTTAATCACTGTATCACATGAGAAAGATGAAATCTTGGCATCTAAAGAGGTGACAAAGAATCAAAGGTTTTCCCATCTTGAACGGGAATATTTGTCTTTTGTCCGCCAAGGAGGCCAGATGGAAAACCAAATGCCGATTCATGATACAGCGGCACTTCTATATGAAAGCCATCATCCGATCGGGACGGTTGAAGCAGGTCTGTTTTTAATGTGGTTCACCGTTTTTGTTGAGGCAGCCAATCATAATCAATCCATTAAGAATAACAGGGCTTGGGCAGCTGCTGTTGAATATGTTTGGACGAAACTGCGCGGGGTGAGAAGCTCCCAAAAGGAAATGGCCGGGAAATACGGTGTCTCAGCATCAACGTTAGGCAAATATATCAAATTGGTGAATAACCTTCTTTCGTGAGCAGATATTTGGACGCGAGGCCTTTAATTTTATAGGATGAAGGTATAAAGGCATACTATTATTAGACGTTCAAATGCTATTATAAAAATTTCATTAATAAGAAGGCTTCCATTTTATAATGGCCACGAATTTGAAGGAGTGAATGACCATGACGGAAGAAAAAATTTATGATGTCATTATCGCTGGTGCAGGACCTGCAGGAATGACTGCAGCAGTCTACACTTCCCGAGCTAACCTGGCTACATTAATGATTGAGCGCGGCGTGCCGGGCGGGCAAATGGCAAATACAGAAGAAGTTGAGAACTATCCAGGATTTGACCATATATTAGGACCAGATTTGTCTACAAAAATGTTCGACCATGCAAAAAAATTCGGTGCAGAATATGCCTACGGTGATATTAAAGAAGTCATTGACGGTGAAGAATACAAGACTGTTGTTGCTGGTTCCAAGCAGTATAAAGCTAGATCTGTCATCATCAGCACTGGTGCTGAGTACAAAAAGCTTGGTGTTCCTGGCGAAAAAGAACTTGGCGGACGCGGTGTTTCTTATTGTGCTGTCTGTGATGGCGCATTCTTTAAAGGAAAAGAACTAGTTGTTATCGGCGGCGGAGATTCTGCTGTTGAAGAAGGGGTATACCTTACCCGCTTTGCTTCTAAGGTTACGATTGTGCATCGCCGTGATCAGCTGCGCGCACAAGCCATTTTACAGCAGCGTGCGTTCGATAATGAAAAAGTTGATTTCATCTGGAATCATACTGTTAAGCAGATTAATGAGGAAAATGGCAAAACCGGCAGTGTGACACTTGTAAACACACAAACGGGTGAAGAAAAGGAATTTAAGACAGATGGTGTTTTTGTCTATGTCGGAATGGATCCATTATCAAAGCCGTTTGAAAGCCTTGGCATTACAAATGAAAACGGCTATATTGTAACCAATGAGAAAATGGAAACAAAGGTCCCAGGCATTTTCGCTGCTGGAGACATCCGTGACAAAATGCTTCGCCAGATCGTTACAGCAACTGGCGACGGCAGTATCGCTGCCCAAAGCGCTCAAGTTTTTGTTGAGGAGCTTAAAGAGGGCTTGAAAGCTAAAGCGTAGGACCGAAAAGCATGCTTTTTCTGGTAAGATCTGAGAGAGGTTCCTATGTTCAGGAAATATTTACAAAACGTCATTGCGTTTTAACCTTCCTGTAACAGTCATGAAATAATAATTGGGTATCATAGAAATAGAAATTGACCCCCTTTTAAAGATATAATCCTTTGTAAAGCACAGATGATAAATCTGTGCTATTTTTTTTGATCTGCTATGCATGAGGCTGGTACTTTAGATATTGAAGCGGGGTGCCTGATCGATGCATGGCTAACCCCCGCCCCTTATTTCCATATGTTTTACGCTTTCAATTCGTTGTGACTGTATAACAAAAATAGTATAATAAAATGAATAAACACCGTTTATATCAATGAACGTGATTTAGATCGATGAGGTGAAGAAAGATGCAGCGAGTCACTAATTGTGTCCTTTTACAAGATGATAAGGTTTTACTGTTACAAAAGCCGAGACGCGGCTGGTGGGTAGCGCCAGGGGGCAAGATGGAACCGGGAGAGTCAGTTAGGGACTCCTGTATCCGCGAGTTCAGAGAGGAAACAGGCATTTACTTGCGGAACCCAAATATTAAGGGGATATTCACCTTTATTATAAAAGAAGGAGACCAGGTCGTTTCTGAATGGATGATGTTTACCTTTCTCGCAACGGCTGCGGATGGATTAAACTTAGATGAGTCTGAAGAGGGTAAAATTTTCTGGCATCCGTTTGAAGAAATCAAAAACCTTCCTATGGCGCCTGGTGATTACCATATCCTTGAATATATGATCCATGGAAACGGGATTATATACGGAACCTTCACATATACGTCTGACTTTGAACTAATCAGCTACCGATTAGATCCAAGCTAGTTTTACAGCAGCATGTCAGTTTTTCATGCAGCATAAATTTTAAAATTGACCCAGGGGGAAGAAATACATGAGCACTGATGCAGTGAATGATTCGCAAATCGTTATAATCACTGGCATGTCCGGCGCCGGAAAGACAGTTGCTATCCAAAGCTTCGAGGATCTTGGTTTCTTCTGTGTAGATAATCTCCCGCCAACCCTTCTGCCGAAATTCTTAGAACTCATGAAGGAATCTGGGAATAAAATGAATAAAGCAGCCATTGTCATGGATCTTCGCGGCCGCGAATTTTTTGATCATCTGTTTAAAGCGCTTGATGAGCTTACCGAGATTCCATGGGTCACCCCGCAAATTTTATTTCTAGACGCAGATGATTCGACACTTGTTCGAAGATACAAAGAAACGAGAAGAATGCATCCGCTTGCGCCTAATGGACTTCCGCTTGAAGGAATCAAGCTGGAACGCGACCTTTTAGAGGAGCTAAAGGGACGGGCACAGATTATTTATAATACGAGCAAGTTAAAGCCAAGAGAGCTTCGCGAGAAAATTCTAACCGAATTTTCCTTAAACAAAAAGGCAATTTTCAATGTCCATGTGATGTCTTTTGGGTTTAAGCATGGAATTCCGATTGATGCGGATCTTGTCTTTGATGTCCGTTTTTTGCCAAACCCGCATTATATTGAACACATGCGGCCAAAGACAGGACTGGATGATGAGGTTTCAGGCTATGTACTCAAATGGACTGAAACGCATAAGTTTCTTGAAAAGGTAACAGATCTGCTTAGCTTTATGCTCCCTCATTACAAAAGGGAGGGTAAATCCCAGCTTGTCATCGCTATTGGGTGTACGGGCGGCCAGCATCGTTCTGTCGCTTTGGCTGAGTATATTGGCAACAGCTTTAAAGATGATTACCCAGTCAGCATCACACACCGCGATATTGCGGATAGAAAGGACCAAAAGAGATGAGGCCGAATAGACAGCCTAGAATCGTCATCATTGGCGGAGGCACAGGGCTGCCTGTCCTTTTGCGGGGACTTAAGCAATTTCCCGTTGACATTACTGCGATTGTAACGGTCGCAGATGATGGAGGGAGTTCAGGCAGACTTAGAAATGACTTGCATATCCCCCCGCCAGGTGATATCCGGAATGTGCTTGCAGCATTATCAGATGTTGAACCGCTGATTGAGGAAATGTTTCAGCACCGCTTCACAACATCAAATGAGCTTTCTGGCCATTCGCTTGGAAACTTAATCCTTGCTGCCATGACATCCATTACCGGTAATTTCGTTCATGCCATTCAGGAAATGAGCAAGGTTCTAAATGTTCATGGCAAGGTTCTTCCAGCAGCCAATCAAAGTGTGGTTCTGCACGCTGAGATGGAGGATGGCACCGTGGTTTCGGGAGAATCCAAAATACCGTTCTCCGGGAAAAAAATAAAAAGGGTGTTCTTAACCCCAAAGCAGATCAACCCGCTTCCTGAAACGATTACCGCTATTAGGAAAGCTGATTTGATTATTATAGGACCAGGAAGTTTGTACACAAGTATTCTGCCCAACTTATTGGTTCCAAGGCTTGGGGCGGAGGTTGTCCGTGCTAAGGCTAAAAAGGTTTATATATGCAATATCATGACACAGGCGGGTGAAACCTTTAACTATACAGCCAGTGATCATGTTAAAGCCATCTATGATCATATGAATACTGCCTTTTTGGATACAATTCTTGTTAATAACGAGGATATTCCGAAAGAGGTCCAGGAGCGGTACAATGAGGAGAAATCACAGCCCGTCATCTTTGACATTGCTCAGTTATATGATTTAGGATTAGAGGTTATTTCAGGACAGATTGTTACACTGAAAGACGGAAAAATCCGCCATGATACTAAAGAAGTCGCTCAAATTCTTTATTCGCTGCTAGCTGATCTTCAATAATTATATATAGGCTTTAGTCTTGTCAATCAAAGGGGGGTGAAGCACATGTCTTTTGCTTCGGAAACAAAGAAGGAACTGACAAATCTTGATATTAAGGATTGCTGCGCTAAGGCTGAATTGTCAGCTCTTATCCGGATGAATGGTTCACTTTCCTTTTCCAATAAAAAACTGGTTGTTGATATTCAGACAGAGAATGCTGCAATCGCAAGAAGAATTTATGTCCTGATTAAAAGGAGCTATTCAGTTCCGGTCGAGCTTCTTGTCCGGAAAAAAATGAGATTAAAAAAGAATAACGTGTACATTGTTAGGCTGTCCGAACAAGCAAATGAGATACTCAAGGATTTGAAAATTTTAGGCGAAGGATTTATATTTACTAATAATATCTCTGAAGAGCTTATCAAAAAGAAATGCTGCAAACGCTCTTATCTGCGCGGGGCTTTTCTTGCAGGGGGATCTGTCAACAACCCTGAAACGTCATCGTACCATTTAGAGATTGCTTCGCTTTATAAGGAACATAATGATTCGCTGTGTGAACTGATGAATACCTTTGATTTAAACAGTAAAACGCTTGAACGGAAAAAAGGTTTTATCACATACTTAAAGGAAGCTGAGAAAATTGCAGAGTTCTTGGGCATCATTGGGGCCCATTCCGCACTGCTAAGATATGAGGACATCCGGATCGTCCGGGATATGAGAAACTCGGTGAATCGCCTCGTTAATTGTGAAACAGCGAACTTGAATAAAACCATCGGCGCTGCCTTGCGCCAAGTGGAAAATATTCATTACATTGATGAAACCGTCGGTCTGCAGATTTTACCGGATAAATTAAGGGAGATTGCGCAATTGCGGGTAGAGCATCAGGATGTTACGCTTAAGGAATTAGGGGAGATGGTTTCCGGAGGAACTATCAGCAAATCGGGAATTAATCATCGACTGAGAAAAATTGATGAGATTGCTGAAAAGCTTCGGGCTGGGAAAACTATTTAATATATATATAGGGAGGAAAGCAGGATATGTTGGAGAAACAGGTTGAGGTGAAATTGAAAACAGGTTTGCAGGCAAGACCGGCTGCCTTATTTGTTCAAGAAGCCAATAGATTTTCGTCAGATGTTTTTTTGGAAAAGGACGGAAAAAAGGTTAATGCAAAAAGCATTATGGGGCTTATGAGCTTGGCAGTTACAGCCGGTTCAGTCATCACTTTGATTGTTGATGGCCATGATGAAGAACAGGCAATCGAAGATCTAGCAAAATACATTCAGCAGGATTAAAAAAACAACTCGCATTCATGAAGATGCGAGTTGTTTTTGTGTTTGTAAGAGAAAAAAAGCTGTTGATTTTGACTATCAACAGCTTTTTTGCCTAATTACTTTTTATTCTCTTCTGCAGGATTGCGTTGAACAATTTTGTCAATAAGGCCATATTCTAAAGCCTTTTCAGCTGTCATGAAGTTATCGCGATCAGTGTCGCGTGCAATGACTTCTAGTGGCTGGCCAGTACGTTCAGAAAGAATATTGTTTAGTTTATCGCGAAGGAAGAGAATGCGCTTAGCTGCAATTTCAATTTCCGTTGCTTGACCTTGAGCTCCGCCCAGTGGCTGGTGGATCATTACTTCACCGTTCGGAAGGCAGAAACGTTTGCCTTTTTCACCTGCTGCAAGCAGGAATGCACCCATGGAAGCAGCCATACCGATACATACAGTTGATACATCTGCCTTGATATATTGCATCGTATCGTAAATCGCCATTCCGGCAGTAATGCTTCCGCCCGGGCTGTTAATGTACAAAGTAATATCCTTTTCAGGGTTTTCAGCTTCTAAGAATAATAACTGAGCAACAATGGAGTTTGCTACATTATCGTCAATCGCACTTCCAAGCATGATAATGCGGTCTTTTAAAAGACGGGAGTAAATGTCATATGCCCGCTCCCCGCGGTTTGTCTGCTCAATAACTGTAGGGATTAAATTCATCTTTAAATTCCTCCTTAGGTCAAGGTAAAATTTTCATCTGTTGACACCAATTGCTAATCTTGCTTTATGTAATTTCATGATACACGAATGGTCAATAAAGGTCAAACGAATCGCTTCGATAAGTGAATATAATTGTTCGACATAATCATTTCCTTTTCCATCTTACCCGTTGTTGTGAATTTTAAACAGAAGATAGCTTGCAAAGTTTAAAAAACTATCATATAATATGTAATCGTAACACGTTTTAATGATTTCTTTTTTGCCCTCGTGGTGCAACGGATAGCACGCAAGATTCCGGTTCTTGAAATTCGGGTTCGAGTCCTGACGAGGGCGTACCTGTAAGAATACCGTAAGCCTATATTTAATTGGTTTGCGGTATTTTTTTATTTACTAAATTTAGTCGTTGATTTCCACTCCAGGCGCTACGCGGACCTTAGGGCGGTTGGGGAGCCTCCTCGTCGCTTCGCTCCTGCGGGGTCTCCCCTGAAAACGCTTCTCCCGCAGGAGTCTTCGCGCCTTCCGTTCCGATCAACTAGGTTACTAAATCAAAATTAACCTTCAACACAGTCTTACTTTAATTGACAACGGTTACGGTAATACCAATTAATTTCTATTCAAGATTGTTCGCCCTTCATGTAAAATGAAGAGAGGGGGGGAGTACTATGAGGTTACAGGCTGGTTTATGGCAGCAGCAAACATTAAAGCTGACGATGACACAAGAATTGACCCAGGCGATTGCTTTGTTGCAGTATAATGCCCAGGAGCTTTCAGCATTCCTGGAAAGTAAAGCCCTCGAAAACCCATTGCTCCAGGTTGAAGCAGAAAATGTGCAGGTAATGGATCCCCGCTATGATAAGGCTAAACCAAAGAAGACAAAGGTTGAGAAAGATAAACAAAATTGGATTGAACAGATCGGAAAAGTAGAGCTGAATCTTGGGGAATTTTTAAAATCGCAGCTTAATCCAAAAAATATTCAGCCAGATGAAGAAAAAATATTAGACTACTTAATTAAAAGCATTGATGAAAACGGTTACCTTCGGATCAATTTGGACGAGGTTGCTGTCAGGTTTGGCTTTGGAGAAGAAAAGGTACATAGAACCTTGGAGCTTCTTCAGGGATTAGAACCTGCTGGAATTGGAGCGCGCAATCTGCAGGAGTGTCTGCTGCTGCAGTTAAAAAGAGAGATTAAGAGAAATCTTCTTGCGGAACAAATTATTGAACAACACTTTGAAGCTTTTGCTGAAAAAAAGTGGAAGGAAATCTCGAAGCTGCTTGGTGTTAAGCTGACTGACATCCAGGAGGTATTTGACTTTATTCAAAAGCTGAATCCGCGTCCAGCATCATCTTTTCAGCATGATCATCCCGCCTATATCGTTCCTGATGTAGTCATCAAATGGGATGGAGAGTCCTTTTCGGTAAGCATTTTCGATGAGGTTCTGCCAAAAATTAGTTTTAACAGCGGTTATTATAAAAAGTTTTCTGCTTCTAAAGACAAGCAGGTCAGCAAATTCTTACAGGAAAATTATCAGGACTATCATTGGCTTGTTAGAAGTATTGAGCAAAGAAAAGAAACTATGACCAATGTTTCTCTTAAAATAGTAGAAAAGCAGCAGGAATTTTTCAAAAAGGGGCCTTCCTTTTTGAAGCCAATGACCATGAAAGAAGTGGCGGATGAATTAGGGATTCATGAATCCACTGTTAGCCGTGCTGTTAGGGAAAAATATGCACAAACTCCTTTTGGGCTGTTTGAACTGCGCTCATTTTTTTCAAGTACGATTAAAACGACGTCCGATGAAAATACGTCTTCTAAGCAGGTTAAAGCCATAATAGAAAAGCTGATAAAAGAAGAAAATAAGCAAAGACCGCTTTCTGATCAAGAAATTGTAACCCTTTTAAAAGATGAGGAAGGGATGGTTGTTTCAAGAAGAACGATAGCCAAATACAGGGATCAGCTTGGCATCCCATCTTCCTCTAAACGCAAAAGGTATGAATAAAGGAGAATGACTGTGGAAAAAAGTACGCTTGTTCTCTATATGCGAAATAAATGCCATTTATGTGAGCTTGCAAGGGAGTCGATCCAGCTTTTAAAAAACGAATTTGATTTTTCCTATATGGAAGTGGATATTGACCAAAGCGATGAGCTCACCGAGAAATACGGGATTATGATCCCAGTAGTTGAAATTGATGGTGAAGAGGTTCAGTTCGGGCATATCGATTCGTTTACTATTAGCGAAGCATTGATGACAAAAGGTAAAACCAAATAGTTGAAATTACTGATCACTCCTGCTAGAATTGATTTTGAAATCGGAGTGATTTTTTTTATCTCAAGTGGGACACAATAAGTCTATGCGGGACATATAATGTCCCAAGGGGATAAAGGAGCTTGATGCATGCACTCACTATTAGATATTCAAAAAAGATTGTTGCCAGATATTTTACCCATAATGCAGAAGCGTTATCAAATCCTTCACTATATTGGTATGATGGAGCCTGTTGGCCGCCGGAGCCTTTCGGTTAGCCTGGGTATTACCGAACGCGTTCTTAGAGCTGAGGTTGAGTTTCTGAAAGGACAGAATCTCATTGTTACGGCAACATCTGGCATGAGCTTGACAGCAGACGGCAAAGAGCTGCTTGAGGGCTTAAGCGGGATGATGCGGGAGATATCAGGCGTGGATGAGATGGAGAAAAGCTTAAAGCGCCGGCTGGGCATTCATAAGGTGATTGTTGTTTCTGGCGACAGCGAAGAATCGCCATGGGTAAAGAGCGAGTTAGGCAGAGCCGCGGCTGTTTGCATGAAATCAAACCTTAAAGGGGAAAATATTATTGCAGTTACAGGCGGTTCCACGATTGCGGCCATCGCAGAGGTCCTAACGCCAGAGTTGATCAGCGGGGATGTCCTCTTTGTTCCGGCCCGCGGCGGAATCGGCGAAGACGTGAAAAATCAGGCGAATACGATTTGTTCAAAGATGGCTGAACAGACATCATCAAGGCACAGAGTCTTGTATGTACCAGATCAGGTTAGCCGGGAAATGTATAAATCAATTATAAATATGCCTGAAATTAATGAAGTTTTAAATCTCATTAAATCAGCAACGATGGTTATCCATGGAATTGGCGATGCCATAAAAATGGCAAAACGCAGGAATAGCAGTGACCAAGATATCGCTACCCTGCAAAATGGGAATGCCATTGGGGAAGCCTTTGGCTATTATTTTAACGAGGCTGGTGAAGTTGTCCATAAGGTCCAGACAATCGGGCTGCAGCTTGAAGATCTAGCAAATGCTTCTAGCGTGATTGCTGTTGCTGGCGGGGCTTCAAAGGCAAAGGCGATTGCAGCTTATATGAATCGGGCACCTTCATCGACAATCCTTGTTACGGATGAGGGAGCGGCTAAACAGCTGCTTCAATCATAAGACATAGAATATTAGATTTTTTTTATAAAAAACCTTTAGGAGGCAATAATCATGGGAGTAAAAGTTGGTATTAACGGGTTTGGAAGAATTGGCCGTAATGTTTTCAGAGCAGCACTTAATAATCCGAATATTGAGGTTGTAGCAGTTAACGACTTAACAGATGCAAATATGCTTGCACATCTTTTAAAATACGATACCGTTCATGGAACATTGAATGAAGATGTCAAGGTAGACGGAGAATACCTTGTTGTTGGGTCACATAAAGTAAAGGTTCTTGCTGAGCGCGACCCAGCGCAGCTTGGCTGGGGAGATCTTGGCGTTGAGGCAGTTGTTGAATCAACTGGACGTTTCACAAAACGTGAAGATGCAGCTAAACACTTAGAAGCTGGAGCAAAAAAGGTGATTATTTCGGCGCCTGCCAAGGATGAGGACATTACTATTGTGATGGGCGTTAACCATGATAAGTATGATCCTGCCAGCCATCATGTCATCTCCAATGCGTCTTGTACAACAAACTGCTTAGCGCCATTTGCAAAGGTGCTTAATGATACATTTGGCTTCAAACGCGGTATGATGACAACTATTCATTCATACACTAATGACCAGCAAATTCTTGATTTGCCTCATAAAGATTATCGCCGTGCCCGTGCAGCAGCGGAAAATATTATTCCGACAACAACAGGGGCAGCAAAAGCAGTATCACTTGTATTGCCAGAGCTTAAAGGAAAATTAAATGGCGGGGCTGTTCGTGTCCCAACACCAAACGTATCACTGGTAGACTTAGTGGCAGAATTAGAAAAGGAAGTCACTGTTGAAGAAGTGAACGCAGCCCTTAAAACAGCTGCAGAAGGAGAGCTAAAGGGAATCCTTAGCTACAGTGAAGAACCGCTTGTATCAAGTGACTACAACGGAAACCCAAGCTCATCTACCATCGACGCCCTTTCAACAATGGTTATGGAAGGCAACATGGTCAAAGTCATCTCCTGGTATGACAACGAAAGCGGCTACTCAAACCGCGTCGTCGACCTCATTAACTACATCGCACAAAAAGGAATTTAACACACTAAAGCACCGGGGGCCTGACCCCCGCCGCGGGGAAACTCCACCGCGGGGAAACCCCACTGCGTTAACGCTTTACCACGATGGGGGTCAGGCCCCCAGCAGTGTAAAGCGGTGAAGCGTCAGGTCAGCGGAATTTTTTAAACTGGAAAGTTCTATTCCTATTGGAAATTGTATGTAGGAACGTCTATAATGATAGAGGATAAAAAAGGGAGCGGGGATAGATTCTCACTCCCTTTTGTGTGAATCAGAATGGGGGCGTGTTCCCCTTTGGTGATAATGACAGGAATTTTTCAGGAGGGCCATTTATTCTATGAATAAGAAGAGTATCAAAGATGTTGATTTAAAGGGCAAGCGCGTGTTCTGCCGTGTAGATTTTAATGTGCCGATGCAGGATGGTCAGGTAGCTGATGACACTCGCATTCGTGCGGCAATTCCAACGATCAAATACTTAACAGATCATGGGGCAAAGGTCATTCTAGCTAGCCATCTTGGCCGCCCGAAAGGACAGGTTGTTGAGGATCTTCGTCTGACACCTGTTGCAGCTCGCTTAGGTGAATTGATTGGAAAAGATGTAAAAAAGGCTGATGAGGCTTTTGGGGCAAACGTAATGGAGATGATTGGCGCCATGAATGAAGGCGATATCATCCTTCTTGAGAACGTCCGCTTCTATCCGGGCGAAGAAAAGAATGATCCTGAGCTTGCTAAATCTTTTGCACAATTAGCTGATCTTTATGTGAACGACGCCTTTGGTGCTGCACACCGTGCGCATGCATCAACAGAAGGCATTGCACATCATCTTCCAGCGGTATCTGGTCTCTTAATGGAGAAAGAACTCGATGTGCTCGGAAAAGCTCTATCTAACCCTGACCGTCCATTTACGGCAATCATCGGCGGCGCGAAGGTTAAGGACAAAATCGGTGTCATTGATAACCTTCTTGAAAAAGTTGATAACCTAATTATTGGGGGCGGCTTAGCCTATACTTTTATTAAGGCCAAAGGCTATGAAATTGGCCAGTCTCTGTTAGAAGAAGATAAAATTGAACTTGCTCAATCATTTATAAAAAAAGCAGAAGAAAAAGGCGTGAAATTCTATATGCCTGTCGATGCTATTATTGCTGACAGATTCTCTGAAGATGCTGAAGTGAAAACAGTCGACATCAGTGAGATCCCAGCTGATTGGCAAGCATTGGATATTGGCCCTGAAACAGCTGAATTGTACAGCGATGTTATCTACAATTCCAAGCTTGTTATCTGGAACGGACCAATGGGTGTATTTGAATGGCAGAAATTCGCCAGCGGAACAAGAGCTGTAGCAGAGACATTAGCCGAATCAAATGATACATATTCAGTCATTGGCGGCGGTGACTCAGCAGCTGCGGTTGAAAAATTCCATCTAGCGGACAGAATGAGCCATATTTCAACAGGCGGAGGAGCTTCCCTTGAGTTTATGGAAGGAAAAGCGCTTCCGGGAGTTGTAGCTTTAAACGATAAATAAAATTTCATGCATAAAAGGATGTGCCATCATGCGTAAACCAATTATTGCAGGAAACTGGAAAATGCATAAAACCCTTTCAGAGGCAAAAGCATTTATGGACGAAATTAAAGATTCCATTCCTGATGAAAATAAAGTAGAAACGGTTGTTTGTTCTCCAGCTTTATTTTTAGAGCAGCTTGCGGGCTATGGTATTGGAATCGGCGCGCAAAATATGCACTTTGAAGAAAGCGGTGCTTTTACAGGGGAAATCAGCCCAGCGGCACTTGAGGATATCGGTGTAAAATACGTGATTCTCGGCCATTCTGAACGCCGCGAAATGTTTAATGAAACAGATGAAGCGGTTAATAAGAAGACACATGCCGCGTTCAAGCATGGGCTAACGCCAATTGTATGTGTAGGAGAAACGCTGGAGCAGCGGGAAAATGGCGAAACTAGCGCATTTGTCGGCTCGCAGGTGGAAAAAGGACTGGCAGGCTTATCTGAAGATCAAGTCAAACAGACAGTTATCGCCTATGAACCAATTTGGGCCATTGGAACAGGAAAATCTTCTTCAGCAGAAGATGCCAATGAAGTTTGCGCCCATATCCGCGCGGTTGTCAGCAAGCAATTTTCACCAGCTGCTGCTGATGCGATTCGGATTCAATATGGCGGCAGTGTAAAGCCGGGTAATATTAAAGAATATATGGCCCAGCCTGATATTGATGGAGCATTGGTTGGCGGTGCTAGTTTAGAGCCGCAATCCTTCCTTCAATTATTGGAGGCTGTGAAAAATGAGTAAGTCACCCGTTGCCTTAATTATTCTTGATGGGTTTGGCCTAAGAGGCGAAACAAAAGGAAATGCTGTTTCACAGGCAAACAAGCCTAATTACGAACGATTCTGGAATACCTACCCCCATGCAACCTTAACTGCCAGCGGGGAAGCGGTCGGTCTTCCAGTAGGTCAAATGGGCAACTCTGAGGTTGGCCACTTAAATATCGGTGCAGGCAGAATTGTCTATCAAAGTCTGACAAGAGTGAACTTAGCCATTCGTGAAGGGCAATTTGAAAAAAATGAAACCTTTTTAAAAGCGATGGACCATGTGAAAAAGAACGGAACGAATCTTCATATTATGGGATTGCTTTCCGATGGCGGGGTACACAGCCATATTGAGCATCTCTACGCGCTTTTGCATTTAGCTGCGGAAGAAGGCGTGGAAAATGTATATGTTCATGGATTCCTTGACGGACGGGATGTTGGTCCGCAAACAGCTGAAGGATATATTAAAGCTGCAGAGGAAAAAATGAAAGAATACGGCGTTGGCCAATTTGCAACCATTTCTGGCCGGTACTATTCCATGGACAGAGATAAACGCTGGGAGCGCGTTGAAAAGTCCTATCGTTCCATGGTCTATGGCGAGGGCCCAGCCTATAAAAATGCTATTGACCTTGTTGAAGACAACTACAGCCATGGCATTTATGATGAGTTTGTTATTCCTTCTGTGATTACAAAGGAAAACGGAGAACCCGTTGCCACGGTTCAGGAAAATGATGCAGTCATTTTCTATAATTTCAGGCCTGACCGGGCGATTCAAATCTCGAATACCTTCACAAATAAAGACTTCCGCTCGTTTGACCGCGGTCCAAAACACCCGTCAGAGCTGTTCTTTGTTTGTTTGACTCTTTTTAGCGAGTCGGTTGATGGATTTGTTGCTTTTGAACCAACGAATTTGGACAATACTCTTGGCGAGGTTTTGTCGCAAAACAATTTAAAACAGCTGCGCATTGCCGAAACAGAAAAATACCCTCATGTTACCTTTTTTATGAGCGGCGGCCGTGAAGCAGAATTTCCGGGTGAAGAGCGGATTCTCATCAATTCGCCGAAGGTTGCTACATACGACTTGAAGCCAGAAATGAGTGCCTATGAAGTCACAGATGCTTTATTAAAGGAAATTGCAGCAGATAAGTTTGATGCGATTATCTTAAACTTTGCCAACCCGGATATGGTTGGACATTCCGGCATGCTTGAGCCAACGATTAAGGCCGTTGAGACAGTTGATGAGTGCCTTGGCAAAATCGTTGATGCCTTATTGGAAAAAGGCGGACAGGCTATTATTACGGCTGACCACGGAAATGCAGATGAAGTAGTAACGCTTGAGGGCAGCCCAATGACAGCCCATACTACAAATCCTGTGCCGGTGATTGTTACCAAACAGGGAGCTGCGCTGAGAGAGGATGGAATCCTTGGTGATTTAGCGCCAACGATGCTTGATTTATTAGGATTGCAAAAGCCTGAGGAAATGACAGGGAAAAGCTTGATAAAGTAAACGTTTTATAAAAAATTTATTTTTTTGAGGAGAGAATAAATATGCCATTTATCCAACATGTTTACGCACGTGAAGTACTAGATTCCCGCGGTAACCCTACAGTTGAAGTTGAAATTTTAACAGAGTCCGGCTTCTTTGGCCGCGGCATTGTTCCTTCTGGCGCATCTACTGGTGAATACGAAGCAGTGGAGCTTCGTGACGGAGACAAATCCCGTTACTTAGGCAAGGGTGTTCAAAAAGCAGTAGATAATGTAAATAACATTATTGCTGATGCGATCATCGGCATGGATGTAACGGATCAGGTTGGCATCGACCGCACAATGATCGAACTTGATGGAACTGAAAACAAAGGCAAGCTTGGTGCTAATGCCATTCTTGGTGTTTCTATCGCAGCAGCACACGCGGCAGCCGATTCCGTGGGTCTTCCTTTATACCGCTATCTTGGCGGATTTAACGCAAAGCAGCTTCCAACACCAATGATGAACATCATCAATGGCGGATCTCATGCAGACAACAATGTGGACTTCCAGGAGTTCATGATTATGCCTGTGGGCGCACCAACATTTAAAGAAGCCATCCGCATGGGTGCGGAAGTATTCCATTCATTGAAAAAAGTTCTTCATGACAAGGGTCTAAATACCGCTGTTGGTGATGAGGGCGGTTTTGCGCCAAACCTTGGATCTAATCGTGAAGCTTTAGAAGTGATTATGGAAGCAATCCGCAATGCTGGATATGAGCCTGGCAAAGATGTTTACCTTGCAATGGACGTTGCTTCTTCTGAGTTCTTTAATAAAGAAACAGGCAAGTATGACCTTGCAGGCGAAGGCCGCACAGGCTTATCTTCTGAAGATATGGTGAATTTCTACGAAGAACTAGTAAACCAATTCCCAATTATCTCAATCGAAGACGGTTTAGATGAGAATGACTGGGAAGGACATAAGCAGCTGACTGAAAGACTTGGCAGCAAGCTTCAGCTAGTGGGCGATGACCTTTTCGTAACGAATACGAAAAAGCTGGCACAAGGCATTGAGCAGGGTGTTGGAAACTCGATCCTTATCAAGGTTAACCAAATCGGCACGCTGACTGAAACATTTGAAGCCATTGAAATGGCTAAGCGTGCAGGCTACACAGCTGTTGTTTCCCACCGTTCTGGTGAAACAGAAGACGCAACGATTGCAGATATCGCTGTTGCAACAAATGCAGGCCAGATCAAAACAGGTTCTATGTCAAGAACTGACCGTATCGCTAAATACAACCAGCTTCTTCGCATCGAAGACGAGCTTGATGATTTAGCTGTATATGGCGGATTAAAGTCTTTCTATAACTTGAAAAAATAATCTATTAGCGGGGACTGCTTATTTGGCAGTCCTTGTTTTTTTATTGGATGGCGAATATATGGGTAAAATCAATAGTCCTCTTTTTCTGTAAAATTCCAACATCTATTGTTTATTGACGAAAAATATGGTACAGTTAATTTACGTATATGTGCGTTTTTTCAGGAGGTGGCATCTTGCATACATTATTTGTAATCTTATTGGCAATTGTTTCTGTCGGACTAATTCTTGTTGTTATTCTTCAATCCGGTAAAAGCGCAGGGCTTTCTGGAGCCATTTCCGGTGGAGCGGAGCAGCTTTTTGGCAAGCAAAAAGCACGCGGTTTGGATCTTATCTTGCACCGTGTAACCGTTGTGTTGTCCGTACTCTTCTTTGTCTTAACTGTGTTAGTTTCTTATTTTGCAATATAAAAAATTGCCTGGCCTGTGGAAGGTCAGGCTTTTCTTTTGCTAAAAAAGCACTATAGCAATCCGTAAAAGTCTTTTCAGTGGATTGTATGCACACTGTCTGCTAAAAATAGTAATAATAGGGGTTTAATCAAACGTTTGATTAGCAATTCATTCTATTAATCAAACGTTTGATTAATAGAATTTTTAACATAAAAGGGGTTCTTATAGATGAAATTTGTACCGCCGAAGCCATTTACTTTTGGTGATGGGAAACGAGCTGTCCTCTTGCTGCACGGGTTTACAGGAAATACGGCTGATGTCAGGATGCTTGGAAGGTTTCTTGAAGGCAAAGGCTATACCTGCCATGCTCCGCTTTATGAAGGCCACGGAGTTCCGCCGGAGAATCTTGTGCACACGGGTCCAGAGGATTGGTGGAAAAGTGTCACCGATGGGTATGAACTTTTAAAAAGCAGCGGCCATGAAGAGATAGCAGTTGCCGGCCTGTCGCTTGGCGGCGTATTTTCACTGAAATTAGGTTACACTGTACCTATTAAGGGAATAATTACAATGTGCGCACCTATGCATATTAAAAGTGAAGAAGTAATGTATGAAGGAATTCTGCAATACGCCAGGGAATATAAAAAGCTGGAAGGAAAAAGTGAAGAGCAAATCCAGCAAGAAATGGACGAGTTCCAAAAAACACCGATGAGAACACTAAAGGCTCTTCAGGACTTGATTGCCGATGTCCGCGACCATGTCGATATGATTTATTCGCCGACGTTTGTTGTTCAGGCACGCCATGATCATATGATTAATACCGACAGTGCTAATATCATTTACAATGAGGTAGAAAATGATCTGAAAAAAATTAAATGGTATGAGGAATCTGGTCATGTCATTACGCTTGATAAAGAACGGGATCAGCTGCATCAGGATGTATACGAGTTTTTAGAAGAACTTGATTGGGAAAATTAAAAAAGATTAATGAAAGGGAGGGATTAGTACATGGAAAATAGCATTCAGCCAATTATTGACCGGCTTCTGGGCTATATGAAGGAAGAAGCCTATAAACCGCTGACGGTGCAAGAACTAGAGAAGGCCTTTGGCATAGAAGATTCATCCGAGTTTAAGGATTTCGTTAAGGCGCTTGTTCAAATGGAAGAAAAGGGACTAGTTGTCCGGACTAGAAGCAATCGCTACGGTCTTCCTGAAAAAATGAATCTAATCAGAGGGAAACTGACTGGACATGCAAAGGGATTTGCCTTTGTTATCCCAGAAGAGCCGGGAATGGATGATATTTTTATCCCGCCAAATGAAACGAATAATGCGATGCATGGAGATATTGTTCTTGCTCGCGTAAGTTCAGAGAGCTCTGGACAAAGAAGAGAAGGAACTATTGTCCGCATTCTTGAACGCGGTATTCAGCAGATTGTTGGAACTTACACAGAAAGCAAAAATTTTGGATTCGTAATTCCGGATGATAAAAAGTTTGCCAGTGATATTTTTATCCCGAAGAATGCTTCCTTAGGAGCAGTGGAAGGGCATAAGGTTGTTGTAAAACTTACAACTTATCCTGAGGGCAGAAAAAGTGCAGAAGGGGAAGTAGTGCAAATTCTTGGGCATAAAAATGACCCGGGAGTTGATATTCTTTCCATCATACATAAGCACAGTCTGCCAATGGCGTTTCCGGATGAAGTGCTGGAACAGGCCAACCAAACACCGGAAACGATTGATGAGAGTGAACTGAAAAACCGCCGTGATTTAAGAAATGAAACGATTGTCACGATTGACGGTGCAGATGCAAAGGATCTAGATGACGCGGTGACTGTAACGAAATTGGAAAATGGCAATTACAAGCTTGGCGTACATATTGCGGATGTTTCCTATTATGTTACGGAAGATTCACCGATTGACCGCGAGGCAGAGGACCGCGGGACGAGCGTCTATTTAGTAGACCGGGTCATCCCGATGATCCCGCATCGTCTTTCAAACGGCATTTGCTCGCTGAATCCAAAGGTTGACCGGCTGACTTTATCCTGTGAAATGGAAATCAACCAAGATGGAGAGGCTGTCTCTCATGAGATTTTCCAGAGTGTAATTAAAACAACGGAACGGATGACGTATTCGGACGTCAACAAAATCCTTGAGGAAAAAGATGAAGAACTAATCAAAAGATATGAGCCAATCGTTCCGATGTTTGAGCTTATGGGCGAGCTAGCACAAATTCTGCGGAACAAGCGGATGAAACGCGGTGCAATTGACTTTGATTTTAAAGAGGCAAAAGTACTCGTGGATGAGAATGGCAAGCCAAAAGATGTGGTTCTTCGCGAGCGCTCGACGGCAGAAAGGCTGATTGAGGAATTTATGCTGGCGGCAAACGAAACCGTGGCTGAACATTTCCATTGGCTCGATGTACCGTTTATCTATCGAATACATGAGGACCCGAAAGAAGATAAGCTAAGGAGATTTTTCGAGTTTATCACGAATTTTGGCTATCTTGTAAGAGGTACGGCTAATTCCGTTCATCCGCGTGCCCTGCAGGAAATCATTGAGGCAGTACAGGGCAAGCCGGAGGAAATGGTGATATCAACCGTCATGCTTCGGTCTATGCAGCAGGCTAAATATTATCCTGAAAGCTTAGGGCACTTTGGATTATCAACCCAGTTTTATACCCATTTTACTTCACCGATTCGCCGATACCCTGACTTAATTGTTCACCGGCTGATCCGTACCTATTTAATCGAAGGGAAACTGGATCAGGCAACAAGAGAGAAATGGAATGCCGAATTGCCGGATCTCGCCCAGCACACATCTAGTATGGAACGTAGAGCGGTCGATGCGGAACGTGAAACGGATGAGCTAAAAAAAGCTGAGTATATGGAAGATAAAATCGGTCAGGAATATGATGGTATCATTAGCTCCGTTACGAATTTTGGCATGTTCGTCGAGCTGCCAAACACGATTGAGGGGCTGATTCATGTCAGCTATATGACCGATGATTACTATCGCTACGATGAACGGCAATTAGCTATGATTGGCGAACGTACCGGCAATGTCTTTCGGATTGGAGACGAAATAACGGTTCGTGTCATTAATGTTAATAAAGATGAACGTTCAATAGACTTCGAAATCGTCGGCATGAAGGGCACCCGCAGACGGGAAACAAATGAAATGCCGAAGATTATCCGCACACGAAGCAGTGAAAAGAAACCGCGTAAAGGCAAGTCAGATGACCGAGGCCAAGGCCAAGGCAAAAACAACAGCAGTGACCGCAAGCCAAGAAAGAAGAAAAAGTTCTTCGAAAACGCCCCAAAGGCAAAGCGGAAAAATAAGAAGAGATAGGAAACACGCGGGGAACCTTCCTCCCTGGGACACAGGGACGGTTCCTCTGTCCTTTTCGCTGGGCCATCCCTTTAGATTGAGAGTACCGGCAAATTTTGCTACAATATAATGAAGTTAAAGTGCTCTTGAAAAATTCGATCTGCACCTTTCGCAGAAAGATAGTTAGGGGAAGTTAAGATGCCAAAAGGTACTGGGAAATTAATTGCTCAAAATAAAAAGGCTTATCATGATTTTTTTATAGAAGAAACGTATGAAGCTGGGATTGTCCTTCAAGGAACGGAAATTAAAGCGATCCGCGGCGGCAGAGTGAACTTAAAAGAATCATATGTTAGAATTGATAAAGGCGAAGCTTATGTCATCGGCATGCATGTCAGCCCGTATGAACAGGGCAACCGCTATAATCACGATCCACTGCGGGAACGAAAGCTACTTCTGCACCGCAAAGAACTTAATGAGCTGACAGGTTCCTCTAGGGAAATCGGCTACTCTGTGGTTCCGCTCAAGCTTTATCTGAAGAATGGCTATGCTAAGCTTCTCATTGGCCTTGCCCGCGGGAAAAAGAAATATGATAAGCGTGAGGACTTGAAAAAGAAAGAGGCCAAGCGTGATATTGAACGCGCCTTCCGTGAAAGACAGAAAATGTAACGCGGGGACAGTTCTTGTATCCGTTTTACAAAAACTTACAATTGATATTGCAGGCAGGTATGTTATAATAATAAGTGTCACGAGGGTGACAAACACAACTTAGCTCAAGCTTTCAATGAGCATCCGTTAGTAGTCAGCATGTCTGAATAAGATTCGATGCAGACCTTTTATAATGGGGACGCTACGGATTCGACAGGGATAGTTCGAGCTTAGGTTGCGAGTCGAGGGGATCGGCCTCGTTAAAACGTCAAAGCCTATAACTGGCAAACAACAAAACAACTTCGCTTTAGCTGCCTAATAGCACTTTAGCGGTTCGCCCCTCCATCGTCCATGTGGTAGGGTAGCGGACTCACTCTTAGTGGACTACGCCGGATCTCACCGTCTGAGGGAGAAGGAAGAGAACAACCAGACTAGCTGACCGGACGCCTGTCGATAGGCATAAGGCTCAGCGAAATGCGAATATGTCGACTACACTCGTAGAAGCTTAAGTGCCGATATTTCTGGACGTGGGTTCGATTAGTAATTAGTCGCCTTGTGTGGTAACACACAAGTGAAAATTCGGCTTGATCGGTGAAACCTAACCCGCTCTCAACATTGAGACGGCAAGGCAATACCGAGCAGTATGTGGAGCAATCCAACAGCTGTGTATCGACTTATAGGCTGCCTGCATGGCAGTACTAGGATGCGTGTTCCTGCCTGGATACAGGTAAATCTACAATTCGCATAATACGCCGAAGGACCTGAAACTACACAGGTTCAAGATATAGTCAGTGCCATGACGAAAGCATGGAAGAGCACGTCCCACCGTCTCCACCAAATACATAATTTGGTGGTTTTTTATTTGTCTTTTTTTAGATTTTGAAAAATATTAATTATTTCTCCACTAGCAACTGCTAAAAAACCTCCTCACAATATTCTCCAATTTCGACTTTGAATATTGCCCGCTTTATTAAAGAACAATATAAAGTAATCCATGTTCTTGGAGGCGATAAAGTGGAAGATGCAGCAAAACAAGATAATCTGGTATCTCTAATAAAAAAAGGAAATAAATCATCCGCCGTAGCTGCCATAGGGAATGCCGTCATTGCGGCTGCCAAGACGATTGCCTATGCCCTAAGCGGAAACGGGGCGATGTTTGCCTCTTCTATGCATTCGCTTGCGGATGCAGTTAATCAGGGGTTTGTTTTTGTCGGCAGTGTGCTGTCTGAAAAAAAGCCTTCCCCAAGGTTCCCAACGGGCTTTGGCAGGGTGATCAATATTTTCTGCATGATCGCAGTTATTGTTGTTACGGTTATGGCTTATGAAACCATTAAAGAAGGCTGGCATTTACTCAATCATCCGGTTGCGGCAACTGGGGGATTTTGGCTCAGCATTATAGTTCTGTTAATAAACCTTGCAATTGATGGGACTATACTAATAAAAGCGATGAAGGAAATATTAAGAGAAGCCCGAGTTGAGAACATTAAAGGATTTGGCATCGTGCCAGGAGCTTTTAAATATGTAGGCAGAGCCGCACCTCCTACTCGCTTGGTCTTTTACGAAGATATTGTTGCCGTTTCAGGTGCATTTCTTGCTTTACTGGCTATTCTTATTACTACCTTTACAAACCTTAGTGCATTTGATGGAATTGCGACGATTATTATAGGATTTCTAATGGTTGGGGTTGCCTTTAGAGTTGGATATGATAATATGGTTGGTCTTATCGGTGTAGCTGCACCTCAGGAAATCATTAACCGAGTAGAGCAAATTATTTTTAGTGATCAGGAAGTTGCTGATATTAGAAAGCTCCGAGTTTTACAAGAAGGACGGTATTATCATGTCGAGGGGCTCATTGAGTTAAGAAAGGGGCTTCCGCTTTCCATTGCGGATGATATCAAGTTTAGGATTCAGGACATGCTCCTTACCGATCCGGATATTTCCGATGTAACCCTTGGGATTATAGAATATGACGATGTTATGCATTGGTCACCAAATAGATTGGGTGGAGTAACCTAATGGTCATTCAGCCAACAGACATCTGCCTCTAGTTTTCGCTAGGGGCATTTTTTGTGCATTGTATTATAGGTGTAGGGAAAATGGAGAGTTCCTCTAATTAGTGCCGGAAAAATCGCGTGGACCAAAAAAAGGGGCACTAACTTGGCATGTTAGTGCCGGAAAAATAGCGTGGACAAAAAAACGGGAACAAACATCGCAAGTTAGTGCCGGAAAAATCGCCTGGCTCAAAAAATGGGAACAAACATCGCATGTTAGTGCCGGAAAAATAGCGTGGACCAAAAAACGGGAACAAACATCGCATGTTAGTGCCGGAAACATCGCGTGGATCAAAAAACGGGAACAAACATCGCATGTTAGTGCCGGAAAAAATGCATGGACCAAAAAAACGGGAACTAATCTTAATAATTAGTTCCCAAAAAGATCAAGCCGGGATCTTAACTACCGGCCTTTGTCTTTTAGAATCTCCAAAAACACCGAAAGCGCCTTTGTTCGAAAAGGGGACCGCAGCACCGTTGAAAAGTCACGGGTCATGGAAAAGTCCTTTATTTTTATAATGGACAGGTTCCCGTTCTCTATTTCTTTTCTAATCACCCAATCAGACAGCATGCTGATTCCTAGTCCGGCTTCAACAGATTCTTTAATAAGCTGCGTGCTGCCGAATTCAAGCAGTTTCTTCGGAGAAATCTTGTATCTGTTAAACATAAGATCCGCGGCCTCGCGTGTTCCTGATCCTTTTTCGCGGACGATCCATGCCGTGTTTTCTAATTCCTCTATGGATACCTTATTCGAACTGGAAGCTAGCGGATGGTCGGGTGCTGCAATGATACTCATTGTATCAATGGCAAATGGCTCGACAGAAAGATTTTTATCCTCATAACGCCCCTCAATAATTCCGATATCTAGCTGGTGGCCAAGAACTAATTCACAAATTTCCTTTGTATTCCCAATTGTGATTGAAGGATGAATTAGTGGAAACATTTTTTGCATCTTGGCAATCAAATGCGGCAACACATATTCCCCGAACGAATAGCTGGCACCAATCGAAAGGGTTCCGCTCGGCTTATTAGTCAAATCATCAATTAAAAAATTCATTTTACTATAAAGTCCAAGGATTTCCTTTGCATGGTGATAGACGATTTCTCCTGCTTTATTCAAACGGACATATTTATTGGTCCGCTCCATTAATGGTGTACCAAAGGTCCGTTCTAATGCTTGTATGTATTGGCTGACTGCAGGCTGTGTCATGTGCAATTCCTCTGCGGCCCGTGAAAAACTTTGCTTTTGGGCAACTGTGACGAAAACGGCCAGCTGCTGATCCAATAAAATCACCCACTATTATATAGATTTACTTATTATCACTATTATAAATAATTATTTTTCTTATTGTATAGAAAATATTATGCTAAATATACAAAAAAATGGCGGTGATAAAATGGGTGCAGAAGCAAGAGCTTATACGGCAGAACAGGGACCTATCCAGCCTGAAAAAAAATCTGCCTCTTTTGGCAAATGGATTGGCGGGATCGGATTTACATTTGTTATTGCATTTCTAGGATTTATCTTAGCAAAAACCCCGGGCTTTGATCATGTTGGCCAGCTGGCCTCAGCGATCGTGATAGCTATTTTGTATCGGAATCTGATCGGCTACCCAGAGCTTTTAAGAGCAGGAATAAATTTTTCATCGAAAAAGCTGCTGCGTTTCGCTATCATTCTTTATGGTTTGAAGCTAAATATTGGCACAATTTTATCAGATGGGCTTGGATTGCTTGTTAGAGATGCAGGTGTGATCATTTTTGCGATCCTGCTGACTGTATGGCTGGCAAAATTGATCAAGGCGGATAAAAATATTTCTTTGCTTGTCGGGGTAGGAACAGGGGTCTGCGGTGCAGCAGCTATTGCGGCAGTTGCGCCAATCATTAAATCAAAGGATGAAGAAACGGCCATAGGGGTAGGCATTATCGCGCTTGTTGGGACTATTTTTGCGATTGTTTATACGATATTGCGTCCCATTTTACCGTTGACCGGGGCAGAATACGGAATCTGGTCAGGCATCAGCCTGCATGAAATTGCCCATGTGGCTCTTGCGGCGGCACCCGGCGGGGAGGATGCTCTGGCATTCGGTTTACTGGCGAAGCTTGGCCGGGTATTTCTTCTCATTCCATTATGCTTTATTTTAATGTACATGATGAAAAAGAAGAACACAGAGGAAAGCGGAAGTGCAAAGATAGAGTTCCCATGGTTTCTACTGGGCTTCATTATTATGAGTGTCATTGGCAGCTTTGTCCTTGGACCGGTGGTTCCAGTTTCTGAAGGGTTTATGAATGGCGTGGCTAACGTCACCACATGGTGCTTAACTGCAGCCATGGTTGGCCTTGGATTGAACGTCAGTCTGCGCGATCTGCGTACGAAAGCATTGAAGCCGCTGATCGCTATGGGAATTACCTCTATTTGTCTGTCTGTCATTGCCTATTTCATTGTTTAGCAAACATGTAAAAACAGCCAATCCTATAAGAGTGGCTGTTTTTTTGCATTAGAAAAAAAGCTGGCCTTCACGGAGCCAGCTAATTAGTTCTCTTTTTATAATACACTTTACGTTTATACATCTTACAGTCTGCAAGCTCCACTAATACTTTAAGATTTTGCCCATCTTTAGGAAAAGAGGATGTTCCTATTGAAATCGATAACCCTTCTTTGTGCTGCCATTCAGTTTTGTTCAGCCTTGTTTCTAATTCGTTTATTTTCTTAAAAATAGTATTTTCATTAGAATACTTTGAAATAATTAAGAATTCATCTCCGCCCCATCTAGAAATAATATCTTTTTCGTCAAAGGATTGAACCAAAAGGCCAGCAGTTTTTTCTAAAATTTGATCACCATAATCATGGCCATACTTATCATTGATATTTTTAAAATCGTTGACATCAATTAAAAGGATGCCAATATTTAATTCTTTTCTTTGAGCAAACTTAATGATCTTAAGGGATTTTTCTGATACATAGCGTCTGTTAAATAGTCCTGTTAAAGGGTCTTTTGTAGATAAATAGACGTATTTATCATATTCCCTTCCCAAAAACCAAGCGATTGTTACCGGGAATATTCCCAAAAGCGGTATATGATGAGGTACTTGTCCCATTTGTATTTTCACCATACTTCTGATGAAAAATAAAATGCTTGCGACGAATAGAACAGTTATAACTCTGCCTTTATAGGAATATGTTTTTTCAGCGTTCAGTCCCACTTCTTTTCTCCTTTATCCTTGTTCATTCAAGTTGGGATATTGATATTTTCCACATTCGTGAATATGAATGGCTGCATCCCATTCACATACCTTCGTTCATTTAAAAAATGTTGGAAGAATGTCGGATATTTCATTCGCGGGGACGGGCCGGCTAAAAAGGTAACCTTGGCCTTCTAAACAATTAAGCTGTTTAAGAAAATGCATCTGTTCGTTTTGCTCAATCCCTTCAGCAACAACGCTGAGCTTCAGATGAGAAGCCATGTCAATAATGGTCTTAACAATGACTCCATGATCCTTTTCGATCTCATTAATAAAGGAGCGGTCGATTTTCAAACTATCAATTGGGAAGTGCCTTAAATAGGCTAATGACGAATAGCCTGTTCCGAAGTCATCAATCGATAGCCGAACCCCGAGAGCTTTTAGCTTCTTTAAAATAGGGATATTATGTTCAGGGTCCTGCATGCTGCTTTCAGTTATTTCAAGTTCTAAGCTGCCTGGATCAAGGCCTGTTTCGGATAATACCCTTTCAACCATGTCAATCAAACTATCATCCTTAAATAACATCGGGGATATGTTAACGCCAATTCTTAATTGTGCTGTTCCAGAGTCCCGCCACTTTTTATTTTGTCTGCACGCGGTTTCTAGCACCCATTCTGTTATAGGAGCAATTAAGCCCGTTTCCTCCGCCAAGGGGATAAACTCCGAGGGTGGTATCATACCTAAATCAGGGTGGTTCCAGCGAATTAAAGCTTCGGCTCCAATGACTTTATTTGACTGAATGTTAACCTGGGGCTGATAGTGCAGGATAAAGCTCTTTTCTTCAACAGCCTGTCTTAACGCCGTTTCCAATTTCATTGTTTTCATCATAATTTCGTATGTTTCATTGGAATAAAATACAATCGCATTGCTGCCTCTGCGTTTTGCAGCGTACACGGCGCTATCTGCCTTTTTTACAAGAGTATCAATATCTTTTCCATCCTCTGGAAAAAAACTAATCCCGATATTCGCACTTAAATACAGCTTCTCCTTTTTAAGAGAAAAAGGAACTTCCACGATTTCGGAGATTTCATTTACATACTGTTTTATTTCCTCTTGCTGCTTTTCTTTTAAAACGATGAGGAATTCATCGCCGCCAAATCGATATAGGTCTGCATGTTCACAGAGATGGCTGGATAGCCGCTTGGAAAAAGCCTTGAGAATTTGATCTCCTGCGCTGTGCCCAAGCGTATCATTGATATAATTGAAACGATTTAAATCTAAAAATAGCAGGCCCATTTGTTTGTTTGGATTTCCTTTTAACCATGCTTTCATATTTTGGTAAAAGCAATCGCGGTTTCGCAGGCCAGTTAAGTCATCAAAATATGCCTTTTGGTATAATTGCTCTTCAATGGTTTTCAGCTCTGTAATATCCTGTCTGATGGAAATATATTTATAAGGCTTGCCATTTTCATTTAAAAAAGGAACAATCACTGTTCTGACCCAATAATAGCTGCCGTCTTTTGCACGGTTTTTAATTTGTCCCTTCCACACATGTCCTGCGCCAATGGTTTTCCACATTTCTGTGAAAAATTCTTTTGAATGATGTCCAGAATTAATAATATTATGATTTCTGCCAATCAATTCGTCTCTTGCGTACTTTGAGATTTCACAAAACTTATCATTCGCATAAGTAATAGTTCCCTTTTGATCTGTGATGGCAACAATGGAGGACTGATCTAACGCGAGCTTTATATCCTCTAGCTCCTTTAATTTATCGAATAAATCTGCATTTTTTTCAGGCTGTGATTTTTGCGGCTGCAAAGGAAATATCATAAGGCTCCTCCCTTAAGAAGCTTTTATTTTTAAATTTTGGAAGAAAATCATACAATTGGATAAATATAGTATTTTAATAGTGTTTATAGTAAAATTTACCTATTTAATCTTATGATATATGCATAGTTATTACAATGAACAAATTGTGAAACAAGAAGCCTTGCAGAATAGAATTCATACAGGGCTTCAATATGTTAATTTGACCGTTGATTTCCACTCCAATAGCTAAGCGCTTAAAATCAGCATTAAGCTTTAACACAGCCTAAACATGAAACTTACCTATTAATAATTGGAGTTCTTCAGCCATTTTCGCTAGGGAATCAGCTGATACGGTTATTTCCTGCATTGAAGCTAGCTGTTCCTCTGTTGCAGCTGATACTTCTTGTGTTCCGGATGCTGAGGATTCCGCCACTTCGTTAATTAACTTCATAGACGCTACAATTTGTTCAGATCCTGCAGCCATTTGCTGAACAGCGGCTGATACTTCTTGGATTTCTGTCACTGCCTCATTAATGGAACCTTGTATTTGTCTAAATGAGTGACCTGCCGTGTTAACAAATTTAATGCCGGAAATGACTTCTTCTGCAGTCACTTCCATAGATTCGACTGCATTATTGGTTTCTTCCTTAATGGAGGAAATGAGCTGAGATATCTGCAAAGCCGATTGCGAAGATTGCTCGGCTAATTTACGTACTTCACCTGCAACCACCGCAAATCCGCGACCCTGATCGCCCGCTCTTGCTGCTTCTATAGCTGCATTTAATGCTAAGAGATTGGTTTGATCTGCAATATTGGTAATGACTTCAATAATCTTTTCAATTTCTTTGGAGCGGGCGCCTAAGCCCCTGATTATCACCGATAATTTCTCAACTGTTTCGTTGATTGAATTCATCTGTGTGACTGCCGTATTTATTGATTGATCTCCTTCTAATGCTTTTTCAGAAGCATCAATAGAGGAACAGGAGGCCTTTTGTGCGTTTTTTGCAATTTGTTGTACACCAATGGCTAATTCATTGATCGTTTCGGATGTTTCCTCGACGCTTTGTACTTGTTTATCCACCCCAGCAGCAACCATTTGCATTGTTTCTGCAATTTGCTCTGTTGCATGATTGTTTTGTTCTGCACTTGCCGTCAACTCTTCTGCGGAGGCTGCCACTTGCTCAACATTTAAACGAACTTGTTGGATTAATGTTCTGAGATTATGTGTCATTTGATTAAAGGAACTTGCTAATTCTCCAATTTCATCTCTATTTTTCACTTTTATTTCGTTAACAGTTAAGTCGCCAGATGCAATTCTTTGTGCAGTTATTGCCATTTCGGCAACAGGCTTTGAAATGATGCGGCCAATAAATAAAGCGATAAATAGACCGAGCAGAATAGCGAGCACACCTAAGACTAAAACCCAATTTTTCACCTCAGCAACTTTTGCTGAAGTTTCACGGTTCCCAGTATCTAATAATTCTTCCTGAAAGGCTGTTAGCTCCCCGATTTTATTGTTAAATTCCTTTAAAATTTCTCTCCCTTGATCGGCAATTAATTTTATGGCTTCTTCAGTTTTTCCTTCCTGAACTAAAAGGATCTCCTTTTTACCAAACTGATAATACTCGTTTTCAATTTGCTTAAGATCTTTGATCAGTAACTTTGCTTCCGATTGGTTAATAATCTTCTCTAGTTGTTCATTCATTTCTGTGTACTTTTCGTGTGATTGATTGAAGTCTTTTAAAGCAGTGTCATCACCAATTAGTATGTATCCGCGAAGACCCACTTGCTCTGTTCTTGCTATAGCCTCCAATTTTTCTATCATAATTAACTTTTGAGCTTTATCCTCAATTAAATTGTCATAGGCATGGTCGACAGACGTAATCTGTGAATAACTAATGACCACCGTTGCTGCCAAGATTACTAAGACTGATAAAAAACCAAAAAACATCTTTTTTCCAATTGTTAGTTTCATCATGTATTTCTCCTTGCGTGAATTTATATTTGCCGTATTTATAGACTGGGATATTATAGGGCGGATTTAGAATAATTAACCAGTATACTTATTCTAAGAAAATAGGACTTTTTTACCCATGAGATATATCACGAGAATGGAAGGGAAAGCCGGGTGTTTGTGAAAAAAGTGTGGAAAATTAGTGATTGACTAAAGAGTCAATGTGGATTTATAATTTGATTGACTCATTAGTCAATATAGTCCCCGCAGGAGGTATTTTGTATGGCCGTTGTTGATGTCAGGAATCTAACGAAAACGTACAAAAAGAACAGAGGCATTGTGGATGTTTCATTTTCCATTGAAGAGGGGGAAATCTTCGGCTTTATTGGGCCGAATGGAGCTGGGAAAAGCACAACCATCCGAACTTTATTGAATATTATTTTTCCCACGAGCGGGAGTGCTGCGATTTTTGGCAAGGACATTGTGAAGGATTCAACGGAAATTCGCCAAAATGTCGGTTATCTGCCCTCGGAAGTTCATTATTATGATGATATGAAAGTAATCGATTTGCTTAAGTACTCCGCTCGTTTTCATAAAAATTTTAAAGAAAATAGAATGAATGAGCTGGCTTCCAGACTGGACCTTGATTTGCATCGGAAAATTGAGGATCTGTCGTTTGGGAACAGGAAGAAGGTTGGCATTGTTCAGGCGCTCCTGCACGAGCCAAAGCTTATTATCCTTGATGAACCAACGAGCGGGCTCGACCCTTTAATACAGAGTCACTTTTTCGACTTGCTTTTAGAGGAGCGGGAAAATGGGGCAACAATCTTTTTCTCCTCCCATATTTTGAGCGAGGTGCAAAAAATGTGTGACAGGGTTGCCATAATTAAGGAAGGCAAGCTTATCCAAGTGGAATCAATTGAGCATCTGACAAAAAATCGGGTGAAAAATATTACAGTGATTCTTGAGCAGCCAGATTTGGAGCTGATTATCCCAGGTGCCGTCATTAAGGAGAAAAAAGGCAATGAAGTTTCCTTGCTTTACAGCGGAGAGATGAAAGAGCTTCTTCAAGGCCTGAATGGCTTGCCGATTCAGGATATGCTCATTGAGGAACCCTCTTTAGAAGAAGTATTCATGCATTACTATGAAAAATAGGGGAGGTGCCAAGATGATTTTTCAAAGAGAATTAAAGCGCAGCCGAAAATCGCTAATTATATGGAGCCTTGTGCTTGCTGGTCTTATTATTTGGTTATTAAGTATTTTTCCATCATTCGCCAAGAGTCAAGCATCCATGGAGGCCCTGATGGAATCCTATCCGGAATCCATCAGACAAATGTTTGGCATGAATCAGCTAAACCTTGGCAGTTTAATCGGTTTTTATGGTCTTGAAGTTTATATGATGGTAACCCTACTTGGAAGTATTTATGCAGCTCTATTGGCGTCCAATATATTGGCAAAAGAAGAAGGGGAGAAGACCATTGAGTTTTTGCTTTCCAAGCCGATTTCACGAAGCCGGATTGTTTCACAAAAAGCCCTTGCTGTTTTTGTAAATATAATCATACTGAATGCGGTATCTGCTGTTTCTAGTTTAATTGGGTTTCAATTTGCTAAAGATGAGGACATTCCAGGAAAAACATTTGTATTATTAAGCATTGCCGCTTTGCTGCTGCACTTAACATTTGCTTCGATATCTTTCTTGTTTTCTTCAATTATGAGAAAAACTAGAAACACTCTATCGATCTCGTTAGCTGTCGTGATTGTAACCTATTTTTTAAATGTGATTTCCGGATTATCTGAGGATCTTGAGATACTGAAATATTTTAGCCCATTTAAATATGTTGATTCTGCAAATATTATAAGTGACAACAGGATTGAGCCAATTTTCATCGTGATTATGGGAATCCTCATTGCTGGCAGTATCGCAGCAGCATTTTTAATCTATAAAAAGAAAGACATTGCTGTCTAGTAAGAAGGTGTCAACGTTGTATTCTGCTTTTGAAAAACAGCCGCAGGAAAAAAAGGAATTAATTATCAATGTGGCGATAGAGGAATTTGTTAAGAATGGATATGACAAAGCTTCTACGGATATCATTACTAGCAGGGCAGGCATCTCAAAGGGTATTCTTTTTCATTATTTTAAAAGCAAGAAGAATCTTTACCTTTATGTGGTCACTTATGCGCTGAAACTCATTATCGAAAAAACAATGGAAGCTCTTAAGGGAGTTTCATCACCGGATTTCTTTGCACGGGTAAAAGAAATCTATTTGCTAAAGCATAAGATTACCGGGCCATATATTAAGGAAACCCAGCTGATATCAGATGCCATTTTAAGTCCCCCGGCGGCTGTCCAAAAGGAAATGGAGGAAGTCGCCAATACGTATTATTCGAAATACCAGGAAGATTTTATGCTGGAACATATTTATTTGCGGGAACTCATCAAAACCGACCGGCTGAGGGAAGGGATCACTGCTGACAAGGTTATTAAAATGACCATGTTTATCTGTGAGCAGCTTGGGAATAAATATCAAACCCTGTATAAAAATAAACAATATGATTTTTTTAGCGAGCCCGATCCGCTCGTCCAGGAGCTGGAAGATTATCTGCAGATTATAGAGTATGGTGTTTACCGATGACCCTGAAGGAATAAAAGCCTTCGGGGTTTTTTGGAGAGGGGAATAGGAAAAAATCATCTTAATCAAACGTTTGATTAAGAAAAAATAGCCTAAATTTATTAATCAAACGTTTGATTAATCCCAAATTCCCCCCATTTAGGGCTCCGAACCCCCTCCGAACCCTTCGGAACCCCTTCAGCAGTTTAAAGCGCTGGGGGACAGTCCCCCGCTGGATTACCGCATTAAAGCGCCGGGGGACAGTCCCCCGCTGGATTACCGCATTAAAGCGCTGGGGGTAAGCCTCCGCTAGTTTACCGCATTAAAGCATTGGGGGACAGGCCCCCATCTGATTAAAGCGGTAAAGGAAATATGAAAAGTACCTATTGACCTTGACGCTGCGTTAAGGTGTATTGTTAGTTGTGAAAGGAGGAAAGCACCTGGAATATACTGTGCAAAGACTTGCGAACTTAGCAGGAGTCAGCACCCGAACGTTAAGATATTATGATGAGATTGGTATTCTAAAGCCGGCTAGAATCAATTCATCCGGATATCGGATTTACGGGCAGGCAGAGGTAAACAGGCTGCAGCAGATTCTCTTTTACAGAGAATTAGGTGTCAGCTTAGACAGCATTAAGAATATTGTCACCTCCCCTTCCTTTAACGGAGCGGCAGCGCTAAGGGAGCATCGCGAAAAACTCCTTGAAAAAAGACAGCAATTGGATGTGCTGATCGCTAACGTGGATAAAACAATCGCCTTAACAGAAGGGAGATTTCATATGACTGATAAAGAAAAATTTGCGGGATTTAAGAAAAAGATGGTCGAAGAAAACGAGAAAAAGTATGGAAAGGAAATCCGTGAAAAGTACGGTGATGAGGCTGTTGATCAATCTAACGCAAAGGTTATGAACATGACTCAAGACGAACATGAGGAAGTAACAAAGCTTGCTCATGAAGTTCAGGAGACATTGGCAAAAGCTTTTGCCACAGGTGACCCTGCTGGAGAACTCGCACAAAAAGCGGCTGAGTTGCACAAGAAGTGGCTGTGCTTTTATTGGAAGGAATACAGCAAAGAGGCTCATGCTGGCTTAGCGCAAATGTATGTGGACGATGAAAGATTCACTGCTTATTATGACAAGGATCAGCCGGGAACCGCGGAGTTCTTGAGAGATGCTATACAGATTTATACAGGAATGAAGTCATAAGGATTAAGGGCAGCCCCAACGCTGTCCTTTTTTTGTTCAAAACTACTTTGTTCATTAAATACTCGTTACTACAATTCTCCAAGATTGCAAACTTAAAGTTCCCTTTACAATCCATTAACAATCATTCCTTATACTGGAATAAAAGGAAGCGAATTTACAAAAATCGGGAGTGATCCAAGTGTACCGAACGAATGAAGAAAAGGAATTCTTTAAACGTCTCTATCAATACAAAAAAATTGCTGCGGTGAAGAGCCCGAAAGGGATTGAAAAAGCAATTAAATGGAAGGACCGAATTAGTGCTGTTTTTTTGCTTACTGGAAATATCATGTCCATAAAAAACTACGTGGATCTTTTCAAAGAAGAAGGCCTGCCAGTTTTTGTTCATATTGAAAAAATAGGCGGTTTAAGCATAAATGATGAAGGACTTGATTTTATTGCGAATTATGTACAGCCATTAGGAATCATTTCAACCAAACCAAATATAGCTGCAAAAGCAAAAAGGAAGAAGCTCCTCGTGGTACAGCGAGTTTTTATGATCGATACAGAAGTATTTGATCATGTATTGCATTCATTGGACCAAACCATTCCAGATATTATTGAAATCATGCCGTCAAGGCTTCCGCATGTCATCAAGGACTTAAGCAAGCAATTAAAGCTCCCGCTGATTACCGGCGGACTGCTTTCAGAAAAAGAACACGCCTTGGAAGTGCTTGAATGTGGGGCCGTTGCAATAACGACCTCTAACATTGATATATGGAAAGAGGATCTTTCGGGTGCCGCAAAAGAAGCCTTGCTAAAATGAATCGATAGATTTTGTTTATGATATCTTAATATTTATTTACAAAATAATAAAACTGTTATAACAATTCATCTTTATAATCAAAATTGAAAAGTAAATAGAAAAGCTGGTTCTAATTAGAGAGACCTCAAATACAAACGAATTTTCGTTTTTTATTTGAGGTCTTATTTTTTGGAGGTGATGTAAAGGAAGGAATGAGTGAAACAAAAGGAATATTCGACGTGTAAAGCTTTTAAATAAACTTGATACATAAAAGGAGGATTTACCTTGAAAAAGTATTTTGCTTTCATGCTAGCTCTATTAATGATTTTTCTTACAGCCTGTCAATCAGATAAAGTTTCAGGAACATCAGGCGGGAGTGATAGCAAGACTGATGAAAAAGGCGGGGAAAAGATTGAAATTACCTATTGGTATGCCTGGGGAGACAAAATTGGCGAAAACAACGAAAATCTTGTGAAGATGTTCAATGAGTCGCAAGACAAAATTCATGTAAAAGCAGAATATCAAGGGACATATGTCGACCTTCATGCAAAAACACAAGCGGCCTTTGCTGCAGGAAATGCGCCAGAAGTGACACAGAATGAAATTTCTTCTATTGGCGTCTTTGCCAAGTCAGGCATGACACAGGATTTAACACCGTTCATTGAAAGAGACGATATCAACATGGATGATTTTAATCCAGGCTTAATGGGTAATTCCTATGTCGATGGAAAGCTATATGGCCTTCCGTACCTGCGCAGCACGCCGATCCTTTATATGAATACAACCATGCTAAAAGAGGCAGGGCTTGATCCAGCGGGTCCAAAAACTTGGGATGAATTTGAAGAGTATTTAAGAGCTCTTACAGAAGAAGGCAAAACAGTTGGAATGACGATGCCGGTAAACATTTGGATTTATGAGGCCTTTATTGCTTCAGCAGGCGGCCAAATGGTAGCAGATGATGACTCAAAGGTTTTATTCAATGAGAAAGCTGGCGTGAAAGCCCTTGAATTTTGGAAAAAGCTTGCTCAAGAAGGAGTTATTAAGGTTCCAGGCGGAGAAACAGCAGCAGATGTAGCCAAGCAGGATTTCGCAAATAGCCGTGCGGCAATGATTTTTTCTTCGACGGCCGATCTTTCCTACAATTTGTCTGTTGCAAAAGAGAAAGGCTTTGAATTAAATACAGCCTTTATTCCTTCTGATAAACAGAATGCCGTGCCGACAGGCGGAGCGAACCTTGTGATGACAGCTGGTTTAGAAAAAGACAAGCAAGATGCTGCATGGGAATTTATTAAGTTCATGACAGCGAAAGAACAAACCATTTATGCAAGCAAATTCACTGGGTATTTGCCAAGCCGTCTATCTGCGGTTGAATCCGAAGAAATGCAGGCTTTATATAAAGAAACGCCGCAATTTAAAGTGGCAGTTGATCAATTGCAGTATGGACATCCGCGTCCAATGGCTCAAGAATATCCAGAGATTTCAACGGTCATAGCAGATGAAATTACAAGAACTTTATTGGAAAAAGATTTAGCGCCTAAAGATGCCCTTGATGCTGCGGCTGAAAAATCGAATCAATTGCTAAAAAAATAGGCTGTGTTAAATCTCAAAATTGTCTTAACCACTTAGTTGATCTTCGCTACAGGCGCGAAGACTCCTGGGGGATCATCGTTGAAGCGAGACCCCACAGGAGCGCAAGTGACGAGGTGGCTCGCGAAACGCCCCCCGGAAAGCGAAGCGCCTCTCGCTGCAATCAACGGTCCCAGAAAGTATGAAAATCAGTGAAATTCTTGATAGATCCGGAAGAAAAGTGCAAAAGGGGTACTTTTCTTCCTTGCTACATAAAGGAGGAACAGAAAAATGGACTGGATGAAACACATTAAAGCAGTGATTTTTGATTTAGACGGGACGCTCTATCAGGATTACACATTTTTAGGGCGATATATCCAACACATGCTTAAGGAGCAATTAACTCCTCAGGAACTAGAAGAGGTTATTCAAGAAGCCTATGCGATTTTAGAAGGCAATCATCCAATCCGGATTGGCTACTACTATTCCTATGAAAACCAAAAGGTGTACGCTCAGGAATCTCTTAAACCGACAGCATGCTATTCATGGGATGGCCAAGTGCATATGCAGACAGCGGCAGAGAAAAATTGTCTCTTCTACATAGGAGATCCATGGGGAATTGCTGGATTGTACGCTGAAAAGTTTAACGTGGACGGTGCCATAAGAATGAAGGCGTTTGATCAGGTGCGTAAAGAAATGCTTTGTGAGCCATATAAAATTTATCGTCACCAAGCCTTATTTGAGGCGATTTCAGATTTAAAGCTGATGAAAAAAGTCTTTATGACCAATACGCCTGGACCATCTGCTTTAGAATTTGTTGAGTATTTAGGGATTAAGGAGCATTTTGATGAATACGTTTTTGACGCCAAAAAACCTAAAGGTATGCTGCAGATGATTGAAAAATTGATGGGAGAGGGCTACCGGCCTGATGAAATCTTGTCAATTGGCGATAACCCATTTAATGATTTGTACCCTGTAAAAAACTACGGAGGCAAAACCTGTCTCATTTCGAGATATGCTCACGCGGATTCGACCCAATGGGATGCTGAAGTTCAGAAAATTGAAGAACTGACAGATTTTCTTTATCGATTAAACAGTTTTCAGCCGTTGAGAGCGGATCTAATAAATGCAATCCACTAAGGAATCTTTGATGAGGAGGAGCTTCTTATGGCAGAGATTATTCTGAAAAATGTTTCAAAGGTGTTTAATAATGAAGAAGTAATAAAGGATTTAAACCTGAAGATTCATGATGGCTCTTTTACAGTCCTCGTTGGTCCATCTGGCTGCGGTAAATCAACCACTCTTCGGATGATTGCCGGGCTTGAAAAGCAATCCTCCGGTGAAATTTGGATAGGGGATCAGCTTGTAAATGACACCCCTCCAGGCAAGCGAAACATTGCCATGGTGTTTCAAAATTATGCTTTATATCCAACTATGACGGTCAAAGGGAATATTGAGTTTGGCCTAATTAATAAAAAAGTGCCTAGACATGAGCGCGAGGAATTGATTAGAGAAATCTCTGAAATTGTCGGCTTGACTGACTATCTAAATAAGAAGCCTCAGCAGCTTTCCGGCGGACAGAGACAGCGTGTCGCCCTTGCACGAGCAATGGTTAAAAAGCCAAAGGTTTTCATTCTCGATGAGCCTCTATCCAATCTCGATGCTAAGCTGCGCGGTCAGATGAGAACGGAATTAATCCAGCTGCATAAACGCTTAGGAACAACATTTGTCTATGTGACCCATGATCAGGTCGAAGCCATGTCAATGGGGGATGAGATCGTGATTTTAAATAAAGGAGAAATTCAGCAAAAAGCGAACCCTATGACAGTTTATCATGATCCTAATAATATTTTCACAGCTAGTTTTATCGGTACTCCAGCTATGAATATCATCGATTACAGGCTGATGAAAGATGATTTGCCAGCCCTGAATGGAGATGTGAAATATGTAGGTTTCAGACCTGAGAATATTCTTATATCCAGAACAGAAAATACAGATCCGCACTCTGTTCATCTGTTTGGTGAAGTGGTAACAAGAGAAACGCTTGGATCTGAAACGATTTACACGGTAAAAACGAATGCAGGAGTCATTCATTGTAAAAGTTTTATTGAGCCGTTGGACAGTGTGAGGCATGTTCGGCTGCAAATCCCGTATGAAAAACTATATTTCTTTAATAATCAAGGTGAACGGAACCGTTCAGTAACCATTAAGAGGATTGAGCCTGTTTTGGTAAAAGGAGGAAGATAATGTGGCCTGGCACAAACTGAGACCGTATGCCATGATTGCTCCTGCCATTGTAATCTTTTGTTTATTTTTTATTTACCCGATTGGCTACATGATTTATTTAAGTTTTCACGAATGGAACTTCGTGAGCCCGGACAAACAATTTGTCGGAATGCAAAACTTCGCGGGTCTGTTCGGGGAGCGTGAATTTATTGAAGTCATGCAAAACACATTTATCTACACTGCACTGACTGTTTCACTCACGATTGTGATCTCGCTCCTATTAGCCCTTTGGCTTAATAATAATGGATCTGTTTATAGTCTTGTTCAAGGGGCTGTTTTTAGCCCGCATATTATCTCACTGGTTTCTGTTTCCATGCTCTGGATGTGGCTGATGGATACAGACTATGGCCTATTAAACTGGTTTTTAAATCTATTTGGCCTAGCAAATGTTTCGTGGCTGACTGATCCAAGCACATCACTATTTTCGCTTGTGATAGTAGCTGTTTGGAAGGGAATTGGCTTTAATACGCTTATCTTCATTGCGGGTCTGCAAAGCATCCCTCGTGACATGTATGAAGCGGCGCAATTAGATGAATCAAGCAAGGCACGCACGTTTTGGAAGCTCACATTGCCGATGCTGTCGCCAACCTTGTTTTTCTTAACGATCATCGGCATGATTAACTCCTTTCAGGTGTTTGAGACCATATCCATTATGACACAGGGCGGCCCGATCAATTCAACGAATACGTTTGTTTACTACATTTACGAATACGGTTTTCGCTATTTTAAAATCGGCTATTCATCCGCAGCTGGCGTGCTGCTGCTGTTCATTGTTGGTTTGCTGACAATCTTATACTTTAAGCTGCTTGCCAAACGTGTTCATTATCGCTAAAGGTGGAGATTCATATGAAGACATCCTATTTAGGAAAGCTTATCAACGGAATTGGACTATTTTTTATTGTATGTATCTTTGTATTTCCCTTTGTGTGGATGATATCCACGTCCTTTAAAACCTTGGGAGAAACGCTCACTTTTCCGCCAAAGTGGATTCCCGAACAGTTTATTTGGGAGAACTTCGCTAAGGCTTGGAATTCAGGGCCCTTTTTCAAATACTTTTTAAATAGTTTAATTGTGTCAGTCGGCATTTTGATACTGCAATTTTTAACGATTATTCCCGCAGCCTATGCCTTTGCCAGATACAAATTTGCTGGGAGCTCACTTTTCTTTGCCTTGACCATGATTACCTTAATGATTCCCGGCCAGCTGATCTTCTTGCCAGTCTATTTGCAGATGAGTTCATGGGGCTTGCTTGATACGCTTTGGGCCCTCATTTTGCCGTTTGCTTCAAGTGTGTTCGGTATTTTCATGCTGCGCCAGTCCTTTATGCAGATTCCTGAAGAACTATTGGAAGCAGCAAGATTGGATGAAGCGCCGGAGTGGAAAATTATTTTGAAAATCATGATTCCCATTGCAAAACCAGTGTTGATCACCTTTGCGTTGTTTAGCTTTATTAGCCATTGGAATGATTATTTTTGGCCGCTGGTTATGACAACAAGTGATTCAGCACGAACACTTCCACTCGGGATTTCGAAGCTAAGAGAGGTAGACGGAGGCATTGCCTGGAACGTTCTTATGGCCGGCAATATGATTTTAGTCATTCCAATCTTAATTGTTTTCTTTTTTGCTCAGCGTCAAATTATCCGGGCTTTTGTTTATACAGGCGTTAAATAAGAAAAGCGTAAGGCGCCCGATTATCGGCGCCAAAAGCTAAGACATTTCTCGAAGTTGAACCTAAAAATAAACGGAAGGTGAAGTGGATTCATGGGGCGCCTAATGATCTCTTATATTATCCCTGCGTATAATGAGGCAGAAAATGTTCGGAACGTCTTTGAAGCGATTAAATGTGAAATGCTGCGTCAGTATTATTATGAATTTGAAGTCGTGTTCATTGATGATGGCAGCAAGGATCGAACAGTCGAGGCTATTCAGGGTTTGGCTTTCAGTCATCCCGAGGCAAAATATGTATCTTTTTCCCGGAATTTTGGAAAAGAGGCTGCCCTTTTAGCAGGTCTTCACCATGCACAGGGAGATGCAGTGATTATGATGGATGCTGATTTGCAGCATCCTGTGTCCATGATTCCTAAGCTTTTAAAAGGATATGAGGATGGATATGATCAGGTCATTGCTAAGCGGAATCGGAAAGGCGATTCTTTCGTCAGATCCGCACTGTCTTCAGGATTTTACCGGTTTTTTAATAAGGCGGTTGATGTGGAGCTGTCAGATGGGGAAGGCGATTTCCGGCTTCTTAGCCGTAAAGCGGTCAATGCGCTTTTAAGGCTTAGTGAAGGAAATCGGTTTTCCAAGGGGTTGTATTCGTGGATTGGCCTAGAGAAAAAGGTGATACCCTATGACAATGTGGCAAGAGAAAAGGGAGATACAAAGTGGTCATTTGCCAAACTATTAAACTATGGGATTGATGGCGTGGTTTCATTTAACCACAAACCATTGCGTGCTTGCTTCTATTTAGGGGCGTTTGTATTACTATTGTCCCTCGTCTATATTATGGTTACTTTTGTGCAAATCCTGCAGAATGGCATTGCTGTTCCAGGCTATTTTACAACGATTTCAGCTGTCCTATTTTTAGGCGGGATTCAGCTTGTCTGTCTGGGGATTATTGGCGAGTACATCGGGCGCATTTATTATGAAACAAAAAAACGGCCGCATTATATAGTCGGAAAAACAAATATTGAAACAGCCGCAGAGAAGGGAGAAAAGCATGCCATTCAGTAAAAAAGAGTTCTTCAGATTTGTCCTTGTCGGTGGAGTGAACACTCTTCATTATTACGCGATTTATATGGCTTGCCTGCATATCCTTGGGTTTCATTATTTTCTCTCGCATATGATCGGATTTTTGCTTAGTTTAATAGGCTCCTTCTTTTTAAGTACGCTTTATACGTATAAGGTCAAGCCAACGTGGTCGAGATTCCTCCGTTTTCCCTTAACGCAAGTTTTTAACACTTTGGCAACGTCCGCTCTTCTGTATATTTTTGTGGAGCTGTTCCATCTCAGCAGCAGTTTTGCGCCAATTGCGGCCGTTATTTTTACCATACCAATGACTTTTATTCTAACAGGGAGAATCTTAAAAACATCATGAGACATGTCAATCACGGAATAGCTGCACCGCTCCAAAACAACAGTTTCATAGGATCGCGTCTGACTCAGCATTTCCTTAAAAAGAAAAGACTATATGGTCTTTTTTTATTAAGTTTAATCACAGCTTTATTGAGTCATGTCTTTTTTATCATGGAATGGTTTGATGGCCGGTATATGACAGGTCTAAATGACGGGCTTTCGCAAATGCTGCCATTTAAACAGCTTCTGTACAATCAGTACAAAAGCGGTGAATTTTTTTACTCGCCTGATTTTGGCTTGGGCGGGAGTACATACACGCAGCTTGGATACTATTTTTCTATGTCGGTTTTTTTCATGGTGACAGTATTTGTCACTTTTTTGCTTGAGAGCGCCCGTGTCATCGATACACCTGATATACATTATTGGGCTGACCTGATTCTGGTTATTAGCGTAATCCGCTTGACGATCATTATCATGTTAACGACGGTTTACTTCCGATATTTGCAATTTGCTAAGATGCCTGCATTTGCCGGAGCTGTCGTTTATGGAACAAGCATTATTTATTTTCGTCATGTGACCTATTGGGAGTTTTTCGCTGATGCGATGGTATGGCTGCCGATCTTGCTCATTGGGGCAGAAAAAATTATCCGGGAAGGCAAAGCAGGTCTATTTTTACTGGGAGTTTCGATTAGCCTGTTTGATAATTTTTATTTTTCCTATGTTAATTTTCTGCTGGCAGGCATTTATATTCTATTTCGGTGGCTGGTTCAGCTCGATGATGAAGAAACAAATAAACTGACGCAAATAAAGCTGTTTGCTCTAAGCGGTCTTGGCGGCTTTGGCATCAGTGCGGTGTCATTTTTTCCGGCTGTCTACGGATATTTGAACAATCATCGGCCGCCCTATGAGGATTCTGTGCCGATGTTTGATTTTGTGGATAATATTTTGTTGAATGGCCGCATTGTGTACATGCCTGCCTTTGTTCTCATATGTTTATTCCTGTTTTCCTTTTATCGCAACTATCTCTTTCGCTTCTTTGCCATATTAGTCATCGTGCTGATGTTCATGCATTATAGTCCTTTTATCGGCAGTGTTTTTAATGGTTTTTCCGCGCCGCAATATCGCTGGGAATACTTTTTATCACTGGCAGCTGGAGGACTCACAGCAGCGGGGCTTCAGCAGCTGAAGGCTGTAAAGAAGCAGGAGCTGATGACATCAAGCGCAATTGTGTTTGTGCTGTATGTGCTTTTTTACGTGAATGATCCTAAATTGACGTTTGATTCTTTAAAGCTAGCTTATTTTGCGATCGCAGCCGGTTTCATCTTGATCGCTATTTATGGATATGCTTTTAAAAAAAGCAATTCAGTATGGAAGGGTTTTGGTGTTTTGCTGATCATCTTATGTGTGGCGATAGCGAATTTTTTCCAAGAAGGAAGGCTTACAAAGACAGGTACAGAGTATCGGGTTTCTCAGGACTACATGCAGAGTGATCTATATAATGGAAAGGATCAGCAGGAGCTCATTCGCCTAATTCAACAGGAGGAAGCGGACCCGCTTGCCCGGATTGACTGGATGATTGATACAAGAAACAATACGCCGATTGTTCAGGGATTTAAGGGATTTAGTGTGTATTCGAGTATTTTGAATGAACATTTACTGTATTTTTATTTAAATGATTTAGAAATTGATATGGGCCGTGAAAGTGTCAGCAGATATGGCTCTTTAGGCGATCGGGCCAATTTGTACAGTATGTTCATGGGGAAGTATTACATTGCTGAACGCGGTGATGATGCAGTGCCTTATGGATTTGCAAAGTTTGCTGAGGCTGGAAACTATATTGCCTATCAAAATCAGCATATGCTTCCGTTTGTAAGAACGACAAGCACTGTTTTTTCGGAGGAGGATTTTTCAGAGAAATCCCCAGTTGTGAAGGAACAATCGATGCTGCGAGGGGTTATTTTAGAAGGAAAAGGAGAGAGCTTCTCGGGTGTGGAGCTTGGAAGTATGAATCTTATGAAGCAGGCCCGACTCGAAGCCGTTGATGCTGAGTATAGTGACAGTGTACTAAAGGTAACAGGCAAAGAGGGAGGAGTCGATCTTGTTTTGGATCAATTGGATCCATCTGTGAAGGATCTCTATATTTCTTTTTATATAAAGGGGAAGAAAAATGTTAAACCGAATATTAACACGGAGGAATTCACTCTCCAAGTAAATGAATATCAGACGTCAAGGAAAGAAATCGAGTCTATTTATAAGACCAATGTCAATAAAATAACGGTTAGGATTGCAGCGAATGAACGCATTTCGATAAGGGTTCCTAAAGGCTCATTTGAATTAAGAGATTTCGAGCTTTATGGGGAGAACTATGGCGCACTCGAAGCGGCAAAGCATGAGTATGATCAAAAGCAGGCTCCTATTGTGAACTGGAGCGGGAATTCGATTGATTTTACAGTGGATAACAAAGAGAATGATCAGTTTGCTGTACTGCCTGTTCCCTATGAAAAAGGCTGGAGTGTGAAGGTGAATGGGGAAAAGCAAAAGGTGCTGAAGGCCAATTATGCGTTTATCGGCTTTAAGCTTGATCAGGGGATAAACGAGGTAAGGCTGGTTTATTATCCGCCATACTTTTTCTTATGGCTTGTGTGTTCGTTAGTATCATTATGTATGGTTCTATTCTTTCTGAGAAAAAAGAGGGCGATTCACCCATAAGCGGGTAATCGCCCTTTTGCTTTTAAAAAAAGTCAGTTTCTGCTTCCGACAGGCAGGAGCGGGATGCGGCATCCGCGTTCTTCGTCTGTCCCTCTTGCATTCGGACTATGGGTAAAATGTTTGATGTTATCGTAAATCATCGCAGCGTTTTCAGCCAGATCTTGATTCTCTATATCAATCGCTCTAATAATGATTTCTTCTTCGGTAATTTCAACGTGGCGGAATGCCTGCTGATCTAAACAAGCGGAAGTTTGTACAAAAGTCCAGTTCTGTTGGCTGACGACTGAATCTACATGGGTGTGTCCGTTGAAATACACACCAACCCCGTCCTTTTGTTCCAAAATCCTCCACATATCAACGCTAGGATGGATAGAGCCTTTATCAATATCTGAACGTTTGGTTGTATTGTAAACAGGGTGGTGGGCAAATACAAGAAGCGGTTTAGAGCCGGATTCTTTAACGACATTTTCAAACCATTGCAGCTGCTCTTCGTCTACCCAGCCTCCCCAGTCTTCAAAATCCTGTTCCTTTGCAGTATCTAAAAAAGCAAATACGGCTTCGTCTGTTGTGATCGAATGATAGCGCTTTTGGCCGGTCATTTTCAATACATCTTCTCTTGTCTGCGCATATAAATCGTGGTTGCCTAACACATGGATAAAGTTTCTCTCTTTTCGCTTTAATACATTGAAAATACCCTGAAGCTCAGATTTACGGCCAAAGTTAGTTAAATCTCCAAGAGAGATATGTAAGTCTGCTTCCATTTCTAAAAACTTTTCAATAAATACATCATAGAAGTTAGCTCGTGCTTCAAATAAACCATTAATTGTCTCATCGATTGCTGGATAATGTAAATCCCCCATTAAAACAAGTTTCATATCCATTTCTCCTCTCAAAATAATTTTTGGAGAAAAATAGCATGGCTAACAAACTATTTCCTCTATTTCAACTGTAACGAATAATTGTTAATTTCAGGTTTTGATTGTTTAAAGGGTTTGTAAAGGTTGTGTTTCGGTGGATTAACAATCTTTGAGGGATGGATGGACAAAAAACAGCTGGCTCATCATGGCCAGCTGTTTTTAATAGAGGACGACTCTATTTTTCTTTTTCAATCACTTTTAGTCTGTTTTCTTCATTATTATGTTCTACAACATGCTTCAGCCTTGAAAGCTTATTGTCCCAGTAGCGATCAAAGTAGGAAAGCCATTGCTTTAATTCTTGTAATGGCTCTGGCTGCAGACTGTAGCGCTTTTCACGGCCGACTTTTTTTCCAACAACTAAATCAGCGTCTGAAAGCACATGAAGATGCTTGGCAATTGCCGTCCGGCTCATATCGAAATGAGCGGTAATTTCGGAAATCGGACGCTCCTTTTCCGCCAGAAGCTTAAGCACCTCTCTGCGGGTCGGGTCAGCAATTGCTTGAAAAATATCATGCTTTTTGAGTGCAGACATTATCCTTCAACAACCTCAGGAAGTTTCTTTTTCACGATGCCTTCCCAGCCGCCGTTCATAGTCTCGCGAACCTCAGCAGCACTTCTGCCGGCTTTAGGTACTGTAGCGTCATCTTGATTCCAGCCGCCGTGGATGAGCGTGAATTCTGTCTGATCGCCAACTTCTTTTAAAATAAAGGTAACTACCCAGCCATCTGTGTCCCAGGCAAAAGACAAACGATTCGGTGCCTCAACCTCTAGCACCTTGCATGGAGACGGCCCAAATGGTGATTGAATATGGAACTCATGCCCTTCTTCAGCTTTAAAATCGTTTGGCATAAACCATGCAGAAATCCCCTCTGCAGTAGACACCGTCTCCCAAACCTTTTGGATCGGTGCATTTAGAGTAACTGTTTTTTCTATATCTTGTACATTTTGTGCCATGTTTTTATATTCCTTCTTTCTTTGGTTAATATGAAACCAATTGGTTTTACTTTATTGATTATATAGAACCAATTGGTTTTGTGTCAAGTGGTGTGGGTGGATGTTTGTGCAGGAAAAATGGCGGATCGCTTGAAAACAGTAACCAACTTGGGATGTTAGTGCCGGAAAAAAAGGCTGCCTCCGTTAAAAAGGTAACTAGTAGAGGCAACTAGTGCCGGAAAAAAGGCTGCCCCCGCTAAAAAGGTAACTAGTAGAGACAACTAGTGCCGGAAAAAAGGCTGTCCCCGCTAAAAAGGTAACTAGTAGAGACAACTAGTGCCGGAAAAAAGGCTGCCCCCGCTAAAAAGGTAACTAGTAGAGGCAACTAGTGCCGGAAAAAAGGCTGCCTCCGTTAAAAAGGTAACTAGTAGAGACAACTAGTGCCGGAAAAAAGGCTGTCCCCGCTAAAAAGGTAACTAGTAGAGGCAACTAGTGCCGGAAAAAAGGCTGCCTCCGCTAAAAAGGTAACTAGTTGAAGCAACTAGTGCTGGAAAGATAGTTGCCCCCGCTAAAAAGGTAACTAGTTGAAGCAACTAGTGCTGGAAAGATAGTTGCCCCCGCTAAAAAGGTAACTAGTAGAGACAGCTAGTGCCGGAAAAATGGTCACCCCCGCTAAAAAGGTAACTAGTAGAGGCAGCTAGTGCCGGAAAAAAGGCTGCCTCCGTTAAAAAGGTAACTAGTTGAAGCAACTAGTGCCGGAAAAAAGGCTGCCCCCGCTAAAAAGGTAACTAGTAGAGACAACTAGTGCCGGAAAAAAGGCTGCCCCCCGCTAAAAAGGTAACTAGTAGAGGCAACTAGTGCCGGAAAAAAGGCTGCCTCCTAGTTTTGGATAATAACTTACTAGTCCTTCTCAATATAGTGTGTTTGTTGGGTTCGGCCAATTCTAGTAAAGTGTCTATTTAGTATTTCCCTTATCGTCTTCCGCGATTCCACCACCCCGCACCATTCCTGAATGGCCTGAGTGGTTACCTGCCGATCAGGAAAAAGAAGCTTGTACTCCTGAACAGCGCGCAGCACCGCAGATTCTGTTTTTTCCATACATCCGCACCCGGGGCAAATCAGGTTTCTTCCGTTAAAAGCTTTCATCAGCGAACCCTGACAGCTGCTACATAGAATCCCTTTTTCCAGTAGACTAAAATCATACATTGGTATTTTCGAAAACCGATTACTCTTCAAATGATCATTCACTAATTGATTAGCCAAAGCGTTGTGGCGGTTGCCTAAATAATCAGATTGCCTATGAAATTTTTCAATCAATCGCTTCATCTGGGATAAAAAGATAATGGGTTCATTTCGCGGAGCTTCGTATAAGGCGAATTCGGGGTTGATAAAAACTAAATAGGACTTAATAGGTACATTGATTTTCAAGCGATGAAGATAACTCTTCAGCAGGGTTTCGCAGCGCTTCATCTGAAATAGCGGGCTGTTAATTTCTGAACCGGACATGCTAAACCATTTCTCCCCTTCCACATAATAATCTCCCTCAAAGTTTTTCACTTCAAACAGATAAATCATTTTTTGAGAAATTAATAGAGAATCAATCTGGAAGGTGGTGCTGTTGGATTCTAAGAGGAGGTCATTTAGGATAAGGTATTTGTCAGTGAGGGGCAAGGTCCATTCGTCGAAGGCAACTTCACCTTCAAAACCCTTAGCAAGGTTAAAAAAATGCTGCTTAACATCGGGCTCCAGCGCCATTCTTGTATTCAAGCTGCGAAGGATCCGGAGTTCAGAGGATTCAGTTCGGAGTTTAAAAAACATAATCATTTCCTTTCATTAAAAATATTTTTAGGGAGTCGGGAGTCCCTTCTTTGATTGTAATCTCAGCAGCGAAATCTGTCATTATTTAACGAAAAAAATGTTCTTGAATGCGGGTATTCATTAGTGTAAAATATTTACATCTAACACGAAAGGGTGACCATAGGAAAATGATCTACTAATCCTGCTTTCAATGTATTCGTATAAAAACGAGTCATATTTGAATGGGATTAGTCTGCATTTTTTTAGAAAAAAATAAGTAGCACAACCTTGGTGTGCTATTGTCTTTTTCTATGGTCTTTAGACGACTCCTATCCAAACATGATGGTGGGGGTTTTTTTGTTGCCTCCATGTTATTCAGGGGCTTTGTTGGCTACAAATGAAGGCAAGGAGTTAACACAGTCTAAAAAGGAATGAGGAATATTATGAAACAACTATTTAAAAACCGCTTTGTTCAGGCTATTTTCGCTTCGGCATTGTTTCTCCAAGTCGGAATCTGGGTGCGGAATTTTGCGGTTCTGCTATTTGTCATGGAAAAAACAGGCGGGGATGCCTTTGCGGTATCGATGATTTCCGTTGCTGAGTTTGCTCCTATTTTCATCTTTTCTTTCATCGGCGGGACCTTTGCTGATCGCTGGCGGCCGAAGAAAACGATGATTTGGTGTGATCTATTAAGCGCTGTTTCTATTTTCGGCGTATTAATCGCCCTTTCCATTGGCTCATGGCAAATTATCTTCTTTGTTATGTTAATTTCAGCCATCCTGTCACAGTTCTCCCAGCCATCAGGCATGAAGCTTTTTAAAATGCATTTAGGCGAGGAATTAATCCAGCAGGCCATGTCCATTTACCAAACGATTTTTGCGGTATTCATGGTGTTTGGACCTGTTCTTGGGACATTTATTTTCCAGCAATTTGGCATCCTTATTTCAATTGCCATCACGGGCGTTGCATTTGTTCTTTCCGCAGTTATGCTAGCGTTTATTCCTGCTGACCACAAGGATGAAACCGAAAGTGAAAAAGCGGCAACCACTGTTCTGGAGGAAATGAAAAGCGGGATTGCCTATGTTCTTTCAAAAAGAGAGCTAAAGCTGCTTGGTTTAAGCTTTATGGCGGCAGGACTGGCAATTGGATTAATCCAGCCGCTAAATATTTTTCTAGTCACCGAGAGGCTTGCACTGGCGAAGGAAAACTTACAATGGCTGCTGATGGCCAATGGAATCGGGATGATTGTAGGTGGAGCGGTTTCGGTTATGTTCGCGAAATCCATTCCACCGCAAAGATTGCTTGTCATTGGCATGTTCGCAAACGCCATCGGCATGAGTGTTGTTGGATTTTCAACTAACCTGCCGCTTACATTAGGGGCCGAATTTTTTAATGGATTGTTTTTCCCATGTATTCAAATTGGTATTAATACCATGATCCTGCAGAATACACAGGCTGAATTTATTGGGAGGGTAAACGGTACGCTTAGTCCGCTATTTACGGGATCGATGGTCTTAACGATGAGTATCGCCGGTATTTTAAAAGGAATGTTCTCCATCGTTGTCATGTTCGAGTTAGCTGCTATTCTATTTGTCATTGGGCTTATCGCTATTTTGCCGATCTACAATATGAAAGCGCCGAAACAGGGAGAGGCTGTACTAGCAAAAGAATAAGAATAAAAGGCAGACGCTGCATGTAAAGCGTCTGCTTTTTTGTATACAAATGTGAGGCTTTGCCGATGGCCCGGACAAGGTGCCTGTCCCCGTGTCCAGCGAAAAGGACAAGGTGCCTGTCCCCGTGTCCAATAAGGCGCCGTATCCTTTTCTTGACAGTTTTTTTAGGACTGTTCATAATGGAACTATTCATATGTGAACGGAGAGTGGAGTGCTGTGAATAGCAATCAGCCGATTAAGCGGTCAATGGAGTTTTTTCGGACGTTTTGGCGAATGAATCAGAGTGTAAGAAGGATTGTTCAGAAGACAGCAGCTGATAACGGGCTTACGGTTCCGCAGTATGCTTTGCTTATGGCCATTGCACCGCGTAAGGAGATGACGCAGAAAGAGCTTGGCAAGGTTTTGCAGTTTCCGAAAAGCACCTTAAGCCAATCAGTGGATGGGCTTGTTCAGGCTGGGTTGTTAGTGAGGCATCCGGTTGAGGATAATCGCAGAGAAATGCAGCTCATTCTAAGTGAACAGGGAAAAGTGCTGTATGATTCCATGATGGAGCAGGAAGGAAGTATTACCCATTCCTTTGAATCAGCCATTCAAACCTTATCAGATAAACAATATGATGATTTGCTGGAAGCCATTTTGCAGATTTCTATTTATTTAGAAAAAGCGGATGAAGGGGAAATTCAATATGATAAAAATACTGAAAAACCTGGCAGCCTATAAATGGACTATTCTATCTGTATTTGCCCTTATTTTTATTCAATCAATGGCCGATCTGTATTTGCCGACTTTGATGGCGGATATTATCGATAAGGGGGTTGTTGCAGGCGACAAAGCTTATATTTGGAGTATTGGCGGCTTTATGCTATTCATTGCAGCGGTTGGTATGTTTGCCTCTATTGCGGCAAGCTATTATTCATCGAAAGCGGCGATGGGGATGGGCCGGGATTTACGCCGCAAGGTTTTTACCCATGTGGAGGGTTTCTCTCTTCAGGAATTTGACCAGGTTGGCACAGCTTCATTGATCACAAGAACAACAAATGACATCACGCAAATTCAGCAGGTTGTCATGATGATGCTTCGAATGGTTGTCAGCGCACCGATCATGTTCGTTGGCGGGGTGATCATGGCGGTCTCGAAGGATGCCAAACTATCATTAATCATCGTTGCTATTATTCCAATTCTTATCGGCTCAATTTTATTGGTGATGAAAAAGGCCATTCCGCTTTTTAAAATGGTTCAGCAGCGTTTGGACCGATTGAACCTTGTGCTTCGTGAAAACTTAACAGGCATTCGTGTCATTCGAGCGTTTAATCGGGAAACACTTGAAAAGGAGCGTTTGCAAAAAGCAAATAAGGATCTTACCGATGTTTCTATAAAGGTTAACAAATTAATTGCCTTTATGATGCCAATTATGATGCTAGTTATGAATTTAACCGTTGTCGCTGTTATTTGGTTTGGCGGTATCCGCATCGACAACGGCGGAATGCAGATTGGTGATTTAATGGCTTTTATCCAATATGTCATGCAAATTATGTTTTCCCTTGTCATGGCCTCGATGATGTTTGTCATGATCCCGCGTGCCTCCGTATCGGCTAACCGGATTAATGAAGTTCTTGAATTAAAGCCGACCTTCTTCGACGAGGGAACAAAGAAGGCAGATAAAAATCACGGGACTCTTGAATTTAACGATGTCACGTTTTCCTATCCGGGTGCAGAAGAGCCTGCTCTTTCAGATATTACCTTCAAGGCCAAGGCTGGTGAGGTTACAGCCATTATAGGCGGCACAGGTTCGGGAAAATCAACGCTCGTAAATCTTATCCCGCGGTTTTATGAGGCGTCAAGCGGGTCTATTTCGATTAACGGGGTTGATATTCGGGAAGCTTCACAGGAAGAAATCCGTTCGAAAATTGGCTTTGTTCCGCAAAAGGCTTTGCTTTTTACAGGTACCATTGCGGAAAATATCCGCTTTGGAAAAGAGGATGCCACATTGGCAGACATCGAGCATGCTGCCCGAATTGCCCAGGCTGAAGATTTTATAAACAAAATGGAAAATGGTTATGAATCTTTGATTTCGCAAGGCGGCACAAACGTGTCAGGCGGACAAAAACAGCGGATTTCGATTGCGAGAGCCTTAGTGCGGAAACCGGATATTTATATTTTTGATGACAGCTTCTCCGCGCTGGACTACAAAACGGACGCTAAATTGCGTGCCGCTTTAAAGGATGAAACAAAAGACGCAACCGTTGTTATTGTTGCCCAGCGTGTCAGCACTGTAATGGATGCTGATCGGATTATTGTCCTTGATAAAGGGAAGATTGCCGGAATGGGCACACATGGGGAACTGCTAGCTGAAAATGACGTGTATCGTGAAATTGTCCATTCTCAGCTTTCGGAGGAGGAAATCGCATGAGTAAAGAAAAAAGCGGGCATCATCACGGCGGTGGAGGGCCAATGGGGCCTGGCATGATGATGATGGCAGGGCAGAAAGCGAAGGATTTTAAAGGTACATTAAGACGTTTGCTTGCTTATCTGCAGCCCTTTCGTCCTCAATTAATCGCCATTTTTTGTGCGGCCATTTTGAGTACGGTATTTATGATTGTTGGCCCGAAAATCATGGGAAATGCCATTACTGAATTATTTGAAGGCATTTACGCAAAGATGAAGGGTGTTCCAGGTGCTGCAGTAGATTTCGAGGCTATTGCCCATATGCTTCTTTTGCTGGGCGGGTTATATTTGGTCAGCAGTCTTTTTGGCTATATTCAGCAATATATGATGGCGAGTGTTGCGCAAAAAACGGTCTATCGGTTACGAGAAGATGTTAATGAAAAGCTGGAAAAGCTGCCGCTGAAATATTATGATGGCCGGCCAAATGGGGAAACATTAAGCCGAGTAACGAATGACATCGATACAATCGGAAGCACCTTGCAGCAAAGTGTAACTCAATTTATCACATCGTTTGTCACGATTATTGGGATCATCATTATGATGCTGACCATTAGTCCGCTTCTAACCTTAATTGCGATGATCAGCCTGCCGCTATCAGTATTTGTTATTAGGCCATTTTTGAAAAAATCGCAAAAACACTTTGCCAACCAGCAAAAAACACTTGGCCAATTGAACGGCCATATTGAAGAAATGTATACAGGCCATCAGGTGGTAAAAGCTTTTGGACATGAAAAAAAGGCAATTGCTGAATTTGATGTGGTGAATGAGCAGCTATATGAAGCGGGAAGAAGAGCGCAGTTTATTTCGGGGATTATTATGCCGATGATGGCTTTTATCGGAAACCTCAGCTATGTATTCATTTGTATCGCCGGAGGAATTTTGGTAACAAAACGTGCCATTTCAATTGGGGATATTCAGGCATTTATTACGTATTCCCGCCAATTTACTCAGCCGATTGCCCAAACAGCTAATATCGCAAATATCATCCAGGCGACAATAGCTGCAGCGGAACGTGTTTTTGAACTTTTGGACGAAGAAGAGGAAATACCTGAAAATAACATTCACCGCCTCAAGAATGCGAAAGGTGCTGTCACTTTTGAGCATGTGGATTTTGGCTATGGGGATAAACAACTAATTAAAGATATGAATATTAGCGTATCACCTGGTCAAACGGTGGCTATTGTTGGGCCAACTGGTGCGGGAAAAACAACGCTCATCAATTTATTAATGCGGTTTTATGAACTTAATGGCGGGACAATTACGATTGACGGAATAGATACTCGAGATATGCAGCGAGGTGACCTGCGAAAAACCTTTGGCATGGTGCTGCAGGATACATGGCTCTTTAATGGAACAATTAGAGACAATCTTGCCTATGGAAAAAGCGATGCAACAGAAGAGGAAATTATCCAGGCAGCCCAAGCAGCATATGCTGATCATTTTATCCGCACCTTGCCGGACGGATATGACACCGTCCTAAATGAGGAAGCCTCTAATATTTCACAGGGGCAAAAACAGCTTCTAACCATTGCCAGAGCCGTCCTTGCTAACCCGCCCATCATGATTTTAGACGAAGCAACCTCAAGCGTGGACACAAGGACAGAGGCGCTGATCCAGCAAGCAATGAACAGGCTGATGGAGGGAAGAACGAGCTTTGTCATTGCCCATCGTCTTTCAACCATCAGGGATGCAGATTTAATCCTAGTCATGGATCAAGGAAAGGTGATCGAACAGGGAACCCATCAGGAATTACTAGAAGCTAATGGTTTTTACGCTGACCTTTATAACAGTCAATTTATGAAAAAAGCAGCAGGGTGATCAATCAGGCCTAGTTTCCTTTTGGAGACTAGGCCTGATTTTCTAAAAGAAGCAGTTTTTTCATTTTTTTGTTCTTTTTTGGAGTGTAAAACTTGTATATATTCCGGCCCTTTCTTTTTGCCCGATATAAAGCATGATCAGCATGTTTAAGAAGTGTATGCCCGTCTTCGCCATCATTTGGGAATATGCTGATGCCTATTGAGCTTGTTGTGATAAAGCGAAAGCCATCTATGCACCATGGTGTGCGGAGCTGATGTAAAAGCCGTTCCGCAGTATGAGTGGTATCTTCTATTTTATAGACAGGTGTTAGAATTATGGCAAATTCGTCCCCGCCCATACGGCAAAGTTGATCTGAAGGGCGAAGTTCTGCTTTCGCTCTATTTACGAACTGTTTTAAAAGCTCATCGCCTGCATCATGCCCCATTGTATCGTTCACCCATTTAAATCGGTCAAAATCCATCATAAACACGGCAAACATATGCCCATTTTCCTTGGCATCTTCAATCGCATTTATTAATAGCTTTTGTAAAACCCTGCGGTTTCCTGCGCCTGTTAGAGGATCGATATAAGCAAGCTCTTTCAGCTTTTTCTCATAGGCAATCCTTTCAGAGATATCTCGTGCCACAGAAATAAAATGACGCAGACGGTTTTCCTCATCACAAACAGGGGAACAGATCGCTTCAATATAAATATAGTGTCCGTCACTATGTCGCTTGCGATATTCCATTTTTGTTGCTTTAGGATCTTTGACCATTTCTTCAAACTTTTCAATGATCCCAGTACAGTCTTCAGGATGAATATTTCGGTAAAAATAATTTCCGATTAATTTCTCATGATCATACCCTAATAACGTTTCGTGTGATGGTGAGGCGTATTGAATGATACCATCCGTATCAATCAGCCGTATCAGGTCTGACGAGTTTTCTGCGATAATCCGGTACTTTTCACTATCATCCATAAATGTATTTATCATGCAATCCTCCACCATAGTTTAGTAGATATATCATAGTTATCTTTTATACTGTCTACAATAGTTGTGACGCAAAATGGAGAAATTAGTGAGTAAAGTGTCCTGTAATAGGATATAACAGGGGCAAATCTGGTATTATATGAAAACCATTCCAATGAAATAAAAGTATTCCAATGCTTGTTAAAGTTTAATCCGTTTCTATACTTTTACAAGTTATTCGTGGTGAAAACTATGTTATGATTTAGTTAACACAAATATTTTACAGTAATTAGGTGATTAATTGAAACAAGAGCATCGTTCTTTAACTGAAATATCGGTCTTGCAGCGGATTTCTGACGCGATATTTAGCATTAATCAGGATTGTGAAATCACGTTTATGAATAAGGCCGCAGAGGAGTTATTTCATCTTCGTACAGAAGATTGTATTGGAGCTAAGCTTGCTGAGCTATTACATGGAGTAATTGGCGGGGATTTTAATGAGAAGCTGCAGCAGTCATTTGATAAACAAACAGATATACATTTTGAAATAAACATGACAGCCTTCCAGTCAAGATGGCTGTCCGTCCATCTGTATCCTGCAGCAGATGGAATAACCATTTTGCTTAGAGATATTTCTGTAAATAAAAAAGTAGAAGCAGCCATAGAAGATAAACATAAGAAACTTGCCCTGCTAAGTGAGGCATCTAGTCATCTATTTTCAAAAAATGAACCTGAGGAAATTTTCGATTCTCTTTTTAAAGAGCTTGCTGAGTATTTAGATTTAGATGTGTATTTTAATTACATGTATGATAAGAAAACAAACAAACTGCATTTAATGAACTATGCAGGTATTTCTGATGCAGTTGCGAAAGAAATTGAATGGCTTAAGATGGGCGAAGCCGTATGTGGCTGTGTGGCAAAAGACCGAATGAGAATTATTGCGGAAAATATTGATACATCTGATGATGTTCGTGTGCAGCTTATAAACGGATTAGGCATCAAAGCCTATGCCTGTCACCCTTTAATGTCTTATGGAAAACTAATCGGGACACTATCATTTGGATCAAGCACCCGCTCTAATTTTACAGAAGAAGAAATAGACCTCATTCATACCATTTGTAACCAGCTTTCGGCCACATTAGATCGAATCTGCTTGATTTCGGAGCTTAGAAGGAAGAAGGAAGAGGCAGAAAAAGCATACGCTGCAAAGTCCGAGTTCCTATCGATGATGAGCCATGAGCTGCGTACCCCAATGAACTCCATTTTAGGATTTGCACAAATCCTGCAAGAAGACCAAAGTGAGCCATTAACCCTTAAACAAAAAAGCAGGGTGGAAAAAATACTAAAGTCTAGTCATCATTTATTAAAATTGATAAATGATCTTTTAGAAATTGGCAAAATGGGGTCTGGAGCACATAACATCATTTTTGAACATGTTCAAATTTGCTCAGTTGTAACTGATAGTTTAAAAATCATTCGTCCGATCGCGGCGGACAAAGGGATTACCATTCACAACAAATTGGGTCCCAACGCAGGGATGTACGTAAAAGCCGATCCGGTGAGATTAGTACAGATACTTCTTAATCTTTTATCAAATGCGGTTAAGTATACCCATAAAAATGACAGAGTGGTTTTGACATGTGAAAGGGTGCAGAGCCATTTAAAAGTCATTATTTCCGATAATGGTATTGGCATTCCGTTGGAAGAACAAAAAAAGGTATTCGATCCCTTTTATCGGATATTTGATAAAGAACTGAATATCGAGGGAACTGGGATTGGCCTAACATTGGTTAAGCAATTTCTTGAACAAATGCATGGTACTGTTGGTCTGGAAAGCACTCCTGGTCAGGGAAGCAGCTTTTGGTTTACATTGCCAATGGTAATTGATAATATGGAAAGCTGAAAAAAGCACATTGACAGCCTGTTTAACGCAACATGATCCAGCTTGAAAAATGAGGGAAAGGAGTTTTGCGATGGCACCCCTTAAATTGTTGTTAGCAGATGATCACGAGGACTCACTAGAAATCATGGAATACTTTACTCGTGATATTCCTGACTTTCAAATCATAGGAACATGCGAAAATGGGGAACAGTTAATTGAAGAAGTCATGCTGAAAAAACCAGATCTTGTTCTTGCAGATATTAATATGCCCAAGACGAATGGGATACAGGCAATCAAAGAATGTTTATTATTTCGTCCTAGCTTAAAGTTCATTTTTGTCACTGGTTATAGCGAATATGCTGTAGAGGCATTCCGGCTTTCAGCGATAGATTATATTGTAAAACCGATTGAAAAAACCCGACTGTATAAAGCACTGGAAAAAGCAAAGAATCTTCTTTTTTATGAAAAGGAAAAACAGACTATCATACCCTATGATAAGAAGATTAAAAAATTGCCGATAAAAGATCAGAATAGCATCAGGTACATTCCCCTATCTGAGATTTACTTTGTCGAAAAAGAGGGTAAAAAGTGCATGGTCTATACCAAAGAAGGTATTTATGATACGAATGAAACGATAGGAAAGATCTTATCCCGCCTTGATCAATCTTTTTTTCCGGCACATCGATCTTTTATTATTAACTTATCAAGGGTTTCTCATATAAAGCCGCAAAGCGAATCTTATATCGTCTATTTTAAGGATTATGATAAGCAAGCAAGTATTTCTAAGCTGAAAATTGGTGAGGTAAAAGAAAGAATTTCAAAACTAAAAGAATAGATATATTAGAGATCAGCCCGGATTGCTGATCTTTTTTTCTGCTCTTCCATCATAAATTGGTTTAACAGCCTATCTAGCTGCTGGCTGCATTCAACGGTTAGTTTTGATGTATATCCATATTTATCAGCTAATTCAATCATTTTACGCCTGCTGCTATCAATCAGCATTAATAAATTTGTCATATGCACCCGTCCTCTTCTAGATCGATAATCACGCAACTTAAGTTCTGTAATATATTTATATTATATCAAATCATTTACATTTTTTTCACTAATTTGTTAGTTATAGGGGTAATTGTACCTAAAATGTCAAAAACCAGGCCTAGGATGCGTGTAATTTGTTATACATTCTCTTAATCAACTTTTGGGAGAAAAAAACATTTGTTTATCCAATTGTATTTTTATATGATTGTTTCGAACTAAAAAAGGGTGTGGCAGACATGATATCTTTAGCAATTGGATTCATTATAGTGATGGTCAGCGTTATGATAGCGCTCATATATGCGGATAAAAATAAAGCGGAAAAGGAAGCAGCAGATAATAGAGAAAGAATTAGAAAGGCCCAAAGGGAATTACTGCACACCATTCATTGGCAGCAAGGGCTAACGCTCAAGTTTATTAAAGCAGGAGACCGGTATATCCATACCTTATGCGACGGTCAGCTTCTTTATAAATTAGGGATTACTCCAGATAAAATAATTGGAAGGGATTTAAGAGATTTCCTCCCAAAAGAATGTGCTGAAAATAAGCTTAAATACTATATTAAAGCCTGGGATGGTGAAGAAACAAACTATGATGCCAATTTAAATGGGATTGATTATTTTATGACTTTAAATCCGATATTTAAAGATGGAAAAGTCATTGAAGTCATCGGATCTGGCGTAGATATTACAGAGCGAAAAAGAGCTGAGAAGGTATTAGAAGCGAATGAAAAGTGGTATAAAACCATCTTGAGCGTGATGTCCGAAGGTGTCATGGTCTATGGGGCTGATGATAGGAAAATCGTCTTGAATGATATGGTTTATGAAATGTTTGGCGTAACGAAAGAAGAGTTCAAAGAGGCAACAATCCTTAAAAATAATATCCCTTTTATTCATGAAGATGGCACCCCGCTGGTTACTGAAAATTATCCGATTTATACAACTTTGACGACAGAAAAGACCGTATCTGGTAAGGTAATTGGGGTCAAATGTAAGGATAAGACAACGTGGCTTTCTGTCAACTCCAAGCTCCTAGATCCGATCAAGCCTGATGAAACTCCTCAGGTTTTATTTACCATGTCGGATATTACTCAGATAAAAGAACAGGAAATGAATTTAAAAGAATCCTATGCTCTAAGAAGAACGATTATTGATAGCTTGCCAATTGGCCTTCTCGTAACTGACAATGATTTCAACCTTGTATCTATCAACTATACGGCTATGGAGATTTTCAAAATAAATGAACCAATCCGTGAAGTAATAGGGAAAAACAGTGCGGGGTTTCGTCCAAATGTTTATAAGGATATGGAAAAGGAAGAACGGCGGATAATGGAGATTATTGCAGGTAAAAAGCCTGTGGTGGAGGAATTAGAAACAAAAGATAACCGGATATTAGAAAGGAATTACTTCCCTTTCGTAGTCGACGGAGAACTGAAAGGCCATTTATGGACGTTTGAGGATATTACTGAACGGAAATCGATTGAACGAAGCCTTATCATGGCAAAAGAAGACGCAGTTAAGGCCAACCTTGCTAAATCAGAGTTTCTCTCAAAAATGAGCCATGAGCTCCGAACTCCTCTTAACGCCATCCTTGGCTTCTCGCAGATTTTGGAGCTGGATCAGACGCTTACGGAGCAGCAGAAAAAATTTGTTGAGGAAATCCTCAAAGGAGGCAGACACTTACTGGATCTGATAAATGAAATTTTAGATCTATCAAGAATTGAGACTGGGAGATTACAAATTAACGCCAAAACTGTGGATATATATGAGGTTATTAATGAATGTGCCGATATGCTGGAAGTTGCGGCAAAAAATAAAGGCATCCAGATTAGAAAACAGCTTTCTGGGTGTACAAATAAATTTGTGCATATTGACCAGGTCAGAGTAAGACAGGTTATCTTGAATCTATTAGATAATGCCATTAAATATAATAAGGATCGCGGCGACATCCTTCTTACATGTGAATGGGATGAAAGTGATTTACTTGTTCATGTGCTAGACACAGGGATTGGGATTGAAAAAGATGAGCTAGAGCGGATCTTTGCTCCATTTTATCGAATTGGCCATTCTAATGAGATTGGAGCAGGCATTGGCCTCTCACTTGTTCAGCAGCTTACTGCATTAATGGGAGGAAAAGCAGGTGTTACAAGCAAAATCGGTGTGGGCAGTGATTTCTGGTTTACAATCCCAATTGGACAAGGCAGAGCCCTTGAAGGTAAACGTTCTATTAATCATAACGTACATGTTTTAACTGAGAAGAGTAACGTCATTTTGTATATAGAAGATCACTGTTCAAATAGAGAGCTAGTGGCGGAGATTTTGGCAGGGACGGAGACAAAGCTGATTTTTGCAGAAACTGGAAGCCAGGGACTTCAATTGGCAGCAAATGAACAGACAGATTTAATTCTGTTAGATATGCAGCTCCCAGATATGACGGGTTTTGAAGTGCTGGAGAGACTGATAGGGGACCGCTCGACAGCTGAAATTCCGGTTATTGCCTTGAGCGCAAATGCTATGCCAGATTATATCAGCCAGGCATTAAATACAGGATTTAAGGAATATCTCACAAAGCCGATTGATATCCCGCTTTTCTTAAAAACGATTGCGAAATATATGTAGAACAGGAGCTGCTATTGGGGCAGCTTTTTTTAATTGTGTAAATGATAATTTTCATTTAACACTAGTTGATTGGAGCGAAGCGCAAGAAGCAGAAATCAACGGCGAAGTCAATTATGAAGAGGTACTTTTAGACTAGTAAATTTCAAGTTATTGAAAAAAATGTCGTCAAATGTCGTTTTTAGGTTGCAAACAGTCCCTTAGCTATATTCATATGTCTCTTTTACTGTCTATCATGTGGTAACTATCATAGACGAAAGACAGGGAAAAAGTTACATTAAAGGTAAACAAATAGAAAATTGAAATGAGGGGATGATTTTGAGAACTGATATGCTGACTCGTATTCAAGATCAAAAAATTGAGCATTTCTTTCAGCCAATGTGGAATCTAAAGGAATGGAAAATTTTTGGTTATGAGGCGCTTCTAAGATTTTCTGATGGGTGCTACAGTGAAAATATCGAAAGAGCTTTTGAAGTAGCCATGATAGAAGGGTCCTTATTTGAATTGGATACATTATCAGTCGAAAAGGCAGTAAGCTGCTTTCCGATACATCTTATGGAAGATGAGCTGCTGTTTCTAAATATCTTCCCTTCAACATTAATTAATCACCGATTTGAACGATTTATTAGTCAATTATTCCGCAAATATCCGAAAGCTAAAGGAAGAATTGTGTTTGAGATCAATGAATCCAAAGAAGAGGAATCGATTTGGGAGAATCCCGAATTAAAAAGAAGAATTGATTTGGTAAAGGAATATGGCTGTCTGGTGGCCCTCGATGATATTGGCAAAGGTGGGGCAGCGCTGAAAAAGATAATTGAATATAGTCCGGATTATATCAAGCTTGACCGATACTTTTCACAAGATCTCTGTCGATCAAAAGCAAAGCAGGATATGATCTCTCTGTTAGTTCAATACTCAAAGGGTAAAATGGGCTTGATATTAGAAGGCATCGAAAAAGAAATTGACTTAGCACAGGCGAAGTTTTTAAGTGTTCCAGTTGTTCAAGGCTATTTATTAGGGAGGCCGCAAAAAGTAACTGAAAAGAATTTATTTGGTGAAATAAGAAGGAAATTAACCCATTTATTAGCGTGAAATTCCCTGCAAACTTATAAGGAGGCTGACAGTTATGGGCCAAACCATTCTATCTAAAGGAAGAAGTATCATAGAAGCAATTGAAACTGGTTTGAGCTTATTAGGTACAGATAGGGATGAAGTATCTATTGAAGTGATTCGGCAGGAAACGAAGGGATTCTTGAAAATCGGAGCAAGACAGGCTGTTGTCAAATTAACAAGGAACAAAAAGCCGCAAAATCAGAGTAAGATCCACCCTCCCGAACCAGATATGGCCATGATCGAGACCATGCTTGATCACTTAGAGAAATCCAATAATCAAACAAAAAGGGCGACTGAAACAAACCTTCTTAATAATGAGAGTGCTGAGGTAAACTTAGAAGATGTCCTCGCTGGAAAGGCCTGGGTAAAAGACGGACAAATATTTTGTCAGCCCTCAGACACCCATTACCCGACGATTTCTTTTGGCAAGGGCGTTAGATTATTTAAAAATGGGAAGCATGTAACCGGAACAGCGGTTGCTGCAAAAGACGACCAATTTTCTCTGCAAACGGAAAAAGAGACCACAGAGGCAAAGTGGAAAGTAGAAATGGATGCAGACAGGCTGCATGTTCATTTATTCGTTGAACCTGGTATAAAAAGGTCCTATAAAATAAAAGATGTTGAGCCCGCTTCAAACGTTCATATTGAGACGGAAGAAAGACTTGAGGTTAGCAACGAGATTAAGTACAAAGACATTTTAAAAAGGCTAGAGGATTTAAAGGTTGTTCACGGATTTAATCATAGTGAGATTATGAAGGCAGTGAACACGGAAAGTGCTGGCATGTTTACAATAGCGAGCGGGGTTAAAGCAAAAGCCGGAGAAAATGGCAAACTTGAAATTCTAGTGAATACCGATAAAATAGAAGGACCGCGGGAAAGGACAGATGGAACGATTGACTACCGTGAAAAGGTGACCATTCCAATCGTCCAGAAGGGTCAGGTTATTGCTATGGTCCATCCGCCAAAACCTGGTATCCCGGGCACCACTGTAACCAATGAGCCACTTCCCCCAAAACAAACATTCCCTCTAATTATTCAATCAGGCAAAGGCATTGAATTAATTGAAAACGATACAAAAATTGTCGCTGCAGAAACAGGGCGTCCAGTCATTGAACAAAATGGTTTATTCGTAAAAGTATCAATTATCCCAAAGCTAGTTCATTCTATGGATGTCAGTATGATGTCAGGAAATATCCGCTTTAAGGGGGATATTGATATACAAGGAAATGTGGAGGAAGGAATGGTTGTAGAGGGTGGCGGGCATATTACTGTATTTAAGAACGTCTATTCAGCCTCTATATCTTCAAACTCTGGGGTAGCCATAAAGGGAAATGCGATTAAAAGCTCCATTTCAGCAGGGAATCAAAATATTTTCACTTCAGAAATGGTTATTCTCTTGAATAACATTCGAGAAAAAACACAAAAAATGAATGTATCCATTGGGCAAATTATGGACCTTCCGGCTTTTAAAACGACGGATTTAAGCAAGAATGGATTATTTCCAATTATAAGGCTTCTATTAAATAAGAAATATCAGGACCTTTTTAGATTGATCAAGCAATATATTCAGCTTTGTGAAAATGGACATCAATTAATAGATAGGGACTGGCTAACGATCGCAGAGCGTCTTAAGCATTGCTTTCTTTCCAGTAACCCTAATGAATATCATACTGTTAATGCGCTAAAAGGTCTGCAAAAGGAAATAGCAGATATCATTGAAAAACATCAAGGAGTTAATGAGGGAGCATGTTTTGTTGATTTTCAATACGCGCTAAATAGCACGATATATTCAAGCGGAAATGTGACAGTGAAGGGACAGGGATGCTATAACTCCAAAATTCATTCAGGCGGGCTAGTTACAGTCAATGGCATCTTCCGCGGAGGAGAAATATATGCAAGATTAGGGGCAAGGATAAAAGAATCCGGTTCCTCGGCTGGAGTAGCAAGCAAAATTATTGTTCCAGGTAATGGCATGATTCAGATAGATTGTGCTAAGGAAGGTACAGTCATACAAATAGGCAAAGTTAAGTATACCTTTCATAACGAAAAGAAAGGAATTATAGCAAAATTGAATAATGAGGGAAGAATCATTTTTTAACTTCACTTCTTTGGGAGAAGGAGATTGTGTGTATGTTTTCATACAAGGTAGATAATAGAGAAGGAAACGCTAAAGTACAACTTAATGGTGACCTGGATATTGACGTTTCGGAAATCATTGAAGAATTGATTCCAAGACTTTTGTCCTTCGAAAATCTTGAGTTTAATTTTAGCGGAGTCCCATTTGTTGATTCCACTGGAATCGGGCTATTAATAAATTTGGTTGAAACGTTAAAAAAGAACCGTGAGGATGTTCAAATTCAAATCAAACATGTTCAGCCATTGGTGAATGAGGTTTTTGAAATGCTTCAGCTGCAGGAAATCTTAGGAGATCGAGTACAGCTGCTTTCGCAATTGGGGTAGCAAACTTGTTGGCTGTATAGAGGAGAGGGGTGTCAAAATCATGAATTCCATGAAGATCATTATTGCTGATGATGATCAGCCTTCTAGAACGATATTAAAACACTTTATACAGCTGCTTCCTGAATATAGTATTGTTTCGGAAGCATCAAGCGGAAAAGAATTAATTGAACTTGTCATGAAAGAGAGACCTGACATCGTTTTAGTGGATATTAATATGCCAGGTCTGAATGGAGTAGAAGCGGTCAAAACCTGCAAGGAGGTATTGCCTTCATTACAGGTAATATTTATAACGGGTTATGATGAATTTGCTGTTGAAGCCTTTAACATGTCGGCCACTGATTATATTGTGAAACCAATTGAGAGGGCCCGATTATTTATGGCTTTAGAAAAGGCCAAAAAATCTCTGCAAATGCAAAAGCAAGTTACAAACAAGCTTAACATCAAATCCAATAATACCTACTTGTATTTATCGATTGATGATCTGCTCTATATTGAAAAGGAGGGAAGAAAGTCAATCCTCCAGACAGCAAATGAAAGTTTTGAAACGACCGACTCACTTCAGGATCTTGAATACCGATTGCCGAATTACTTCCATAAAACCCATCGTTCCTTCCTGGTTAATTTAAAAAAGGTGGTAAGGATTGAATCGTTTGGCGAAACTTATCTAGCTTTTTTTCAAGGGTCAGAAAAGGTTGCTCATATTTCAAAATTAAAAATTAATGAGGTTCATGCTTTAATGAGTTCATAGCTGTATTCAATCAAATTTACTTGATTATGCTTGGTAAGCGCTTGTTTAAAAAATCTTTGCGAAGCTGCAGATCTGTTTAGATAAAAAGTGAACAGATTGCAGCTTTATTTTTCATAGTAAAGGTGAGAAATCCTGTGTCCCAGATAACGAAACGCTTATTTTTACCAATGATGATATTCTTAATAATTTTTATAGGCATCTATTTTTCTCATAATCTTGTGCATTTCTTGATTGAATCAGCCGTCATCATGACTCTGCTTTTAATAATAAGAAAAAGAAATAGACAGATTATAGAATTGAAAAATATAAGCTTAAATAGTGATTCCCCTCCGAGCTCCATGAATGCAGTTGAAAGTCATACATCAGAGAGTGCACATGTTAATGGAAAGAATGTCAATGATTCAGAGCTTCTAAAGGAATTTCGCGCTGGAAAAGTTGTCTACTATCAATATGGTCAATTCTATAATATGGAGGGCGAGGAAACGATCATTCCGTGTAAAGATCAAGTGATCCATTTAATTAGGAGAAATCTGGATACTAATGACGCCCAGCATGAATTTATTGAGGAAACAACTACGGGAAAAACCTTTAACATTCACTGGATTAAAGTTGGCGGGAGAATTTACCTCATTATTTTTGATGTAAGCTATCTGCTTGAATTTGAAAGAGAACAGGATGCAAAGATTCGTAAAATCTATCGGGAAGTGATCCATTCTGTTACGCAAGGCAAGCTTTTTCTATTAGAAATGGATGAGCTTGCGGATTATCTTGAGGAACCTCCTCTTTTAGTTACAGCCATTAATAAAAGAGAAGACGTGGCCATATGCAGGAATGAAGTTGGCGGTCTTCTGGCTGAAATATCATTAACGGAGAGGAAAAAGTTTAATCTGCTTCTTTCTGTATCTGAAGCTGTAACGAATGTATTAAAACATGCAAGGGGAGGAGAGATGAAGGTTTTTATTAAGGGAAATCGTTTCACTGTTATTGTCGAAGACCATGGAGATGGCATTCAACTGCATTCTATCCCTAAATCTGCTTTATTTAATGGATATTCCACGAAAAAATCAATGGGGCAAGGCTTTGGGCTGATGCTGAAAATGATGGACCAGGTTTCTCTGTTTACAAGTAAAGAGGGGACAACCGTGATTTTGGAATTGCAATTAGATGAAAAGGCAATAGCTTTATAGAACGAAAGAATTTAGGCAGGCAGCAGATTTGCCTATTTTGGGGTGGACGAAGTGGAACACAGTAATAAAAAAACCGTAATTAGAAAAACATTAACCTCAATCGGATTGATCTTTCTTGTCATTTGTCTGCTGATTGTCCTTGTTTTTCCGAAAATAATAAGCAGGGATATTGAACAGCATTTGAACCAAAATGCCCTTCACACGGCAACAATTGTGAAAAGTGCTTTAGAGTCAAGTGTCAGCTCCAAACAAACAATTGAGCGGTTAATTGACGATAAACTATATATCGCCTCCATCGAAATTGCAAGAAAACTAAGAGATAAGAACATTGAAGAAATCACCCAGGAGGAGCTAAAGTCTATCAGTAATGAACTTGGACTTTATGACATTTCATTATTAATAAGAAAGAATAATGATATTGTTATTGCCAAGTCATCAAATCCAGATGAGGCGGGACTCAGTACAAAGGATTGGGGTTATTGGTACACAGGGTTTGATCAGTTAATGTCGGGGAAAGAAGTTACGGTTGGAAAAGGCTATTATCGTAACCATTTTTGGTCAGGGCCGATCTCAAAGTCTGAGGTAGAGGATAAATATTTTAAGTTTGCCTATTATTATGATGGAACAGCTGAGTATATGATTAACCCTTTCGTCCAGGATGAGTATATCTATGGAATGCTCGAGAATTCTGGTCCGCAGTTATTGATCAATCGAATTAACATGAATAAAGATTTGGAAGAGATTGCTGTCATTAATGTTAATGCGCTGACAGAAGCCCGCGGCAGGGAAATCATTGAACCGGAGGAGGACCTTCCCGTCCTATATGGCGAAAATACGTTTCATCTTAAAAAGGATTTGGAATATTATCAAAAGGCCTTAAAGAGTGATAAAGCAGCCAGCTTGGATTTTGACCAAGATGGTGTGAAGCATAGGAAGTTTTATATTCCTATTTCAAATGATAGAGTCATGGTTGTTGTTGCCGACTTAAGCAAGCAAGAAGCACTCTTGAACAGGCTAATGGTATTGTTTATTTCTTCCTTTGTAATTGCTTTTATCGTTATTTATATTGTCCTTCAATTGGTGACAAGAAAATACTTAAAGCCATTAAGCACAATCAATAAACATATTAATCGAATAGCTTCAGGGGATTTAACGAATAAAATAAAGATATTTAAAGAAAATGAATGGGCAGAAATATCGCTTCATTTAAATAAAATGACAGATGATATCAGTCTATTAATATCTGAAACAAAGAAAAAGATTGATTCTGTCACGATTGTTTCATCTCTATTAAATAACACTGTTCAATCCTATTTTAAAACCATGGACGAAATATCGTCTTCCATGACGCATGAATCACGAGAACTGTTCTATGAAATTGATTTGCGCGTCAGTGATATACAAAATAATTATGTAAATCTTTTAAAAGGGATGGAGAATAAAGAGGAATTTAATAAAGATGAACTTATTAGTTTTTCTAATTTCATTATCGAATCAAGCAGGGAAATTTCAGCGTTAAACGGGCTGTTAAAATCACATGTTAGGCAAATAACCGAGATGAGCCTTTCTTCATATGATGCCATCGACCAGTTAAATAATATGATTTCTCAATTAGACAATGTTTCAAAAGAGTTAAAGAACCAAATAAAGATCTTTAAGATCTCCGAAAAATGAGGGAGAAAAATGGAGCTTGTTGTAAAAAAAGAAATCCAAGGCAGGAAAATAATTCTATCATTAAAGGGAATACTCGATATCTCGACAACGAATATGATAACCGCACAGTTTGAAAAGATTGGCGATATTGACCTTTTAATTTTTGATCTTCAAGAACTTGATTTTATTGACTCAACTGGGATTGGTTCAATCATCGAAACGATTTATTTCGCAAGAGAAAAAAATTTCATGATAAAGCTCCAGGGTGTTAATGAATTGACTGATCAGGTGTTTGAAACGGTGGGATTGTATGAATTGCTAAAAGCCTTTCAAGAGGAGGCTGTTTAATGTATAGGAATAAATACACCTATGACTCAGAGCAAGAATCTGCCGGAAATATTCAGCATGACAAAACCCTGCAAAGAGAAATAAACTTGGCCAAGAATATCCAGTCTGTCTTATTAAATGGCAAGGCACCAGAAATAGAGGGCGGGGAGGTATACGGTTCTACCATGCCTGCCAGGCTGATAGGCGGAGATTATTACGACTTTTATCCGCTTCTTAACGGGAAAATCCGCATTGTAATCGGGGATGTAATGGGAAAGGGAATTCCTGCAGCAATGCTGATGATCTTAACTAGAGGAGCTTTTCGAAGCGCAGCTGAAAGCACGCAGAGCCCAGGGAAAACCTTAACTGCTATGAATCAGGCATTATATGAGGATTTACGAACATTGAAGTCATTTGTTACTCTTTTTTGTGCAGATTGGGACCCGTCAACAGGGTTATTAACCTATGCGAATGCCGGCCACAATCTCCCCTTATATATTAAAGGGAAAGACCCATTGATTGAAGAGCTTCCGAAAGTGAGAGGGATTATGATTGGCGGCCTGCCTAACCAAGAATATAAAGAAGAAACTATTCATTTAGAAAAACAGGATATTGTCTTTTTTTATACAGATGGAATTATTGAAGCGCAAAATAAAGCCGGGGAACTATATTCGATAAAGAGGCTCATAAATACACTTCTGCAAACTAGAGAAAAAAATGTAGCAGAAATCGAACATTATATTATGACCTCCATTGATAAATTTACAAAAGGGGTGCCGCAGAGAGATGATATCACAATGGTGGTGCTAAAAATTAAGAAAGATCAGGCTGATATTACAAGTTTAAATGCCCCGATTATTTGAATCCATATAAAAGTGGTTGGTTTTTTAGAAAAATTTGATAATTTCCTATCCCTAAAAAAGGAAAAGCTGCAGTCCTTGTTGAATTAATTATGGGATTATAATCGGAGAAGAATCTCATATTAATGGAGGGATGAGGATGAAATTGGCTGATCGGTATATTGAATTGATTCTTGATGTTCAAAAAGAACTAAAGCGTGAGCTGTCTTTTGATGAAATACAATTGATAAAATGGATGGTAGCAAAAGAGTTTGGCTGCATCAGTCACGTTTCAAGGGTCAAACAGCCAATTATTGCATGATAAAAATAGCAGTTCCATACTAAATACATATTAAAAAACAACGGACATATTTTAATAATTGTCCGTTGTTTTTTTTTGTGCCGAACTTGGATGAAATGAATTGACAGTTCAGCCATGCTTCCATTATATTTAAACACGTAAATAGTTAAACCGTTGAACTATTAAAGCATAGAACTTTGTGAGGTGGTTTTTTAAGTGTCCTATACGATTACAGGTTTAATTGATAAATATATCCATTTATCTTTCTCTGTCCATAGAAAAGGGGAGGCCCTGATAAAGGAGCAAATTGGCAACGATCTGACAAATGACCAGCAATATACGCTTAGGTATATCAGCAAAGCGGGGTCCTGCACATCCTCAGAATTAGCAGATGCCTTTGAGGTGCAAAAAAGTGCGATAACCGCCATTATCAACCGGCTCTGGGAAAAGGGACTGATACAGCGGACCCGTGACGAAAAAGATCGCCGTGTGGTCTATTTGACTTTAACTGAAAAGGGAAAGGAGCTTTTTTCCAAAACAGAGGAGCGGATTCAAAAGCTGGTGGAATCGTTTATTAAACAATTTGATCAAAAGGAAATCCAGCAATTTATTCAAACCTATGAAAAGCTCAATCAAGTTTTAATAGAAAGTAAAGATAAAGTGGGGGAATAAGCCGTGAATGTGATTATCAAAAATAAATGGTTCGTCTTAATTGCCTGGATTGCCATTGTCGCAGGTCTGTTATTATCGGCACCGAACATGGCTGATCTTGTCCGGGAAAAGGGCCAGATCTCTGTACCCGACGAATACTCTTCCACATTGGCCGGGAAAATTATGGATGATGTGCGGAAAGAGGAAGGCGGCGGGGATGAGGCGCAGGTTGCCCTTGTCTTTCACAATGATAAAAAGCTGACAAGTGAAGACATAAAAGAGGCAGAGAGGGCTATCCGCATTCTTGAGGAACAAAAGGATGAACTTGGGATTACAGAAGTCTTGACCCATTTCAATGAAGAAAGTTTAAAGGATCAGCTGGTTTCAAAGGATGGAAAGTCGGTGCTGGCATCGATTTCGGTAAGCTGGAATGACCGTGAACCGAAGGAGGTAAATGATGCCCTATATAAAGCACTTGAGGATATTAAAGTGGAGCACTTCTATACAAGTGAGTGGCAAATCGGCGAGGATTTAATCCTCAGCTCACAGGAGGGACTGAAAAAGACAGAGGGAATTACCGTTGTCTTTATTCTTGTTGTCTTGCTGCTTGTTTTCCGTTCTGTTATTTCGCCTGTAATTCCATTAATTACTGTGGGATTTTCATATCTCGCTTCACAATCCATCGTTGCATTTTTAGTAGATAAGGCGGATTTTCCTTTATCAAACTATACTCAGATCTTCTTAGTTGCTGTTCTGTTTGGAATCGGAACAGACTATTGTATCTTGCTGCTCAGCCGCTATAAGGAAGAGCTGGCGCAAAGAGAAACGGTGGCAGAAGCGATTGTTGAGACATACCGAAATGCCGGAAGAACGGTATTTTTCAGCGGTGTGGCTGTCATGATTGGTTTTGCAGCTATCGGGTTCTCACAATTTATTCTTTATCAATCAGCTGCGGCTGTGGCGATTGGGGTAGCAGTTCTCCTCCTTGCTTTATTTACGATTGTTCCATTCTTTATGGCTGTTTTAGGAACAAAGCTGTTCTGGCCGTCAAAGAGCAAGGCCGAGCATGGGGAAAGCAAGCTTTGGGGCGCCGTTGGAAAATTCTCATTGGCACGCCCATTCCTTGCTTTAATTATTGTCGCTGCTATATGTGTACCATTTCTCGCAGTCTATGACGGGGAATTATCCTATAACTCTTTGGAAGAGATTAGCGGGGATGTCCATTCGATTAAAGCATTTAATATTATTGCCGATAGCTTTGGTCCAGGGGAATCCATGCCGACACAAGTCGTTTTGAAAAACGATGAGGAAATGGATTCAACCGAATACATTGGTCTGGCTGAAAAGATCAGCAAGGAATTAGAAAAAGTAGATTTAGTTGATACCGTTCGTTCTGTAACAAGACCTACTGGCGAGCCAATCGAGGATTTCTTCATTGCCAAACAAGCAGAATCTCTTGAAGATGGCTTAGGCGAAGGAAGAGAAGGGCTGGATAAGATCAGCTCGGGGCTTCAGGAAGCCGGCAGCGAATTATCAAAGTCTGAACCAAAGTTAAAGGATGCAGCCAATGGAATTGGCGGGCTTGTTGCCGGAACAAATGAACTTCAGTCGGGTTTAAAAGAAATTCAAACCAACCTGGCGAAAATTGAAAATGGCATTCGCCAAGGCTCTGCCGGGTCTGACCAAATTAAAGCTGGGCTGGAAAAATCAAAAGCCGGGGCAGAGGAACTGCTTACATCCTATCAGCAGCTGCTTGGCGGCTATAAAGATTTACAAGGGAACTTAAATACACTGACAGAAAACTATCAAAAAGTCGGCGATGGGCTGGCAGGCTTATCTGATGGCTTGGCACAGGCTAATGGAGCTATGTACGGATATTTAGAAAATAAGTATGCAGATTTGGCTGGTGATCAGCAATATCAAACGTTGAAGGGGACCGTGCTCGGTCTGCAGCAGCAGCTGCAGGGTCTGTCAGCGAATGTAAAAGAATTAAATGCCGGTCTTTCACAGATTAATAGCGGAATGTCCGGTGCCAATGCTGGATTTGAAAAAGCCGTTGCCGGTCAAGGTGAGCTGGCAAAAGGCCTTGAGCAATTAATTGCCGGAATCGAAGCCCAGCAGGACGGATTAAACCAATTGGCTAATGGCCAAGGACAAATTGTCAGCAATGTGCCGAAGCTTACAAACGGCCTCGGCAGCATAAATGATGGTCAAAAGCAGCTCCTTGCCGGCTTTGGCGATTTAGGCGGCCAAATCGGTGAGCTGACAAATGGGCTTAATCAGAGTGCAGACGGGTTAAACCAGGTTTCAGATGGCCTTGGCTCCGCCCAGGATTATTTGGCTGGCCTATCAAGCACTGAAACTATGGATGGTTTCTATTTGCCGGAAGAAGTTCTTGAAGATGAAGAGTTTGCGCAGGTCTTTGATGTTTACATGTCTGAAAACCGCAAAGTGATGACGTTTGATGTTATTTTGGATGCGAATCCATACTCAAATGAAGCAATCGCTCAGGTGGATGATATTAAAGAGGCTGTCACGCGGGCAACGAAGGATACAAAGCTTGAAAACGCAGTGGTAGCTGTTGGCGGTGTGACAAGCACAAATGCCGATTTAAGCACAATGTCTGATCAAGATTACTCTCGTACGGTGGTCTTAATGCTTGTCGGAATTTCTATTATTCTTGTCTTTTTATTCCGGTCTATCATTATGCCAGTCTACTTGATTGGGTCTTTGATCTTGACCTTTTTTACCTCAATGGCAATTAATGAAGCGATTTATGTCAATCTTTTAGGATATACAGGAATCAGCTGGGCTGTTCCGTTTTTCGGCTTTGTTATCCTTGTCGCTCTGGGGGTTGACTACAGTATCTTCCTTATGGACCGCTTCAATGAATACAAGGATTTATCCGTGCCGGAAGCGATGCTCATGTCCATGAAAAAAATGGGGACGGTCATCATCTCGGCAGCTGTGATTCTAGGCGGTACCTTTGCAGCTATGATGCCATCTGGAATGCTGTCATTGCTGCAGATTGCATCCATTGTCATCGTTGGCTTATTCCTATACGCAATCATCATGCTGCCGCTATTCATACCGGTCATGGTGAAAAACTTCGGTGAAGCCAATTGGTGGCCATTTAAACGGAGTACAAATTAATATTCAAAATGAAGCAGTCCTTTGCGGGGCTGCTTTGTTTTTTTAGAGGTTCTCATGGACAAGATTCTAGTAGAAATGGAGAGTGGTGTCCATGAGGGAGGTTCTCATGGACAAGATCCTAGTAGAAAAGAGAAGTATTGCATGAGCGGGCACCTAATGGACATCATCAGCCTAAAAAAAGAGAAAAATGTCCATGAAAAAAGTTCTCATGGACAAAACCTTAATATAAAAAGACCTAACTGTCCGTTATGAAATGGAATGAAATCAAAAAAGACAAGGGGTTCAACCCCTTGCCTTAGCTTTTAATAGATCTTCACATGTCCGCTAGACACCTGCACATCAATTGGGTGTTTCCCGGTGCCAAATTTTCCTTTAACTTTACCCTTTTCAGAAATCTTATCCCTCAGCGGCAGGTCACACTCAATAAATCCGCTTGACGATTTCCCGTTTAACATAAAATCCGCATCATCTGGCAGATCAAGCTTAATCTGACCAGAGCTTGCCTGGAGTTCAACTGGGTCAGTCAGTTCGCTGAGCTGGATATCCAGTAATCCAGAAGATATCTTGGCATCAAGCTTGCCTTTTAGGTCTTTTATTTTTGCTTTTCCAGAGCTCATGCGGACGGAGGCTGATTCTGCCGTCAGCGTATCAATGTCTGCCAGCCCTGAAGATCCTTCATGTTCAAATTCCTTCGCCTTAATATTTTTCAAATCCACTTTTCCTGAACTCATATCGATTGACAAACTATCAAGTGAAATAGGCTCGTCGTCTGATGGTCCTTCAAAAGCTAAGTAGCCAGATCCTATCTTTAATTCTAAGCTTTTGCTGTAATCAGATGGAATATAAATATTCAATTTCGGGGTTTGATTGAAAAATTGCAACCCGTTGAAAAATCCGCGTTTGTAATCAATTTTGATGGTATCACCATCTTTATCCATGCTAACCTTCCCTTTGCCGCTGAGCTCTGCTCTAATATTGTCGCGGTCTTCAGGAATCATATTTACCTGGGCGGAGGAGACATCTACCTCAATGGTATCAATCCTTTTCGTAAGCTGAATTTCTGAGTTGTTTTTCCCAAAAAGGAAAAGATTCATTATATTAGAGGTCAGTAAAAGATAACATCCTATCAGGACTAGGAAAATAATTAAAATCCTTTTCAAAAATATCCCTGCTTTCTCATTGATCTTACATTTATTGTAGCTGATTTATTTTGGAAAAGAATTGATCTGAGGCATTAAAATTTTCTAAGACTTGGGGCTTATGAGGGGCAGGACACATGAAGGTTTTTAGTGCATAAAAAAAACCGGCATTATTCCAATGCCGGCATGGTTATTCAGAATTTGTTCTCTGGTCTTTATTTCTTTTATTGCCTTTGCTGTTATCACCGCTGACGCTGTCTTGGCTACCTGCAGGCGAGTTCTGGTTTCTGCTGCCTTTATTATATTTTTTCGTCATTTCTGCACCCCTTCATATATGATCCTTCCTATTTTCCATCAATTTCATCTTTTTATTCATGAGAGCTTTTTTATAAGGTTTTGTAAAATTGAGCCGTTGATTGCAGCGAGAGGCACTTCGCTTTCCGGGGGGCGTTTTGCGAGCCTCCTCGTCGCTCGTGCTCCTGCTCACGTCTCGCTTCAACGCTGAGCCCCCAGGAGTCTACGCGCCTGCAGCGAAGATCAACTAAACGGTTAAAATCAACATTAAGCTTTAAAAAGACTTTTATAAAAAAAGCAAAAAAAAATGCTCCCAAACGGAAGCGAATAAAGGGGGAAATACACTATGTAGTATTATTATAGTCACCCTTTTTCCTTTTTAATCAATGACAGATAAATTTTCCCTTAAAATTTGTATTCTAGCATCACCTTTCGTTTATAATGGTGAGGTGAAAAGGTGCCGAAAAGTTCATGATATTGTCAACGACGTTTCACCATCTATGATTAATATCATTTATATTATAGGTAAGTCATGAAGAAATGGGGTAAAGGCTTTGAAAAAATGGATGTTTTTCATAGGAATTTGTCTTTTGTTAGCTGGATGCGGAACATCAGATTCGAATAATAATGCAGGCCAGGGCGATGCTCTGCCGGAAATTATTGAGGCTAAGCTGGATGTTCCTGAAAAAGCTGACGCAGGTAAAGCTGTTGATCTAGCTGTTACGGTTACCCAGGGCGAAGATGCTGTTGAGGATGCAAGTGAAGTGAAGTTCGAAATTTGGAAAGAAGGCAATAAAGACGCAAGTGTTATGGCCGAAGCTGCTCATACGGAAAAAGGGATCTATACCGCGAAACATACCTTTACCGAAGATGGAATTTACGAGGTTCAATCCCATGTAACAGCAAGGGATATGCATACCATGCCAAAGGTTAAGATTCAGATTGGCGATGCTAATGCTGCCGCCGAGCCTCATGATGAGGGCACAGAAGAAGAAGGCCATCATCATAGCGATGTAACAATTCAGTTACAGGAGCCTGAACATTTGCAGGCAAACCAGTCAGCAACTCTTGTGGCTCAACTGCAAAAGGAAGAGCAGCCGCTAAGCGAGGCTGATGTTCAACTAGAAATTGTTCAAGATGGGAAAACTCTCGCCTGGGTCGATATGCCTGAAGGCACAAAGGGAGAATACACAGGCGAATATCAATTCCCGGCAGCCGGTAAATATTCCGTAACTGTTCATGTGAAAAATGATGAAGGACTGCATGAGCATACTGAACAAGAGCTTGAGGTACATCCATAATAATTAGGGAGCGCATCTTTTCCAGATGCGCTTTTCTTTTGGCATCAAATTACTGAGACATTTTTATTGCCTAAGTGTGCCAGTTTTTGAGAAAATCTTATTAATAGCGTATTAATATGGCTATGTAAAAAAGAAATAGGAGAACCCGTGTTTTTCCTTAAGCAGGTGAATGATACATGTCAAAGACACATTTGTTTTTTCATACTGAGATTGGCAGACAGAAGCCGAATAGTATTAGAAATAAGGAGCAGGCTTGTCCTTTTTGTGCACGTGAGAGGCTGACAGATATTATCGCGGTTGATGGCCCGATTATCTTTTTGAAAAATAAGTTTCCGGTGTTGGATAATACCTTTCAAACTGTGCTCATTGAGACAGATGAATGTGATAGTGAGCTTTCAGTGTATTCGAAGGAACATTTGCACAGACTAATTCGTTTTGGTCTAACCCAATGGCTGAAAATGATTGAATCTGGCGAATACAAATCGGTCATTTTCTTTAAGAACCATGGACCTTATTCTGGCGGGTCAATTGCCCATCCGCATATGCAGATTGTCGGGCTTAAAGAGATTGATTACCATGAGAAGGTTCAAGCGAGTGATTTTGAGGGGTTAACGATTCATGAGCAAAATGGCACCATTTTTTCTATATCAACAGCGCCAAGAATCGGATTTTATGAATTTAATGTGAAGCTTGGCGATATTATGGATATTTCCGCATTTGCTAATTATATTCAGACAGCAACCCATTATATTTTAAATAACTTCCCATTTAAGATGAACAGCTATAACTTATTTTTCTACCACCATGAAAATGAGATCTACGCAAAGATTGTCCCGCGCGGAGTAACCACCCCCATATTTATTGGGTATTTTATTCCACAAGTTCCAAATAATATAGAATGGATGAAAAACGACATAAAAGAAAAATACTTCTCTTCACATTAACGCATTACCGCAACGGTGGCCTGTCCCCCGTTGCTTTAAAGCATTGCCAAATGTTTCATGTGGTTGTGCTTTGCCGGGTAAGAAAATATAATAGAGTGTTGGGACAACTTCTAATAGGAGTATGCTATGACACATAATAAGACAACAACACCTCCTAGGGTGGATTTTAGTTTAGTTTTGATTTTAATGTTATTATTTTTGATTAGCTGTATTTCCATTTACAGTGCACAGACAACTGGACAGTATAAGGAGAATTTCCTTTTAAAACAAATTGTCTGGTATACGGTTGGAACAGGGATCATCATAGGCGTGATCACCCTTGACTCTGATCAGCTGAAGAAAATATCGTGGTATGCCTACGGCTTTGGGCTTTTTCTCTTAGGCTTTCTGATTGTCGCCCCGAGCGGTATTGCGCCAGTCATTAATGGTGCCAAGGCATGGTACAGAGTGCCTGGAATGGGTTCTTTGCAGCCCTCGGAGCTTGTGAAGGTGTTTATCATCCTTGTTCTTGCACGGGTCATTGATGAGCATCATCAAAAGAACATGATAAAGACGATTCAGACAGACCTTTGGCTGTTAGGAAAAATCGGTTTAGTGACAATGGCTCCCTTACTGCTTGTGATGCAGCAGCCTGACCTTGGTACTGGGCTGGTCTTTATCGCGATTATGCTTGGGATGATTTTTATTTCTGGGGTTACTTGGAAAATTCTCGTGCCCATTTTTGGCACAGGCATTACTCTTGCTTCCGCTATCTTTTACTTCGTCCTTTGGCATCCTGAATTATTGGAAAAATACTTAGGGGTGAAGGAGTACCAATTTGCAAGGATCTACTCCTGGATTGATCCTTACAACTACCAGAGCTCGACTGGGTTTCAGCTGACAAGATCCTTGCTTGCCATCGGTTCGGGAGAAACTGCCGGAAAAGGCTATGGGACAAGGGAAGTCTATCTGCCCGAAAGCCATACAGACTTTATTTTCAGTATTGTTGGCGAGGAATTTGGCTTTATTGGATCAAGTATTTTAGTCAGCCTATTTTTCCTGCTGATCTACCATATTACAAAAGTTGGCATGGAAACGAAGAATAACTTTTATTCTTATATTTGTGTAGGAGTCATTAGCATGATTACCTTTCACGTCTTTCAAAATATTGGCATGACCATTGGCTTGCTGCCTATTACAGGGATTCCCTTGCCATTTATTAGCTATGGGGGAAGCTCGCTCATGGGCAATATGCTTGCTGTCAGCTTAATTTTTTCGATTCGTTATCATTTCAAAAAATACATGTTTTCTGCTAATGATTAAAGAGCGGGTGCCCCTATTAGAAGGGCCCCGCTCTTATTCAATCACGCCTGTTTCAACGATAGTGACGTTGCATTTCACATCAAAGGTTAAATTTGGATAATCCTTTTCCCAGTTATCAACATTAAAGCCGCGGATTTTTGATCGGTGCAAGTAGCCAAAGCCTACAGGATCAACTCCCTTTTCCTGAAAAGTCTTTAAAAGCTTTAAGCATTCTCGTTCAACAATTTTCTGCAGCTTTTTTTCGATCTTGTTTACTTCTTTTTGGTCCAGTCTTTTTCCTGTAAATTCCTTTATCATCCCTCTTATTTTTATATGAATGCTGACGTGATTAGCCCCTTCTTTAGACTTGCCTACAAGCTTTAGCTTGTATTTGGAGGAAATGCTTTCAACATCCGCATCCCTGTTCTTTCCTATATGAACTCTAAAGCTGCCCTGGCTATGTTTGTCAACCATAAGCTTAAAGAAAAACATCTTGTTTTGCGGAATCACATAGGCCTCTCTATCTTCCTTAAAGACGCTAATGCCACTGATTTCCAGCTCATTTTCTCCTTTTTTCGTCAGTTCTGGGAGGTAAGGATCTTTCCCCTTTTTATAATAGTCACGCAAAAAGATATGCAAATTTGTCCTAGGGACATCCCGTCGCTGGATGTTGTGCTCAATAAGATTGAAAAGATAGTTGGAGGTGCCTTGTGGACCATATTCCCCCCTAATGATATCTATTGCACTTCCAGAAGAAGTAGCCAAATAGTTTCTTGCCCCAATACTTGGCTCACGCTGATACGTATCCACAAAGTCAATAATTCCTGTATCTGCAAGCTTATTCCCAAAGATAGTAATCAATAGGCCGCCATTAAAAATTTCTTTTGATGACTGCTTCTGAATGTTCATCATTAAATCCCTGCGAAGACTGGCAGTTGATTGGTAAACTATATCTTTTATGGACTTATCCGGCAAATAGTCTTGAATAAGGAAAGCCCCAGTAAAGTTTTCTTCATCTATTGCATCGAAGGCTGAGCCAACTTCAATATTAATTTCATCAATGATCCGTTCCTGTACACATCCTGCTAATAAAAAAAGGCTCAAAAAAACAAGAAAAATATTCTTCACTTTTTCTTCACCTTCTTCATAATCATCAGGATTATAAATAATAGTGGTATATAAATGAAAGTAACGCCAAAGCCGGCCAGACCTGTGTAATCATTTAACAGACTAACCTTTTCACGTGTATCAATAAAGTTAATGGCAATGGACATTGCGATGACAATGTAAATGACCCCATGTTTTTGCTTTATATTTATAATCCTTTTTAGCAGTCTTGAGGCAATCCAAATGGTGATACAGACATTTGGAAGGATTACTAAACTCCAGGTGCCGATTCCAATATATTCAAAACGCTCAACAAAGGGCAATTTGACAATCTTCCACATGGTCAGAGTGGGCCAGATTGATTTAGCCAATTGATCTTTTGAAAAATAAACAATGCTAATAATCATTAAAATGGTATTGCCGATGGTCGTTAAAAATAAGCCGAAATGGGCCCATTTCTTTGATTTTTGCGGTTCCTTAATAAACGGATAAAAGAACAGGATGACTTCAAATCCAATAAAGGTTAAGGACATATGAAAGGAGCCTAATAGGATGTCTTTTATAGAGTTTTCAAATATAGGCGTAAGATGGTTCCATTGGGCATATTGCAAATTGAAAAAGAAAATAGGATACAAATAAATATGAAAAACAAAGCTGAAAAAGGAGATTCCAACCACCGTCCTGAAACCCCCATATATGATATAAATACAAATGAGAAAGAAGCAAACGGAAAACCACCATAAATTAATATCGGTGAACATCCAGACCTGAATGACTTCAACATAGGTCCTGACAACGGTTAAAGCTAAAAGTAAAAAGTAGGCAATAAAAATGGAACTTAGGATTTTGCCAACCCATTTTCCCGCTATAAACTCATGAGCTGTAACGATATCCCCATTGACAGACTCGTTGATTTTATAAATCATCCACATAATGATATGTAAGGAGGCACCCGCAACTAATACGGATATCCAGGCATCATGCCCTGCATCTTCAGCGATAATCCGCTGGAAACCGAGGACGCCGATCCCTATTTGCATGGAGAGAACCATATAGATTACTAAAAACGGCGATATCTTAAATCGTTCTTGTATAACCTCCTGCATAGTTGCCCTCCTTTTTATTCATCAATATCTTTTTTCTTACTTGCCTTTTCTTTGCTAAACCGAGTTGGGTTTTTCGTATTCAAAAAAACTGGTCTTTGCGACTGGAAACGAAACGGCAATCGGATAAAGGAATCCTTTAAATCTCTCACCCTCGGTGGATAGATAGGAGCCAAGAATGGTCTTCCCAGTGAAGTAAGCCGCAAAAGATGGGTGAATAGTATAGAGAAACAAATGACAATCCCAAGCAAACCCCATAATTGTGCGAAGAATAAAAATGGAAAACGCAGCAGGCGAATCGTATTGCCCATTTTATACACAGGGGTCGTAAAGGAAGCAAGGGCTGCTAACGCAACAAAAATAAGCAGTACATTACTTGTCAGCCCAGCTTCAACAGAAGCTGTTCCAATAACAATACCGCCAACGATACCGATTGTCTGGCCGACCTTAGTAGGAAGTCTTGCTCCAGCCTCCCGCAAAAGTTCAATGGTTAATTCTAAAAATAAGGCTTCAAGAATAGGCGGGAGCGGAACAGGTCTTCTAGAAGTAATCAAGGTTCCTATTAGGTCCCTAGGGACCAGCTCGTAATGATAAGTCAGTACGGCAACATAAATGGGTGTGATTAAAAAAGAGAAAAGAACGGCAAAAAATCGAATTAATCGGAAAAACGATGAAAGGAAATAGTTTAGAAAATAATCCTCAAATGAACTAAAAAATTCGATCAAGGTTGTCGGGCCAATAAGCACATGCGGCGATCCATCGACCACAATTGCCAATTTTCCTTCAGCCAAAATTCCAGCTATTCGATCCGGCCTTTCTGTATCTAATAGCTGTGGGAATGGTGAATTCGAATTATCGGAAATAAGCTGAACAATATAGGAACTGTCTGTAATGGCATCAAATTCGATCTGACTTAACCGCTGACGAACAGTTTCGATATTTTCTTCATTCGTAATATTGTCAATATAAATCATTGCTACCTGTGTCTTTGATAAACTGCCTAAAGTGAATTCTTCGACAATCAGCTCCTTGATTGGCAGCCTTTTGCGAATCAAGTTGATGTTTTGGCTAAGCGATTCTACAAAAGCTTCCTTTGGACCGATAACCGAGAACTCGATTTCTGGCGGTGATACGCTGCGCCCAACTTGCTTTTGTGCGGAAACAAAGGCAAAAGTTTCTTCATGGTGATCAATTGTCAGCATGAAATAGCCGTTAAGGAGCTTTTTCTCGATTTTAGCTGGGTCTGTACTGATTTCCATATCGGTAATCGGCAAGACTTTTTTTATATCTTGGATAGTACTCCATTCATCTTCCAATAACCTAGGAAGAGCTTCCTCCTGGATCACTTTTTCATCAACAAGTGTAGAGATAGAAGTAATACAAAAGCGCATATTGTTTTTCTGGTTATTGTAATAGACTCTTGAAAAATCCTTTGATTTTTCAAGCACCTTCTCCCAGTCTTTTTGGCTGCTGTCTTTATTGCCTATTGTCTTTTTAATCCAGTTCTTCATAAATGTACATCACCCCGAGTATTACGTTTATTGTTACCGGAATTGGAAAGTTTATGAATGATAAGCAAAAAATAAGAAATTTTTAGCAGGGAGGAAAAAAATAAAAACCCGCAAAATTTACGGGTTTTTAAATATGGGGGGTTATTGAATTTCAAAGTACTTTTCAATATCATCAAGCATTAAATTAGCAGCAACAACTCCGCCGGCTGTATTCCAGATGACATCGTCAACCTTATAAACCTTGCCTGCTTTAACTGCACTTAGATTTTTAAAGAGCGGATCTTCAATCCATTCTTTTTCAAGAGTACTTGCTTCCCCATCACCGGTCTCATAGGTGAAGTAGAAAATCACATCTCCATCCATAGCTGGGATTCTTTCTTTCGTTGCGTTTCTTTCAGCAAAGTCATCTACATTCTGACTTTCTGGTCTTGCAAAGCCAATTTGATCTAAAATCACTCCAGAGAATGTATCCTTATGATAGATTCTTACATCCCCAGCCATAAAGCGGACGATGGAAATCTCCTGGTTGACCTTGTCGCCAAGCTTTTCACTTATATCTGTAATTCTTTGTTCATAATCAGCTATCACCATTTGCCCTTCTTTTTCTTTATTGACAGCTTTTGCATAAAGCTGAAAATTTTCCTGCCAGTTGCCGCGAAGTGTTTCAGCAAAGACCGTTGGCGCAATTTTGCTCAGCTGATCATAGACTTTTTCCTGGCGCATTTTATTGCCGATTATTAAATCCGGTTTTAAGGCAATGATTGCTTCCATATTTACTTCACTTTCAGTTCCAACGACTTCAGCATCCTTCATATCTTCAGCAATGTGTGGATACCAGGGATCGCCTGTCCAAGATTTTACGGCCCCGACAGGTTTTATTCCTAAAGCAAGCAGTGCTTCCGTTCCTTCATTTGTTAAAATAACAATTCTTTTTGGGGTATCTTTTATCGTTGTTGATCCCATTGCATGCTCGACAGTGTAGCCAGCAGATTCTGATTTATCCGCATCTGTTTTTTCGGTGCTGGTATCGCTATTATTGTTCCCGCAGGCTGCTAAAAGAAAGAGGGCCATCATAGTGATTAGAATGTTTTTGACTGATTTCATAAAATTAAACCTCCAACATAAATGATAATCATTTTCAATTATGAATTTATCATATAAAGAAATAATAGCGGTGTCAATCATAAATGAAATTGATTTTCATACTCATTGACAGATAAGTTCATCACCAAGTAGACTAAAAGGGAAATTACAGCAAAGATTAAGAAGGGTTTGTCTATTTTGTTTAAAACAAATCAGCAAAGATCTATCGGTTTATTATTTGCTTTTATTTTATTAATACTATTAATGTGTGCAAGTATCGTTTACGGATATACAAATACAACATGGAAAATGGCAGCCGATGCTTTTACTGCTTTTGATGGTTCTAATGAGCATCTGATTATTACAACCGTTCGGCTGCCGCGGGCATTAATTGCAGCTGCAGTCGGTGCCAGTCTGGCAGTAGCGGGCGTTTTGCTGCAGACACTGACAAAAAACCCGCTTGCTGCTCCTGAAATCTTTGGGATAAATGCAGGTGCGGGCTTTGCTGTTGTTATTTCCGTCACTGTCTTTTCATTAAGCAATCTTCAGCTTTTTACATGGGTTTCATTCTTAGGAGCGGCTGTTGCTTTTGTATGTGTGTACGCTATTGGTTCAATCGGCAGAGACGGGCTGACTCCAATGAAGCTAACCCTTGCAGGAGCGGCTATGAGCGCCATGTTTGCTTCTATGACCCAGGGATTTTTAGTCATCAATGAAACAGCACTTGAACAAGTGCTTTTCTGGCTGGCTGGATCTGTTGCCGGAAGAAAGCTCGAAACACTTGCTGCTGTTATCCCCTATATGTTTGTTGGCTGGCTGATCGCCCTGGCTATTTCCAATAAATTAAATATCCTGTCCATGGGAGAGGATGTGGCAAAAGGTTTAGGGCTGAAAACTGGGGTAACCAAGGCATTATCAGGAGTTGTTATTGTTCTTTTATCAGGCGGTGCTGTTGCCGTAGCTGGACCTATTGCATTTATTGGGATCGTGATCCCGCATATTACAAGAGCAATTGTCGGGATTGATCACCGCTGGGTAATTCCCTATTCCGCGCTTTTGGGCGGTATGCTGCTATTATTAGCAGACATTGCTTCAAGGTATATAATTATGCCGCAAGAGGTCCCTGTTGGGGTAATGACGGCCGTTATTGGAACTCCCTTTTTCATTTACATTGCTAGAAAGGGGTTCAATAAATAATGAAGAACTATCATATCTATCGATTATTTAATGATAAAGTTTCTATTTTAATCAATAAAAAGGCACTTTTTACTATACTTATTCTGCTAGGAATAGCTGCTGTAACCTTCGTTTTCAGCACGGGGACAGGCGAGATCAGAATTAGTCCTCTACAGGTGCTTTCGGTGTTTTTTGGCGGAGGCACGGATACTGATCGCCTCGTCATTCAGACATTCCGGCTGCCAAGAATTATTGTCTCCTTAATGGTTGGGATTGGACTGGCTGCAGCAGGAGCCATTTTGCAGGGGATTATTCGAAATCCGCTGGCATCTCCGGATATTTTAGGAATAACAGGCGGTGCATCTGTAGCTGTTGTTGGATTTTTAGCCTTTTTCAGCGATGAGAGCAATGCGCTGACAGTAAGCATCCATTGGATGCCGGTGGCTGCTTTTGCCGGTGCGACGATTGTTGCTTTTCTTGTCTATTTTTTAGCATGGAAAAATGGTGTTTCACCGATTCGTCTTGTACTGATTGGAATTGGGATTTATAGCTTAATGAAGGCATTAACTACACTCATGATGCTTCTCGGCCCGATTTATCAGGCGAGCCAGGCTAATATTTGGATAACAGGAACCGTTTATGGTTCCAATTGGGGGCATGTAGCCATTCTTGTCCCATGGATCCTGATTTTTTGTATTGCGGCTATCATTTTATCAAGAAATATGAATATTCTAGAGCTTGGCGACGATATTGCCATAGGGGCTGGAAGCCGGGTACAGCGTTACCGGTTCTTGCTCCTAATGGTCAGCACGGCTTTAATCGGCGGTTCTGTTGCTTTTGCCGGGGGAATTGGATTTGTTGGCCTTATGGCACCCCATATGGCGAGAAGGATTGTCGGTTCCTCTTACGGTGCATTGCTTCCGGCCTCTGCTTTAATCGGCGGCATCCTTGTTATGGCTGCTGATTTAATCGGGCGGACGTTATTTGCTCCATTGGAAATCCCGGCTGGTGTGTTTACAGCCAGTATTGGCGCCCCTTATTTTATTTATTTGCTTTTTAAAACAAGAAATGCTTAGAAAATAGAAAGGAGTGGGGAGATGCTTGGAAATCATGCAATTGAAACCAATTCCTTAACCTTATCTTATGGGAATACAAAAATTATAGATGAGCTGGAGCTTCACATCCCCAAGGGTGAAGTAACAGTTTTTATTGGCGGAAATGGCTGCGGAAAATCAACCCTGCTGCGTTCAATCGCCCGTTTGCTTAAACCAAAATCGGGGGCTATTTTACTCGAAGGGGAGGATATTGCCAAGCTCCCGACAAAAGATATTGCGAGAAAAATGGCGATTCTGCCTCAGTCACCTGCAGCACCTGAAGGCTTAACAGTCCTACAGCTTGTCAAGCAAGGACGTTATCCCTATCAAACATGGATTAAACAGTGGTCAAAAGAAGATGAAGAGAAGGTTATGGCTGCATTGGCAGCTACCAATCTTACGGAGTTAAAGGACCGTGCAGTAGATTCTCTTTCCGGCGGGCAAAGACAGCGAGCCTGGATTGCGATGGTGCTTGCACAGGATACGGACACTATTCTTTTAGATGAGCCAACCACTTATTTAGATATGACCCATCAGATTGAAATACTAGATTTGCTGTTTGAGCTGAATGAAACAGAACAGCGGACGATCGTTATGGTGCTGCATGATTTGAATCTTGCCTGCAGATATGCCCATAATGTTGTGGCAATCAAGGATCAAAAGATATATGCACAGGGAAAGCCAGAGCATATCGTGAACTGTCAGATGGTTAAGCATGTGTTTGGGATGGAATGCGAGGTAACGATTGATCCGCTATTTGGAACACCCATGTGTATTCCGTATGGAAAGGGAAGACGTATTTTACAAACGAGGGTGCCTCAAAATGTCTAGCAGGCTATTGGATGCAGAACTGGAGGAACTGAAAGAGCTTCGCCTTGCAACGGAAAAAACAAACTCTCCACTTTCTGTGCAAGTAAATTCCCTGTTAGATGAGGATCAATTAAAGGCGTATTTGAAGCAGCTTAGCGGGCACCTGCAATCAGCCAACCACATGGTAGCATCATCTATTTTTATCAAACGCTATGCCTTTGTGCCTGTCATTTTTCTTTATGCCATGTCAGCCTGGAATCGGAAGCTTGATATTTCATTTAGCAATATATCAATTGAATCAGATGAACAAAAAGGGTTATGGCTTCCTAAATTTTATTTTAAAGATTTTCAATCTGAGGAAACGGGTGCTGATCGAGATGAATGGAGAAGGAAGTGTTTGGCGGCGCTGTTTCAGGATCATCTTTCTCCACTGATCAATCATGTTTCGAGGACAGCCAAGGTGTCAAAGCTGATTCTTTGGGAAAATATTGCGATTTATCTTTTTTGGCTGTATGAAACTGTTTTGATAAAAGAAGGTACATCAGAAGAAGTGAAAGCACGTGCAAACAAGGATTTTCAGTATTTAATTTTTGAAGCACCGGGTTCTTTATTTGGAGATTATCATAACAATCCATTAGTAAAATACTATAATGAACGCGTCTTTTTACAAAATGCTCAAAAGAGTATCAGACCGCGAAATACGTGCTGTTTGGCCTATTTGACCAAAGGGCAGAAGCATTGTAGCTCATGCCCGCATAATTGTAGAAGGTAAGCAGGAGGAGGGAAAAGAAAATGAGCGAAAAATTTATGGACCAGATAGACGGCCTGCTGGAAAAATACTCAGAACTTTTGATCGGAAAAACCGATGAGGAGATGAAAAAGAAGGTACAGGCCTGGGCGCTGTACTCTTTTATCGCCAAATCCATGCCGCCGCTCGTCCAGCACTGGAACGCCTCATATCCTGATGCGAAGGAAGAAATGAAACAAATCATTGCTGAAATAAAGAAGCTTAACGAAGAGAATAAAGCGGCAAACAAAAAGGATTAACCGAATCGTGGTTAGTTCTTTTTAATTGAGCGGGAAAACTGCTGCTGTGAGTGTAATGAATGCGCTCACGGACAAATCCACGATTGGGAGGCTGGGAAGTGTCCATGAGGAGGGTTCTCATGGACAAGCTGGCTGTGAAAAAGAGAAGAAGTGTTCGTGAGGAGGGGTCTCATGGACAAACTCGGCATGAAAAAGAGAAGAAGTGTCCATGAGAAGGTCTCTCATGGACGAACTCTGCATGAAAAAACGAAGAAGTGTCCGTGATAGGAATCTAACGGCCACTTCTCCGGTGATAAAAGAAACAAATCTCCCTTTATCTTTTTTTATATTGGTTGTTCTGGCTATTTCTTTTGCCGCCGCCATCAGCCTCTACCGTTGGACCTGCATCACCTTGAACACTTGCTGCGCTGACTCCTGCTTTAGAAGGGTCTTTTTTTCTTTTTGCCACTGTGGTTCACCTCCAAATAATAGAATGTCCATTATCTCCTAAAATATTGACCCTATTGTTTTAAAATATCCTGCTAACTCTTACAGCAGAATTCGCCAAAAGTGCCCAAAAAAAGTTGTTGCGGAAATTTTAAAAATATTTTATTATTATAAATAATAAGACTCATTCAGGTGAGACATTTTTTTTGGGCGTAAAATGAATGAGTATTCATTCAAGGAAGTAAAAGGGGGAAAAGAAATTGATCCAACAAATTAAAAAGGCTGCAGTTCTAGGCTCAGGAGTAATGGGTTCCGGAATTGCCGCTCACTTAGCGAACATTGGAATTCCAACCTTATTGCTAGATATCGTTCCTCGCGAATTAACGGATGCAGAAAAAGCTAAAGGGTTAACCCTTGAAGATAAGTCAGTGCGCAATCGAATCAGTGAAGCTGGCAAGCAAAAACTTTTAAAACAAAAACCGGCACCGCTAACCTCTAAAAAGAATCTTGCTCTCATCGAAGCCGGCAACTTCGAAGATGATATGGAACGTTTAAAGGACGTTGATTGGATCATTGAAGTGGTTGTTGAAAATCTTGCCATTAAACAACAGGTATTTGAAAAGGTTGACCAATACCGCACTCCCGGAACCATTGTAAGCTCAAATACTTCAGGCATCTCCATTGAGGCTATGGCAGAAGGCCGCTCGGAAGATTTCAAAAAGTATTTTCTTGGCACGCATTTCTTTAACCCGCCGCGGTATTTGAAATTGCTTGAAGTGATTCCGACGAAAGATACGGATCCAAATGTTCTGTCATTTATGAAAACGTTCGGAGAAGATGTCCTAGGCAAAGGCGTTGTTGAAGCCAAGGATACCCCAAACTTTATCGCAAATCGCATTGGCACATACGGCCTTCTTGTAACCGTTCAAGAGATGCAAAAAGGCGGGTATAGTGTTGGCGAGGTAGACTCTGTAACAGGGCCAATGATCGGCAGACCGAAAAGTGCCACCTTCAGGACGCTTGATGTAGTAGGGTTAGATACATTTGTTCATGTAGCAAACAACGTTTACGAACAAGTTGAAGGCATAGAAAAAGAAACATTTGAAGTTCCTTCTTTCATGAAAGAAATGCTTAATAAAGGCTGGCTTGGCAGCAAATCCGGGCAGGGATTCTTCCTGAAGCAGGGGAAAGATATTCTTGAGCTTGATCCCGAGACGTTAGAGTATGGTCCGCGCAAAAAGCTTAAGACTGCTGCAACCGAAATGAGCAAACAGCAAAAAGGCACTGCGAACAAAATGAAAGCGCTTGTTTATGCAGATGACCGTGCTGGCCAGTTACTATGGAATGTATTAAGCCCAACCTTAATTTATTCCGCTGAATTGCTTAGCGAGATTGCTGATGATGTTACGGCGATTGATAAAGCTATGAAATGGGGCTTTGGATGGGAGCTTGGTCCATTTGAAACATGGGATGCGATCGGCGTTGAGAAATCCCTTAAGAAAATGGAGGAAAATGGAGCGTCTGTTCCTGGCTGGGTAAAAGAAATGCTTGAAAAAGGATTCACATCTTTCTACAAGGAAGAAAACGGAGATCTTTATTTTTACCATAACGGTGAATACAAGCCAGTTGTTGAAAATCCAAAGGTTATCAATCTTAAAAAATATAAAGCAAAGCATGGTGTGATTAAAAAGAACAGCGGAGCAAGCTTTATTGATCTTGGCGATGGCGTAGCCCTGCTTGAATTCCATTCAAAGAGCAATGCGCTTGGGCTGGATATTCTGCAAATGGCTAATTTCGCGATTGATGAAGTTGAGAAGAATTACAAAGGTCTTGTCATTGGAAACCAGGGGAAAAACTTCAGCGTCGGCGCAAACCTCGCAATGATGCTGATGGAAGCACAGGATGACAATATTTTTGAACTGGATATGCTTGTCCGCCAGTTCCAGAAAGCTACGATGAGAATTAAATACAGCTCTAAGCCAATTGTAGTCGCTCCATTTGGGATGACGCTTGGCGGAGGAACGGAGCTTAGCCTCCCGGCTGCACATATTCAAGCTTCAAGCGAAACCTATATGGGCCTTGTTGAGGTGGGTGTCGGCCTGATTCCTGGAGGCGGCGGAAACAAGGAGCTATATATTAAAACTCTAAACTCCATGGCAAACGGGGTTGAATACGACCTGCAAAAGGTAGCCAATAAAGTATTTGAACTGATTGCAATGGCTAAGGTGTCAACCTCTGCTGACGAGGCACGCAATCATAATTTCTTAAATCTGGCGGATGGTATCAGTGTGAATAGTGATCATTTGATTTACGATGCCAAGCAAGCGGTTCTGCATCTTCACGAACAAGGCTACAGACCGCCTGTGCGCAAAAAGATCCCTGTTGTTGGGGAAACCGGCTATGCAACCTTGCTGTTAGGTGCACAGGCAATGCTGTATTCGGGCTATATCTCTGAACATGATCTAAAGATTGCGAAAAAACTTGCCTATGTGCTGTCCGGAGGAAAAGTCCCGTACGGAACAGAGGTTGACGAACAATACCTGCTCGACCTAGAAAGAGAAGCCTTCCTCAGCCTGATAGCTGAACCAAAAACACAGCAGCGCATGCAGCACATGCTGCTAAAAGGAAAGCCGCTGCGCAACTAATTCAGCGCACTAAAGCACCGGGGGCCAGACCCCCATTAGATTAATGCGGTAAAGCGCTGGGGGCCAGTCCCCCATCAGGTTAAAGCGGTAAAGCGCTGGGGGCCAGTCCCCCATTAGATTAAAGCGGTAAAGCACTGGGGGACAGAACCCGATAAATTAAACGGTAATGTGATAAAGATATAGTCAAGATTTTAGGAAAGTGGGGGAACAGAATGAGAGAAGCGGTGATTGTCGCGGGGGCCCGCACTCCTGTCGGCAAAGCGAAAAAAGGAACGTTAGCACAAGTAAGGCCGGATGATTTAGGAGCCCTGGTTGTTAAAGAAACATTAAAGCGCGCAGGAAATTACGAAGGAAACATTGATGATTTGATCATCGGCTGTGCAATGCCAGAAGCTGAACAGGGCTTGAACATGGCCCGTAATATTGGAGCCCTTGCTGGACTGCCTTATACTGTTCCGGCGATAACTATTAACCGGTACTGCTCTTCGGGACTTCAGGCCATTGCCTATGGTGCTGAAAGAATAATGATTGGCTCATCTGACACCATCATTGCTGGCGGTGCCGAATCTATGAGTCTAGTGCCAATGATGGGTCATGTAGTTCGTCCGAATGCGAAACTAGCGGAAACTGCGCCGGAATATTATATGGGCATGGGCCACACAGCTGAGGAAGTTGCCAAGAAATACGGGATTTCCCGCGAAGATCAAGATGCGTTTGCAGTCAGAAGCCATCAGCGTGCAGCAAAAGCCATTCAGGAAGGCAAATTTGCTGATGAAATCGTTCCTGTTGATGTCACTCTAAGGTCTGTCGGAAAGGACAATAAATTAGTCGAAAAAACCATTCAGTTTAGCCAGGATGAGGGGGTTCGCCCTGATTCTTCGGTTGAGACATTAGCGAAGCTTCGTCCGGCTTTCTCAGTAACAGGATCTGTCACTGCAGGAAACTCTTCGCAGACAAGTGATGGAGCGGCAGCTGTCATGGTCATGGACCGTGAAAAAGCAGACAGCCTAGGACTGAAGCCGATGGCAAAGTTCAGATCCTTCGCAGTGGGCGGTGTACCTCCAGAAATAATGGGAGTAGGCCCAACAGTTGCTATTCCAAAGGCGCTTAAGCTTGCAGGATTAGAGCTTTCTGATATCGGGTTAATCGAACTGAATGAAGCCTTTGCATCGCAATCAATCCAAATCATCCGCGAGCTTGGCCTTGATGAAGATAAGGTAAATGTCAATGGGGGCGCGATTGCCCTAGGCCACCCGCTGGGATGCACAGGTGCCAAGCTGACATTATCCTTAATTCATGAAATGAGACGCAGAAACGAACAATTTGGTATTGTCACGATGTGTATTGGCGGAGGAATGGGTGCTGCTGGCGTATTTGAGCTGCTGTAGCTTTAACCAAAGAATGGAGGAAAAACAAAATGTCAAATACAACTGATAAAATCATTAAAGGCGGAAGCTTTTTAATAGAAGATGTAACATATGTGCAGGTATTTACACCAGAAGATTATTCTGATGAACATAAAATGATTGCTAAAACAACAAAGGAATTCGTGGAGAATGAAGTGCTGCCGCAGGTGTCATACCTGGAAAAGCATGAATTCGACCGTTCCATAAAACTATTAAAGCAAGCTGGCGAGCTAGGATTATTAGGTGTTGACGTACCAGAAGAATACGGCGGCTTAGGCTTGGATAAAGTCAGCTCAGCATTGATCGCGGAGGAAATGTCGGTTGCCGGCGGCTTCTCTATTACCCATGGAGCGCATGTTGGAATTGGTTCACTGCCAATCGTCTTATTCGGAAATGAAGCGCAAAAGGCAAAATATCTGCCAGCCCTTGCTACTGGTGAAAAGATTGCTGCCTATGCATTGACAGAACCTAGTTCAGGATCTGATGCTCTTGGAGCTAAAACAACCGCAAAATTAAACGAAGCGGGAACTCACTACGTTCTTAACGGTGAAAAGCAATGGATTACCAATGCAGGATTTGCTGATGTATTCGTTGTTTATGCAAAAATTGATGGTGACAAATTTTCAGCATTTATTGTTGAAAGAGAATTCCCAGGGGTTTCAACTGGTGCTGAAGAAGATAAGATGGGAATCAAAAGTTCTTCCACACGTACCTTAATCTTTCAGGATGCGCAGGTGCCTGTTGAGAATCTACTTGGCGAAGCGGGCCGCGGACATGTCATTGCATTTAATATTTTGAACATTGGCCGCTACAAATTAGGAGTAGGTGCTCTAGGTGCGACAAAGCGTGCTATGGAAATTACGATTCCATATACAAACCAGCGTCAGCAGTTTAAAACACCAATTTCTTCCTTCAATTTGACAAAGGAAAAACTGGCAACTATGGCGTCTAAAACATATGCTGCTGAAAGTGCGATCTATCGTACAGTAGGTTTGTTTGAAGACCGGATGAGCAAGCTATCTGATGAAGAAGCAAAGACAGGCAAGGCGATTGCGGCTTCAATTGCAGAGTATGCGATTGAGTGCTCCCTTGGAAAGTTTTTTAACACAGAAGTTCTGGATTATGTAGTAGATGAAGGCGTGCAATTGCATGGCGGCTACGGTTTTATGGAGGAATATGAAATTGCAAGAGCCTACCGTGATTCACGTATTAACCGGATTTTTGAAGGGACAAACGAAATCAACCGCCTATTAGTGCCTGGAACATTCCTCCGTAAGGCTATGAAGGGGGAGCTTCCTTTACTGGAGAAAGCCCAGCAGCTACAGGAAGAATTAATGATGTTAATGCCTGAAGAACCAGGCGATGAGCCACTAGCACAAGAAAAACACTTAGTGAAAAACGCGAAGAAAATCGCCCTGCTTGCAGCAGGATTGGCCGCACAAAAATTTGGTCCAAAACTAGAGAGTGAACAAGAGATTTTAGTAAATATAGCAGACATCGTTGCTAATCTTTATGCGATGGAATCGGCAGTTCTCCGCACGGAAAAGGCATTGGCGAAGAATGGAGCTGAAAAAGCTCAGCAAAAACTTCTTTATACGCAAATTTTCTGTCAGGAAGCATTTAATAAAATCGAACAAGATGCAAAAGAAACGCTAATTGCTGTAGAAAAAGGCGATACACTTCGCATGATGCTTTCAGCGCTTCGCAAGTTTACCCGCCACACGCCGATTAACGTAATTGCTAAAAAGCGTGAGGCTTCTAAAAAGTTAATTGAAGCAGAAAAATTCACAGTGTAAGATAGATTGGCTCCCTATTTTGGGGAGCCTTCTTAATTTTTTTCTGAAGAAGGAAAAATAAAAACATTGTAGAATAATGATACAGAGTATTATGATTTTTACTGATTCTATGGTAAGATTTACTTGTCCTAAGGTAAGTTTCTCAAAAAAGTTGGACATGATAACCTTGGTGGTGAAGAAATGGCTCTTACTTTCTATTGGTATCCAAAATGCGGCACATGCCGTAAAGCTAAAAAGTGGCTCGAGGAACACCAAATAGGCTATGAAGAGGTACATATCGTTGATAATCCGCCTTCGCGAAGCGAGCTAGAAAACCTATATAAAAAGAGCGGTTTGGACATAAAAAAGTTCTTTAATACAAGCGGGATGAAATATAGAGAGCTTGGTCTAAAGGATAAGGTCAAGACATCTGCGGATGAGGAACTGCTTGATATACTGGCAACGGATGGGATGCTGATCAAACGCCCAATTTTAACGGATGGCCAGAAGGTAACAGTCGGCTTTAAAGAAGAGGATTATGAAAAAACATGGCTTTAGATAAGAATAATTGAATTAAATGATTCTTTTTGCCATGATGTATAAAGAGATCGAAAATCGCGATCATCATTTAAAAATGAAAAATGGAGGGGTTATAATGAACACACCAAAAGAATTGCGTTATTCAGAAGAACATGAGTGGGTAAAAACAGAAGGCGAACAAGTTAGAATTGGCATCACAGATTTCGCACAGTCTGAACTTGGTGATATCGTATTCGTAGAACTTCCTGAGGTTGGCGATGAAGTAACTGCTGACGAGCCTTTCGGAAGCGTTGAATCTGTAAAAACAGTATCTGAGCTTTATGCTCCTGTTAGCGGAAAGGTAGTTGCAGTTAACGAGGACCTAAGCGACAGCCCTGAATACGTGAATGAATCTCCATATGAAAAAGCATGGATGATCCTTGTTGAGCCATCTGATGCAAGCGAATTGGAGAACTTAATGTCTTTTGAACAATATGAAGAAATGATTAAAGAAGACTAATTATCGAATGAACGGAGCTCCCGCAATTGCAGGGGGCTTTTTTCGTGTTTGAAAGATGAAGACTATTCCCTTGGTAAATATAAATAAGATGACCCCAATATCCTAACTTAACTGCCAATTGACATATAGGATAATTTGCCAGATGAGCAGTATAATAATGGACACGCTATTCAAATTGGCAGGAGTTCAACACCTTTGTCTCGAATCATGAATATGGTATGGTAAGAAAACGACAACTTTAGCTCAGGTGATGACGATGAACGAGGAATTACCAGAAAAAGTAATAATTGTTGAAGGAACATCGGATAAAAGAAAAGTACAGGCAATAGTCAGTGAACCAGTTGAAATCATTTGTACAAACGGTACGATTGGTATTACAAAAATGGATGAGTTAGTCGATATGCTTTACAATAAAGATGTATATATATTGGTTGATGCTGATGCAGCCGGTGAAAAGCTGCGAAAGCAGTTTAAAAGGGAACTTCCGGAGGCGGAGCATCTTTATATTGACCGGATGTATCGTGAGGTCGCAACGGCGCCGGAACACCATCTGGCTTCAGTTTTAATAGGAGCCAATATTGATGTATTTACACAGTTTTTAGATAGAGGATGATTGACATTGCAGGAATGGACGCGGGAAACGTTTCAAGAACAAATAAACCATAATCAGAATACGGTCTTATATCTTTTCACCCCATTATGCGGAACTTGTCAGGTGGCAGGAAAGATGCTCTCAGTCACAGCAGAGCTGCTGCCAAACCTTGCTATTGGCAAAACGGATCTAAACTATATCCCTGATTTGGCCGAACAATGGGAAGTAGAAAGCGTTCCATGCCTCATCATATTTCATAACAAGCAGATCCGCGAAAAAATTTATGCCTTTCATTCAGTTCCCTTCCTCTTAGAAAAACTAAAAGCTCTCACATAAGCAAGCGTGCCTGCCCTTTAGTGTATTAACGCACTGGGGGTCAGACCCCCGTTAGTTTAACGCATTAACGCGCCGGGGGCCTGACCCCCGATGGTTTAAAGTGTTAAAGTGCGTGCGGCAGCCAGTACTAGGTTTTGACATATTTCTTGGGAAATGGGCAAACATTGCTATTAGGTGTCGAGTTTGGTCTGGTTATTCTGCGGTTTTGTCGAACGAATATGGCAGGACAGAGAAGCCTTGTGTTGAATGTAAACATCGAGGTGGGAAAATGAGAGACGCTGCTGCAGCATTTATTGATGAGGTAAAATCAAAAACGCATTTAAATCAGCTGTTAAAGGATTTAGTTTTTTCTATATGTCTTAAGGCAGAGAATGAACGGATTCCTTTGAGTGTCCGCAATGGGGAAATTGTAATGGATTACAATAACAATGATGAAATCTATGATGCTATTATTTCAGGACCAAGGGATAGCATCCAAGCCATCCTAACGGGAAAAGAGAAATTAAGAGATGCAATGCGTTGGAACGATGTAACGGTAACATCGACTTTTCGAAAGCTGCTGTTTTTAGAATCACTTTTTTATCTGTCAAAGCCCCGCAAACATATTTAGGAAATATTTTAATATTTCGCTTGACTGAATATTTACTCTTTTGGTACTATAACCTATAGGAATACAATTATTATAAAAATTAAATATTCTTATCGAGAGAGGCGGAGGGACTGGCCCTATGAAGCCCGGCAACCGGTTTTTTACACGGTGCTAATTCCAGCAGAGTATTTTTGCTCTGGTAGATAAGAAGAGATCATACTAACCCTCTTCTTATGCGAAGAGGGTTTTTTGCCTCTTCTTTTTATAGCAATAGTACAACGGCACCATGAAATCCGCATCATGAATGAAGTTCAGCCAATTACTTTCATAAAAGAAAAGGGGAGATTGTCATGTCAGAAAAACAAAAAAACTATCGATTTGAAACACTGGGTGTACACGGAGGACTTCAGCCTGATCCGGTTACAGGAGCAAGAGCAGTTCCTATTTATCAAAATAATGCCTATCAATTTAAAAATACAGAGCATGCAGCAAACCTATTTGCACTAGCAGAACCTGGGTACATATATACACGTATTCATAACCCGACCACTACAGTATTTGAAGAAAGAGTTGCTCTTCTTGAAGGCGGTGTTGGCGCATTGGCTACGGCCAGTGGAATGTCAGCTATCACCCTTGCTATTTTAAACATTGCTCAAGCTGGTGATGAGATCGTAGCAGCATCGAACCTATATGGCGGAACCTACAATCTATTTGCTGTAACATTGCCAAAGTATGGCATTAACGTTAAGCTCGTTGACCCTGAAAGCCCAGAAAACTTCCGCGAAGCAATAACTGATAAAACAAAAGCTATATTTGCTGAAACAATCGGCAACCCAAGTTTACGAATCTTAGATATTGAAAAGGTGGCGGAGATTGCCCATGAAAATGGTATACCGCTAATCGTTGACAACACATTTGCCACTCCATACCTTTGCCGACCAATCGAACACGGTGCAGATATTGTTGTGCATTCTGCAACAAAATGGCTTTTAGGAAACGGTACTACTATGGGCGGGATCATTGTAGACGGCGGAAAATTTGACTGGAATTCACCAAAATTCCCTGGATTCACAGAGCCTGATTCAAGTTACCATGACCTTGTTTACAGCGAAGCTCTTGGAGCTGTAGCGTATATCATTAAAGCACGAGTACAGCTTCTAAGAGATATGGGGCCATCATTAAGCCCGCAGAGTGCGTTCCAATTTACCCTTGGTTTAGAAACTCTTCACGTAAGAATGAAGGAGCATATTGCTAATACTAAGAAAGTGGTAGAATATCTAGATGCACATCCAGCAGTTAATTGGGTATTGTACCCAGGAAGTGAAAACCACCCTGATAAGGCATTGGCTGATAAGTATTTGCCAAAAGGTGCTGGTTCGGTTGTAGTTTTTGGCATTGAAGGCGGCAGAGAAGCTGGTGCTAAATTTATCAACGGACTGGAGCTATGGGCACATGTGGCTAACGTAGGCGATGCGAAGAGCCTTGTTATCCACCCAGCAAGCACAACTCATCAGCAACTAGACGAAGAAGGTCTTAAAGCTGCGGGTGTTCCAGAAGATCTTGTGCGTCTATCAATCGGAATTGAGAACGTTGAGGATCTTATTGATGATCTGGAGCAGGCTATTGAAGCTGCCACAGGTATTTCATCCCTAAAAACTCAAGCTTAATATAATGATTAAGGAGTGCTCTGTATAGGGCACTCCTTTTTTAGCGGCAGCAAAGAATTTGGCGAATTTTGTGTACAAAACAGGGATTTAGAGGATATCGGTAAAATGATAAGAACGGCGGGGATGAAAGCGTTTTAAAGATAAATGTTCACTAATTTGCCATTAAAATCAGTTAATTTCGTCATTGTGAAGATAGAATTCACGTGCTAGAATGTAAAACGTGAAATTAAATCGCAATGATGAAAGGATTGGTTTTTATTAACCAGCTGCATTTAAATTACACAAGTGACATGGAAAAAGCAATGCATGGAGCACACAGGGTTGGATATGAGCTTTATTGCAGAAAACATGAAATCAGAATGAAAGTTGAAAAAAGACGCGAAGCAGATTATGTAAAAAGCCAGCGGATCGTAGCAGATATAGAAAGAAAGATTCATTCTTAAAGTTTTTTAAGAAGAAAGAAAAGGGAACAGTTTTCTAAACAAACTGTTCCCTTTTTCTATTTTAAAGGAGTATAATTTTATAGTGTATTCTCATTTAACTATCTGATTATACATGAAAATTATCCAGAGGGATAAAATAAATATCGGTTGTTTTTTTAGCGGTCTTTCTATGATACATATGCAAAAGTAAGGATTTTTCAAATTAACCGGGGAATCCTTCGAAAGAGTTGCTAACAGTTTTCATTTGTTATAAGATTGTAATGAGAATAAAATGAGAATAGAGGGTTGCGGTTCATTTCCGCATGAATAAATCTTCTTTCATTATGGAGGTATAATTTATGGCAGGATCAACATTATCAATCAAAGATCTTCATGTTGAGATTGAAGGTAAGGAAATCTTAAAGGGTGTAAACCTTGAAATAAAGGGTGGAGAAATCCACGCAATCATGGGTCCAAACGGAACGGGTAAATCTACACTTTCTTCTGCTATTATGGGCCATCCAAAATATGAGGTTACACAAGGAAGTATTACATTAGACGGCAAAAACGTTCTAGAAATGGAAGTTGATGAACGTGCACAAGCTGGCCTTTTCTTAGCTATGCAATATCCAAGTGAAATTGCCGGTGTGACAAATGCTGACTTCCTTCGTTCAGCCATCAATAGCCGCCGTGAAGAAGGCGACGAAATTTCATTAATGAAATTTATCCGCCAAATGGACAGCAAAATGGAATTCCTTGAAATGGATCCAGACATGGCACAGCGCTATTTGAATGAAGGTTTTTCAGGCGGAGAGAAAAAACGCAATGAAATTCTTCAGTTAATGATGATTGAACCTAAGATTGCTATTCTTGATGAAATTGACTCTGGTCTAGACATTGATGCGTTAAAGGTTGTTTCTAAAGGCATTAATGAAATGCGCGGAGAAGATTTCGGGTGCTTAATTATCACTCACTATCAGCGCCTTCTTAACTACATCACTCCTGATCAGGTGCACGTAATGATGCAAGGACGCGTCGTGAAATCAGGCGGTCCAGAGCTTGCACAGCGCTTAGAAGCTGAAGGTTATGATTGGATTAAGAAAGAATTAGGCATTGAAGACGAAACAGTTGGCCAAGAAGCGTAATTGTTAGGAGGATCAATATGTCAACAGAAACAAGATTACCGTTTGATAAGGAATATGTGAACTCCTTTTCAAAAGAAATGGGCGAACCGGCATGGCTGACTGAATTTCGTTTGAACGCACTTGCCAATTCAGAAAACTTGCCAATGCCAAAACCAGATAAAACAAAAATCCAGAATTGGAATTTAACACAATTTAAAAATCATATTGTCGGCAGTCAGGATTATACTTCTCTTGCTGAGCTTCCAGAGGAAGTTCAGGAGTTGGTTAAGACAGAAAATGCCGAACAGAATTTATATATTCAGCGAAACAACAGACCAGCTTATTTAACTTTAGGCAAAGAGCTTCAGGATAAAGGTGTAATCTTCACTGATATCTATACGGCAGCTCGCGAGCATGGCGATCTCCTTCAAAAGTATTTCATGACAGAAGCTGTTAAAGCGGATGAGCATCGTTTAACTGCTCTGCATGCTGCTTTTGTTAATGGGGGAACATTCCTTTATGTTCCAAAAAACGTTGAAATCGCTGAGCCTATTCAGGCGGTCTTTATTCATGATAATCCAGAATCTGCCCTATTCAACCATGTGATTGTTGTTGCGGAAGATAATAGCTCTGTCACTTATGTTGAGAACTATTTTTCAACGATGGATGAGGCAGAAGGAATCTTCAATATTGTGGCAGAGGTCGTTGCCAAAGCAAATGCTAAGGTTCGATTCGGTGCTGTTGATACCCTTGCCAAAGGATTGACTGGCTATGTTAACCGCCGCGGCAAAGCGGAAAGAGATGCTCGCATTGAGTGGGCACTGGGATTAATGAATGACAGTGATACCATTTATGAAAACGTAACAAACTTAGTAGGCGACGGTTCCTCTGGGGATGCTAAAACTGTCGTAATCGGCAAAGGAGAACAAAAGCAAAACTTTACAACTAGCATTGTTCACTTTGGGAAAAATTCTGAGGGCCATATTCTAACGCATGCCGTCATGAAGGATTCGGCAACTTCTATATTCAATGGAATTGGCAAAATTGAGCATGGGGCATCTAAGTCTAATGCCGGACAAGAATCACGTGTTCTTATGCTTAATGAAAAGGCACGCGGTGATGCGAACCCAATTCTTTTAATCGACGAAGATGATGTTATTGCAGGACACGCTGCATCTGTTGGCCGTGTAGATCCTGTTCAGCTGTATTATTTAATGAGCCGCGGTATTCCAAAAGTGGAAGCAGAACGGTTAATTATTCATGGCTTCCTTACACCTGTTGTTAATGCTCTTCATATAGAAGGAGTTAAGAAGCAATTAGTCAAGGTCATTGAAAGGAAAGTAAGATAATGAATATCCAGGATATTCGCGGGCAATTTCCAATCTTACATCAGGAAGTCAATGGGCATCCACTTGTATACCTTGATAGTGCTGCAACGTCTCAAAAACCTGTAAAGGTTATTGAAGCTATTGAAAAATATTACCGTGAGTACAATTCCAACGTCCATCGCGGTGTTCACACATTGGGCACGAGGGCGACGGATGGCTTTGAAGGTGCAAGGGAAAAGGTACGAAAATTTATCAATGCAAAATCTACAGAAGAAGTTATTTTTACTAGAGGAACAACTGCATCCCTAAATTTAGTGGCATCAAGCTATGCAAGGGCGAATATTAAAGAAGGAGATGAAATTGTCATCTCCTATATGGAGCATCATAGCAACTTGATTCCGTGGCAGCAGGCTTGCAAAGCCAAGGGGGCAACCTTAAAGTATTTGCCGCTTCAGGAGGACGGAACCATTTCTCTTGACGATGTGCGTCAAACAGTTACAAGCAATACAAAGATTGTTGCTGTTGCACAGGCATCCAATGTACTTGGAGTAATAAATCCGATCAAAGAAATCGCCAAAATTGCTCATGAAAACGGAGCAGTGATGGTCGTTGATGGTGCGCAAAGTGCTCCTCATTTAAAAATTGATGTTCAGGATCTGGATTGTGATTTCTTCGCTTTTTCTGGCCATAAGATGTGCGGGCCTACAGGAATTGGTGTGCTGTATGGCAAGAGAGAGCTTCTTGAAAACATGGAACCAATTGAATTTGGCGGAGAAATGATTGATTTTGTTGAACTGTATGATTCAACATGGAAGGAGCTCCCTTGGAAGTTTGAGGGGGGAACCCCAATCATTGCTGGAGCAATTGGATTAGCAGCAGCCATAGATTTCCTAGAAGAAATTGGGCTGGAAAACATTCAAGAGCATGAACATAAGCTAGCTGCTTATGCTTTAGATAAAATGTCTGAAATTGAGGGCATCACGATATTTGGTCCAATGGATCCTTCTAAACGGACTGGTTTGGTTACTTTTAATCTTAGTGATGTCCATCCTCATGACGTAGCGACTGTATTGGATGCTGAAGGAATTGCCGTACGTGCGGGCCACCATTGTGCACAGGTCTTAATGAAATGGCTTAAGCAATCGGCGACCGCTCGAGCAAGCTTCTATCTGTACAATACAGAAGAAGATATTGACAAACTTGTCAAAGGGCTTGTCAAAACAAAGGAGTATTTCAGCGATGTCTTCTAATTTAGATTCACTTTACAGACAAGTTATTATGGATCATTATAAAAAACCCCGGAACAGAGGGGTTTTAGAGGATGATAGCTTAACCATTAATATGAATAACCCGACATGCGGGGACCGAATTCAGTTAATGTTGAAAATTGAAGACGGGAAAGTTATCGACGCGAGATTTGAAGGAGAAGGCTGTTCTATCTCAATGTCTTCGGCTTCAATGATGACTCAAGCGATAAAAGGAAAAACGATTGATGAGGCCTTAAAGCTTTCTGAGACTTTCTCTCTAATGATGCAGGGAAAAGAATATGATGAAGATTTAGATCTTGGTGATATCGAGGCGCTTCAAGGTGTTTCTAAATTTCCTGCAAGAATTAAATGCGCCACACTAGCGTGGAAAGCGATGGAAAAAGGCTTTGATGAAAAATAGTTGATACCCTTTTTAGGCACGGATATAAAAAAACTGGTAATCGGTATCGCTTGACACCGATTGCCCATTGAATGGAGGAATACGACGATGGCAAAAAAAATGCCTGAAATCGGCGATTACAAATATGGTTTTGCCGACAAAGACGTTTCCATTTTCCGATCAAAACGCGGATTGACAAAAGAAATTGTTGAAGAGATTTCAAAAATGAAGGGTGAACCTCAATGGATGCTTGATTTCCGTTTGAAGTCACTTGAACATTTCTACAGCAGGCCAATGCCGCAGTGGGGCGGAGATTTAGCATCATTGAATTTTGATGAGATTACGTACTATGTAAAACCATCTGAAAAAACAGAACGTTCTTGGGATGAAGTTCCAGAGGAAATTAAACAGACATTCGACAAGCTTGGAATTCCTGAAGCAGAACAGAAGTACTTAGCTGGGGTTTCTGCTCAATATGAATCAGAGGTTGTATACCACAACATGCAGCAAGACCTTGAGGCTCAAGGGATCATCTTTAAGGATACAGATTCTGCTTTACGCGAGAATGAAGATATCTTCCGTGAGCACTGGGCAACTGTTATCCCGCCTACGGATAATAAATTTGCTGCGCTGAACTCTGCTGTTTGGTCCGGCGGTTCATTTATTTATGTTCCTAAAGGGATTAAAGTTGATACGCCGCTGCAAGCATACTTCCGTATTAACTCTGAAAATATGGGACAATTTGAGCGTACACTAATCATTGTTGATGAGGATGCATCTGTCCATTACGTTGAAGGTTGTACTGCTCCAGTATATACAACCAATTCACTTCACAGTGCGGTTGTTGAGATTATTATTAAAAAGGATGCTTATTGCCGTTATACGACCATCCAAAACTGGGCGAACAACGTTTACAACCTCGTAACCAAACGTGCTGTTTGTGAAGAGCGCGCTACAATGGAATGGATTGACGGAAATATTGGCTCTAAGCTAACGATGAAATATCCAGCTGTTATTTTAAAAGGAGAAGGCGCACGCGGTCTGACACTTTCCATTGCTATTGCAGGTAAAGGCCAGCATCAGGATGCGGGGGCAAAAATGCTTCACCTTGCACCAAACACAACTTCTTCAATCGTATCCAAATCAATCTCCAAACATGGAGGAAAGGTAACCTATCGCGGAATCGTTCATTTTGGACGCAAAGCGGATGGTGCCCGTTCCAATATTGAATGTGACACATTAATCATGGATAATCAGTCTACTTCAGATACGATTCCTTACAATGAGATCCTGAACGATAACATCTCATTAGAGCATGAAGCAAAGGTTTCCAAGGTTTCTGAAGAACAATTATTCTACTTAATGAGCCGCGGAATTTCTGAGCAAGAAGCAACAGAAATGATCGTAATGGGCTTTATTGAGCCATTTACAAAAGAACTTCCAATGGAATACGCCGTTGAAATGAACCGCCTAATTAAGTTTGAAATGGAAGGTTCAATCGGTTAATATATGCGAAAAACTCCGTTCTCCCAAAAAGAGAGCGGAGTTTTTTTTTCTATGCTATTTACTATGGAGCTAACTGCTTAGTTGAATGAATAGGAAATCAACGCGGATAAATTCAGCAGAATTATTCCATTAAAAGGCATTACGTCAGCACACACGCTTTTCCTAAATTCTGCATAGGGTGTAGTGGGAAGGAAAGGAGTGTTATATCTTTGATTGAATTAAAACCTATTGACATACAAGGTCATACATTTCTAACTGTTTCGGTAGTGCTTCCAAAAACTAACCTATTAGTCGTAACGAATGATAAGGGTTATATTATGTGTGGTGCCCTTGATGTAGGCTTGCTCAATGAAAAGCTGAAGGACCGGAAAGTAATTGCTGGCCGGGCAGTAGGTGTAAAAACCATTGAACAGCTCATTGACGCGCCGCTAGAATCCGTCACCTACGAAGCTGAGGCAATCGGTATTCATAAAGGTATGATTGGAAGGGACGCGCTCCTAAAGATGGTTTAAGACAGCCTGAACATGGCTGTCTATTTTCTTGACATGAGCCAGCCTTAAGCTGCGCACAAAGCGCCTAAAGTGGAAATTTAGGGCATTTAAAAAATAAGGACAAAAGTAGGGTTGAAATTATTGCTTAAAAAAGGTTAATGTAGAAATAATAGGAAAAATGTCGCAAAAAGAAGAAAAATATGTATTTTTTCATAGGCTTAAATAACGCAAAAACTCCTTAATGAAATAGGTGTACTCATGAGATTAGTTACAACTTCCTCTGTAGAATCAGGAACGATTCTTGCCAAAGCAATTTATAATGAAAATGGACAAGTTTTGTTAAATGAGGGTGTGGAATTAAAAAAGGCTATCATCCATAGACTTAATACATTAGGAATCAGTTACATATTTATAAAGGATCGAGAAAACGAAGATATTCAATACAATGGCACCATCTCCGATTCTTTAAGGAAAGAAACCATTCAAACGATCAATTCCACATTTAAGGAAATTCAGAAAGATACTTCTCTGCACGGTTCACTGGTTGTGGAGAAAGCATCGAAAAAGTTCTCGGAGCTTATCCGTTGTTTAATGACAGAAATAAAGGATCAAAAGGAACTATTAACATTACTCTCTGATGCTTTTATATACGATAATTATATTTTCTCACACTCTTTAAATGTAACGCTGTATGCTTTGGCGATTGGAATAAAGCTAAATTTGCCGCAAAGAGACCTTGAGACACTTGGTCTTGGGGCGATTTTTCATGATATTGGCAAGATTAAGGTGCCAAAGGAAGTGCTGTTAAAGCCGGGAAAATTAACACAAGAGGAATATGAAGCGATTAAAACACATGCCGAAGAAGGATTTCAGTTATTAAGAAAAGTTCCAACCATTCCGCTGCTTGTTGCCCATTGTGCTTTTCAGCATCATGAAAGGCTTAATGGTTCAGGCTATCCAAGAGGGATTGTCGGGGATGAAATTCATTATTTCGGGAAAATATTAGCAGTGGCAGATGTATTTGATGCTGTCACCTCCAACCGTGTGTACCGCAGGGCCATGCTTCCTCACGAGGGGCTTGAAATCCTTTATGCAGGATCCGGAACGCTGTTTGAAAAAAAGATAATTGAAGCTTTTAGACTTGCTGTTGTTATCTATCCTGTTGGAATTACTGTTGATTTAAGCGATGGCAGAAAAGGGATTGTAGCTGGGCAAAATATTGGATTTGGCGACAGGCCAAAGGTTAGAATCATGGAGGAAATGGGCGAAAAGGTTCCTCCATATGAAATTGATTTGAAAAATGAATTAAGCATTACCATCACAGGCTGTGACACCACTTTTTAATTAAAATGGAATAAATATTATTCTGCTAAAACATTGAAGCTTTTTTTACACTCTGCTATAGTAGAGGTACCAATTGTATATTAGCCTTATCATATCCGGTGAGGTAGAGGAGCAGAATTCAAGAGTAGGCTGTGTGAGGATGACAACAATGATCACTGCTGGAAGGGAATTTTGCCGAAGCGCTAGAATCTGTCATAGGTTTTAATGCTGGGGCTGCTTTGAAAAGGAGCAGCACTGTCACTATGGAGGAGAATTTCGCAAGACCTTCATAATGGGGAGCTACAGATCGTGATGGAGAAGTAAATTACTTGTAAGAGTAATGGTAGACTTTTCTATCATTACTCTTTTTTTGTTTTCACTCGATCATTATTCCCCTTTTATAAACAAGGAGGAAGAAAATTGGAGAATACGATTTTTTCAATCATACCGCCGCTCTTGGCCATTGTCATGGTTATTTTGACCAGAAAAGTTCTTCTGTCGCTGGGAGCCGGAATCATATCAGCAGCCCTTCTGTTGGCTGATTTCAGCTTTACAGGAACAGCAGGCATTATTTTAGACTCTTTAAAAGGAATATTTATTGCTGAAGGAGAGTTAAACACCTGGAATATTTATATCATCTTATTTTTATTTGTTTTAGGCGTAATTACCGCCTTTATTTCCATTACAGGCGGGAGCTATGCGTTTGGGGAATGGGCCATGAAGCGTGTGAAAACCCGTGCAGGTGCTCAGCTAGTTGGGGCGGTTTTAGGAATTATTATTTTCATAGATGATTATTTTAATGCCCTGGCTGTTGGGCAAATTTCTCGCCCTATTACCGATCGGCATAAGGTTTCACGTGCTAAGCTTGCTTATTTAATTGATTCAACGAGTGCGCCGGTTTGTGTGGTTTCACCGGTATCAAGCTGGGGCGCCTATATTATTACATTAGTTGGAACCATTCTTGCTGCTAATCATATCACCGAGTATTCGGCTTTCTCGGCATTTGTGCAGATGATTCCAATGAATCTTTATGTTTGGGTTACTTTGGCAATGGTATTTATTATTGCGCTAGGAAACATTGATTTTGGTTCAATGAAGGGGCACGAGAGACGGGCTATCGAGGAAGGTCTCGTTCATGACCCGAAAAAACAGGCACCTGGAGAATTAAAGGATGATCTCCCAACAAGCTCTAAGGGTACAGTAGGAGATTTAATCTGGCCAATACTTGCGCTAATCATAGGAACGGTTGGCATGATGTTTTTGACTGGATATAAGGCTGCGGGTGACAATGCGACCATTTTTTCAATTTTTGAAAATACAGACGTGTCTAAGTCCCTGATTCTAGGCGGTCTTCTTGGATTAGCTGTTACTTTTGCTTTATTTTTCCGCCAGGCATTTGTCTTAAAAGGTGTCAATGGCAATGTCTTTGGCAAAGGTGTTAGTGAAGGTCTTAAATCCATGCTCCCAGCCATTTACATTCTTATTTTTGCGTGGATGATTTCTGATTTGATTGGCCGTTTGGAAACTGGGAAGTATATGGCAGGCATTGTAGAAAGCGCTAATCTGAATATTGCCCTTTTGCCTTTCCTTTTATTTGCTGTTGCGGGGATTATGGCCTTTAGTACAGGAACGTCCTGGGGGTCATTTGGAATATTGCTGCCAATTGCGGGTAATATTGCGGCAGCTACAGATTTAAGTCTATTATTGCCAGCGATGGCAGCAGTATTGGCAGGAGCAGTGTTTGGCGATCATTGTTCGCCAATTTCAGATACAACCATTCTTTCGTCGACAGGTGCGGGATGCAATCATATGGATCACGTGCTGACCCAGTTGCCATATGCGCTGACATCGGCTGCCATTTCGGGTATTGGATACCTAGTCCTTGGCTTCACTGACAGTACTATTTTTGCGCTCTTGACTTCAGCTGTATTGCTTGTCATCTTTATGTTTGTTATTGGAAAAAAAGAAAGAGAGCAGAGATTGTAGAGTAAAAAAGGAGCTTTTTCCCAAACTAAACTTTGGGAAGGGCTCCTATTTGTTTTGTTAATATTTATTCTCATAAAGGAATAGGATGAAAAAAGGAAAGGAGGAAATGAAATGATATGAATATATCTTTTTAGCTCATCAAAAAAATAAAAACCCTTTTGTGCTATGCCTCGGTAAAGTAATTCAGAAATATTTTATTTTTCCCAAAATAATGTTTTGACAGATTAGTTTAAAAATATTATACTATCCGTAGATTATATTAAATAATCTGAAAAGTAAAAACATTCTCGATACAAAAAGCGGAATTAAGGAAAAAAGACATAACTAAGGGGGTTAAGGATTATGGATAATCGTCCACAGTGGGGAACACGAGCAGGATTTGTACTGGCTGCTATTGGTTCAGCAGTTGGTCTGGGGAACATTTGGCGATTCCCGGCTGTTGCCTATGAAAACGGCGGCGGTGCATTCTTTTTACCGTATTTATTTGCGTTATTAACTGCAGGTATTCCACTGCTTATTTTGGAATTTACACTGGGACAAAAGTATAGGGGATCGGCACCATTAACCTATGCAAGAATGAACAAGAAATTTGAATGGCTTGGCTGGTGGCAGGTAGCGGTTTCCTTTGTCATTGCAACCTATTATGCTGTTATCATTGCATGGGCAATCAGGTATGCTGGATTCTCATTCAGTCTTAAATGGGGAGATGATCCTGAAGGATTCCTATTCGGAAGTTTCCTGCAGCTTGCAGAGAACCCTGGGGATGTAGGCGGAATCGTTCCAGGCGTGTTTATTCCTCTTGTTGTTGTTTGGATTATTACACTAGGAATTTTGTATAAAGGTATTAAAAAGGGAATTGAAATTGCCAACAAAATCTTTATTCCAGCACTACTTATTTTATTCCTAATTATTGTATTTCGTTCAATCACCCTTGATGGAGCAGCAGCAGGTCTTGAAGCATTCTTTAAGCCAGACTGGAGTCAGATTGCCAGCCCTAAGGTTTGGGTTGCGGCTTATGGACAGATTTTCTTTAGCTTATCAATTGGTTTTGCCATTATGATTACTTATTCAAGCTATTTGCCAAGGAAAACTGATATTACAAATAATGCGTTTATTACTGGCTTCGCAAACTCCAGCGTTGAATTATTAGCAGGTATTGGCGTGTTTGCAGCGCTTGGTTTCATGGCTGCACAGGCAGGGGTTCCAGTCAGCGAGGTTGTTGCAGGCGGGGTTGGCCTAGCGTTCGTGGTATTCCCGCAAATTATTAGCGAAATGCCAGCCTTTAATGGGCTATTTGGATCAATCTTCTTCATCTGTTTAGTGTTAGCCGGTTTGTCATCATTAATTTCAATTGTTGAGACCTTTATCGCTGGTGTCGAAGATAAATTTAAAGTATCCCGTACAAAATCGGTCACAATTGGCGGAGGTCTAGCAGCAGTAGTTTCCATCCTATTTGCTTCAAAAGGCGGATTATACTTCTTAGATGCTGCTGATTACTTTATCAATAACTTTGGAGTTGCCCTTGCCGGCCTAGTTGAGGTAGTTGTCGTAGCTTGGGTATTAAAGGAACTAAAAAATCTGCAGAACCATGCAAACAGCATGTCTGATATTCTTCTAGGCGGCTGGTGGAAGATTTGTTTAGGGCTTATTACTCCAATTGTACTGGGATATATGATGGTGCAAAATATTATTACAAACATTAAAGATAATTATGAAGGCTATCCGACAAGCTTCCTGCTTTATATGGGATGGGGAGTTGCTATCGGTGCAATCATTCTTGGATTTATCTTTGCTGCAATTAAATGGAACAAGAAAGCAGAATTAGAAATTCCAGAAAACAAGGAGGTATCTCAATAATGTCAGGTGGAGCCATTACAATGTTGGTCATTGGGATGCTAATTATCTGGGGAGGACTTGGTGCAAGCATCGCAAATGCGGTTATAAAGTCCAAAAGAGCAAAATAAAAAAGCGGGGTCCTCCTTTTGGGAGGGCCCTTACCTATTTCTTCCTATTTAAACGTTCTAGCCTTTCCCACTGTCTTAAATGAGGATATGGATCAAATGACCATTCAGTTCTTCCGTTATCTTTGTAAATCCCATAGTGAAGATGGGGCGGGAATTTCCCAGAAGTACCTGGAGGGCCATATCCTGAACTGCCCACACCCCCGATAAGCATGCCGGGCTCAACAATTTGCCCTATTTTAATATCCTTTGCAAAACCGCTTAAATGGGCAAAGTAGTGGTAATTATTGTTAATATCCCTTATACCTACACGCCAGCCGCCAAATCGGTTCCAGCCCTTCATTTCTATAATGCCGTAAGCAGTTGCCCTGACAGGTACACCGTAGCCTGCAAAGATGTCTGTGCCTTCATGAATTCTTCGGCCGCCCCATCCTCGGGCTGCCCCCCAAGTGTTTTTATAGGTGTAATGGCTTCTTAGAGGCAGAGGGAAAACACGCTGGTCTAAATCCAAGCGATTAAAATGCTTGTACATTCTTGCCTTTCCGATGATAATGCTGACTGTCTTATCCCTTTTATAGTAATCCCAAAGGCCCATTTTGATATTGTCGTGGTCTGTTCCGTAGGAAAGCAGGAAGCGAGCAATAGAATAAAGGACATCGAAATCATTGGAGAGACTTGCCTTTCCATCACCATCGCCATCAATGCCCCAACCATTAAAAAGCTGAATAGTTAAAGGGTTTTCATCCTTTTGATTAGGGTTTAGCGCTCCTGACCAAACTTCAGGCATTATATAAATTCCTGTCAGGCCCTCTGCTTTAGGGAGGTCTCTTCTCGCTTCCCGTACTTTTCTTTCATATTGGTCTATGCCAGCAAGGTAATACCAAGGGATATTTGTTACAGATTCAATATCTTTGTATAAAGCCATTCTTTGTGCATAAATATCCGGTTGTTTTTCCTGGGCTTGAACAGGTTGTGAAAAAGCCAAAAACAGCATAGTGAAGACGAAAAAAGAAAAGATGCGCACTAAAAAATCCTCCTTTCTCAAATGTTGACTTTGAGAACTATCTAGCCTCAGCCTGCTAGTTAAAGGCAATTGTTGCTTTTCTGTTATAGTTTGCGACCGTTGGAAAATTTTAATGATATCAATTAATGGTAATCCCGATTGGCTTGTTTTTTCCTGATCTGTTGTGATAAAGTGGCTTTATGAAAGGTGTTTTTGTGCAATTTTTAAAGGAGTTGGGGGATTTTGAGTAAACAGGAAGAATACATAAGAAAGCCAGAATGGCTGAAAATAAAGTTAAATACGAATGAAACGTATACCGGATTAAAAAAGATGATGAGAGATAAAGGACTTCACACTGTATGTGAAGAAGCCAAATGTCCAAACATCCATGAATGCTGGGCTGTGAGAAGAACAGCCACTTTCATGATTTTAGGTGATACTTGTACGAGAGCATGCCGTTTCTGCGCAGTTAAGACTGGGTTGCCTACTGAACTTGATCTGCAGGAGCCAGAAAAAGTTGCTGATTCCGTTGCAACAATGAATTTAAAGCACGCAGTTGTAACAGCGGTTGCCAGGGATGACTTGAAAGATGGCGGAGCAGCTGTTTTTGCCGAAACCGTTCGAGCAATTCGCAGAAAAAATCCGTTTACAACAATAGAAGTTCTTCCATCAGATATGGGTGGGGTATACGAGAACTTAAAGACGTTAATGGATGCCCGTCCAGATGTGCTTAACCATAATATTGAAACCGTTCGCCGCTTAACACCGAGAGTTCGGGCAAGAGCGAAATACGACCGTTCCCTTGAATTTTTGCGCCGTGCAAAAGAAATACAGCCGGATATTCCAACAAAGTCCAGCCTAATGGTTGGTCTTGGGGAAACAAAAGAAGAAATCTTAGAAACAATGGATGATCTGCGGGCAAATAACGTTGATATTATGACAATTGGCCAGTACCTGCAGCCAACTAGAAAGCATTTAAAAGTTGTGAAGTATTACCATCCAGATGAATTCCAGGAATTAAAGGAAATTGCTTTAAGCAAAGGCTTCAGCCACTGTGAGGCTGGTCCGCTTGTCCGCTCATCTTACCATGCAGATGAACAAGTAAACGAAGCTTCAAAGCGCAAACAAGCATTGGGCGAAGAGGAACTGAAGAAAGCATAATACGAAAAAAAGAGTTCAGCCTGTGCTGAACTCTTTTTGGTATGAATCATTCGCTTACCTAACGTTATTGTTATTTGTCTTTCCCTGCATGACTCCGTTCTGATTTTCGCCATCGCTCATTTTGCCGCCTTGAGGAGATTTAAGCATTTGTTTTATGAGATGATCAATGCCATTATGGGCATTTCGTGTATTAGTTGCTGTAGTGGCAAAGTTTTCAAGGTTTTGTCTAAGGCCAGTATTATCGCTGACATATACATGGTACCATCTTGGAACAATAGACATAGCCATCTTCTTTACCTGGTCAGCTGTCAAATTTCTGTCTTTTGTATCTGTAGCATAAACAATAAGCACCTCTCTGTCTGTCACAAGTGTTGACACGTCGGCAACATTCGGAACTTGTGAACTATAGCGGCTGATTGTATTTGCAAGCTCTTCTCTATTAAGATTAGTGTAATTGTTGTTAGACACGTTTTCACCCATAATCGGGCTTTGCTGGTGGCGGACATAACCAAAGTCTGCGTTTCTGTTGACAGAGCCATTATCGCGGTTATAGATATCTGCCCGCTGATTATTAACATTAAGCGTGTTTCCAGATCTTTCGTATATACCGTCATTTGCCATGTTATTTTGTCCTGCACAAGCAGTTAAGGCCGTTATTCCGCAAATACCAAGGATGATTAAAGGCTTTTTCAATTTAAGCACCTCCTAATCTTAAGATAACCATGGGGTAAATAATTTTACTTAGAAATTGCTGGGGAATCAGTTATAATTTAATCAAGACATCGTGCACGAAAAATTCACATAGGGGGTGAATGAGCAATGATTTGCATTAACAATGTCTGCTATGAGTTAGTTGAAGAGAAGCGGGAAGGGTTCAATGAAGAGGCATTCCGCGGCAGGTATAGCGATATTTTAGGGAGATATGATTATATTGTTGGTGATTGGGGATATGGTCAGCTTCGGTTAAAGGGGTTTTTTGATGACCAAAACCAAAAAGCAACCTTCGATACAAAAATTAGTACTTTAACGGAATACCTATATGAATTCTGTAATTTTGGATGTGCTTATTTTGTGTTGAAAAAGGTGAAAGGCAGGCAACCGGATTAACCGATTGCCTTTTTTTATTTTTGATAATCTTGGTATGGCTTTTCCATCTCAGCGTCTGAATCATCGTGTGTAATATGTGCACCCTCCATTTGCCGCGGCATATCTTCGTGAAGGGTTTTGTTCTCATAATTAAAGGCAGAATATTTTCGCTGGCCTTCAATCCATGGGGAGCTTTTATTTTCGACAGGCTCGTTCTGATTGATGGGTGAACCATAAGGGCCTTCCGGATATTCCTCAGCGGTCAGATACAATCTTTGTGTTTCTACATTTGAAAAATCGGTATATTCACGATCTAATCCCATTTACAAACACCTCTTCCAAAAGAAGATTATTTTAAAGAAAAAAGAAGAACCCTTTTTAAAAAGGCTCTCCTTTATTATTTGTAAATGAGTTAAGAATCATGAAAAGCACTATTTGTTAAACGATCTCTGCCAGGAAGGAACGCAATTCTTCTGCGTCTTCTTCGGACAAGTTAAAAGCATATTCTAAATAGCCTTCTTCCTCCAAATCATCTGCTCCAATTATGGCAAAACGGTTTCCTTGGATATCAAGGACAATATGTTTTCCATAATAACGGTCAGATTGTACGATGGCTAAGTCAAAGCGCTGGTGTTCTCCCATAAAGCTCACAAATCGTGTTTTTGTGTCTACCATGTCATCATATAAAAAAAATCTATCTGTCATTTCCGGGCTCCTTTGTTTGTTTTCTTCATTCTTATATATTCGTCACTCGATGCCATTCTCCTTTAGAATATCCCAATGGTTTTATCTTTCTTCCACGAGGTATGATAGAATATAGGTGATTTTGATTTTTACGCTCAATAGAGGAAAGGTGAGAGACATGTATTTCGTGGACAGAGAAAAAATTGAGGAAATTCTTGTATTTTTAGAACGGCAATTCTCCCTTTTTGAGGAAATAAAGGATTTACATACAGACCTTGAGAAAGCGGCCATGGAGCGGATTGGCCATACCATAGTAGAAGGAATTCTTGATGTTGGCAATGCCATGATAGACGGCTTTATCATGCGCGATCCGGGCAGCTATGAAGACATTGTAGATATTCTAGATGATGAAAAGGTTGTTCAAGGTGAGTTAACGAAAAGCATGAAGGAGATTGTATCTTATCGCAAGGTGCTTGTACAGCAATATACAAATATCAATCATAACCAGATGAAAAAAGTGTTTGGAGAAAATTTGCCTTCATTAAGACAATTCCCGGAAAAAGTAAGGGAATATTTATTAAATGAATTAGGACCTGTTTCAGCTTTCCGCCATTAATATAGGGGCGGAACTAATAGGAGTGAAAAGAGAGTGAGAAAATATAAAGGCTATTTAATTGACTTGGATGGTACCATGTATCGTGGAAACGAAGTGATAAAGGAAGCATCTGGGTTTGTGAAAAAGCTCAGGGAGCTGGACTTGCCGCATCTTTTTGTCACGAATAATTCCTCACGAACACCTGAACAAGTAGCTAAAAAACTTTGCGAATTCGATATACCCGCAGACGAATCGCAAGTATTTACAACAAGTATGGCGACGGCCAATTATATATACGAGCAAAAAAGGAATGCATCCGTGTATGTGATTGGTGAGGAAGGGATTAAAAAGGCATTGGCAGACAAGGGATTTACCTTTGCTGAAGAACGTGCAGATTATGTTGTCATTGGGATTGACCGATCAATTAATTATGAAAAGCTGGCTACTGCCTGCCTTGCCGTGAGAAACGGGGCAACATTTGTTTCCACAAATGGTGATATTGCCCTTCCAACAGAAAGAGGTCTGTTGCCAGGTAACGGGTCTATTACATCGGTGATTACGGTTTCTGCACAAACCCAGCCGATTTTTATTGGCAAGCCGGAGTCCATCATTATGGAACAGGCACTAAAAGTCATTGGGACGAAAAAGGAAGAAACCGTTATGGTTGGCGATAATTATGATACAGATATTATGGCTGGGATGAAGGCAGGAATTGATACGCTGCTTGTACATACAGGTGTGACGACAAAAGAGCTCCTAACCGGGTATAAGAAAAAACCAACCTATGTTGTTGATACGCTTGATCAATGGAATTTCCGATAGAATTTATTGGGCTTGTATATAAAAAGCATTATTTACCTAAAACTTTTTACCCAGGACTAAATAAATATCATTAGCCTAAAAGTCTCTGAATCAAAAGGATTATGTAGTTCCTTTGTGGTTTAGAGACTTTTTATTTTATCGGATTATGACCGACTTTAGTTATATTAAAATCATATAAATAATTTAGAATATATAGTAAATATATCCAATAAAATATAAGGATTTGATTTATCTGTGACATAGGAACTGAATGTTTGATGGTTTATTTTAAAAAGGAGGCAAATTGTATTAGGTGAAAGTAGAGGGGGGCTTAGGAGGGAGGCAATTGTGGATAGGAAAATAGAACAGGAATCTGCATTTGCAAAAGGAAACCATAATAAACCTTCATACCTAATATTTAAAAGGATTTTTGATATTTTGGTCAGTTTTACTTTATTAATACTCTTTACACCAATTTTTTTGCTTTTAATGATACTTATTTTAAAAATGGATGGTCCCCCTATATTTTTTAAGCAAATCCGAACAGGCAGAAATCATATCCCATTTGTGATCTGGAAATTTCGCACTATGAGAAATGATAGTCATTCTCCCGTTTTATTTGATTTTGAAAAATGGGGAGAAGGCATACCTGATGAATTTATTTTCAAATCGGAAATGAGTCAAAATGTAACAAAGACTGGGAAGTTTTTAAGAAAATATAGCCTTGATGAACTCCCCCAGCTTTTCAATGTATTAAAGGGCGATATGAGTATTGTTGGTCCTAGGCCAGAGAGTTATGAATTCACGAAGTTTTATAATGAAACACAATCTAAAAGACTGCTTGTGAAGCCAGGTTTAACCGGCTTTGCGCAAATCAATGGACGTTCTGAAATTAATCATGGACAAAAGATTGCTTACGATCTTTATTATGTAAAGCAATGTTCTCTTTTATTGGATGTCAAAATTATTATGAAGACTTTTATTCAGGTGATTAGAGGTAAGGGTGCCTATTAGCTTTTGTTTTATTGAAAGGATTTGAGTGAATGGAAAGAGAGTTTGATTTGCGGGATCTTTTTAATGTTTTAAAGCAAGGCAGACAATTTATCCTGCTAATGACACTTCTATTTGCTTTAGCGGGAAGTGCAATAAGCTATTTCTTTCTTACTCCCGTTTACCAGGGCCGAACAGATTTGTTAATCAATCATACGGTTACGAATCAAGATGGACGCATCCTTTCTCTTGGGGAAATCGAAACGAATCTAAAACTAATTGAAAGCTATCAATTCATTATTCAAAGCCAGCGAATTTTGGATAAAGCATCCGAAAGCTTAAAAGGGGAGTATGAGTCAAGTGAATTAAAAAAGAAAATGGAGGTTAAAACAAACGGGAATTCTCAGATTATCTCGATCATTGTAGAGGATTCAAGCTTAGCTGAAGCGGCTCATATTTCTAAGACAATTGCTGAAGCTTTTCAATCAGAGATCAGACAGCTGATCAACCTGGATAATGTTCATATTCTTTCTGTGACAGATCCAGAGGATAGGGCACAGCCTGTAAGACCAAAGACTTTTTTAAATGGTCTTATTTGTTTTCTCATTGGTCTGATTACTTCTACAGGTTTTATTATGATCAAACATTACTTTTATGGAAAAATAGATTCCCAGCGTGATATTTCAGAGCATCTATTGCTTTCACCGCTGGGAGAGGTGCCGTTTATCAGCAATAGTTCTGCAGACGAAGGGACTTTTTACAATGAACGTTATTTCAAAATGGTGCCCAAAATGGAGGAGAATTCGCCCATCATTGAAGCTTATCGTTTAATTCGCACCAATATTCAGTTTCAAAGAGGGGCTAAAGAGCTTCGCTCCATTATGTTTACAAGTTCGCTGCCTGAAGAAGGTAAATCAATCACTTGCGGAAATCTTGCTATATTGATGGCTATGGATCATAAAAAAACTGTATTTGTTGATTGTGATTTAAGAAAACCATCGGGCCATTACATGTTTCATATGACAAATCGGAAAGGTGTCACATCCTATTTAACAGGAAGAGCACAGCTGAACCAGATTATTAGGAAGACTAATATCCCCAATTTATCATTTATTGCTGCAGGACCTATTCCTTTACATTCTCCTGAACTTCTTGCTTCCAAATTAATGGACCAATTCATAGATGAACTGACAAAGATATTTGATCTTGTCATACTTGATGCCCCTCCAATGGTTGTATCCGATCCTGCAATACTTGCTGCAAAAGCAGATGGCTGCATTTTTGTGATTAGTGCAAAGAAAAATCGCAGGGAGGTTATTAAACAAAGAATTGATCAGCTTAAAAGAATTGAGGCCAACATCCTAGGGGTGATTTTAAATAAAAGTGATAAAAAGAGCATATGGAAAAATTATTATTACGACTGATCAGCAGCCAAATGCTTTTAGCAAAAGAAAGGGAAGATTTACATGTTGGTTGATATCCACAATCATATCCTTTTCGGTCTTGATGACGGTGCCCAGACTTCTCAGGATTCCATTCAAATGGCTAAACAGGCGGCCGAAAACGGCATTACTCACATCATCGCAACCCCTCATCACAAGAACGGGAAATATAATAATCCTTCAAGTACCGTTCAAAGCCGAGTGGAGGAGGTAAATCAGCTGTTAAATATCAACAATATCCCGCTGACGGTCGTTCCCGGAATGGAAATTAGCTTATACGCTGGCCTGATAAACGATATAAAATCAAAAACAAATGATTTGCTTACCTTAAACCGAACCGGTAAATATGTATTGATAGAATTGCCTGATTTATATATTCCTGCTAATACGGAAATGTTTTTTTATGAGCTTCAAATAGCTGGGCTAGTTCCTATTATTGCCCATGCAGAAAGAAATGCAGAATTTTATAAGGATCCAAATAGGCTTTATACCTTTATCCAAAAAGGAGCCTTAGCGCAAATTACAGCAGGAAGCCTGATCGGTACGTTTGGGAAAAAATTAGAGACCTTTTCAGCCAAACTTTTGAAATATCACCTCGCCCATTTTATAGCTTCTGATGCACATAATGTGAACCGCCGTGGCTCAAATATCCAAGCTGCATATACTTACTTGGAAAAGCAATTTTCAGCCTCCTTTGCAGACTACTTTCGTGACAACGCCATAAAAATACTTAAGGGAGAAGACTTTACTGTTATTCAGCCGAAGAAATTTGTAAAAAAAAGGTGGTTTTTCAACTTCACATAATCAATGTATTTTTTCGGCAGAATGTGAGCTTGCTACTTTATGAATGAAGGTGATTAACAACATGAAGAAAGCATTAATAACAGGGGGTGCAGGCTTCATAGGATCCCATATAGCATTAAAGCTGCTGCGAGAGAATATAGAAGTTGCCGTGGTGGATAATTTGAGCAAAGGTAATAAAAGTAATCTTCCTGGCAATCTTTCATTTTACAATGTAAACATATTAAACGAGGCGGAATTAGAAGAAATCTTTTTAAAGGAAAGGCCTGATTATGTCATCCATCAAGCGGCACAGGTATCTGTCCAGTCATCAATGGAAGATCCAGCCTATGATGCAAAAATTAACACTATAGGCACCTTAAATCTTTTAAGGTTAAGCGCCAAATATAAAGTGAAAAAATTTATCTTTGCTTCGACAGCCGCAGTCTATGGCATGCCTCTATATCTTCCAATTGATGAACTCCATCCGGCAAATCCTATTTCATTTTACGGTGTATCAAAATTAACCTCTGAAACATATATTCAGCTATTTAAGAAATTCCATGGGTTGGATTACTGTATTTTAAGATATGGCAATGTATATGGGCCAAAACAAAATGCCCAGGGAGAAGCGGGCGTAATCTCCATTTTTATTGATCGTCTATTAAGTAATCAGCCTCTCGAAATTTATGGTGATGGGAAACAAACAAGAGATTTCATTTATGTGAAGGACATTGCCAACGGCTGCTATTTGGCGCTGCTAAACGGAACAAACGATATTTTGAATTTAAGTACAGAAACACAGACTTCTATATCGGATTTAGCAGAAGTATTAGTTCAAATCAGCGGCAGGAAGGCTCCTATTGTTTATCATCAGGCCAAGGAAGGAGATATCCCCTGCAGCTGCCTCAAAAATCAGCAGGCAATAGAAAAATTAAACTGGGCTCCTTCTTACAGTTTACTAGAGGGTTTAAATGAAACGATGGAGTATTATAGCGAAAAACGGGTGAAATAAAATGAAACTTCGAGTGATTCAATCCATTGAATGCTTGGAGAGGATAAAGCCTATATGGGATGGCCATTTGCAAAGAGCGGAGAATAACAATCCTTTTATTGAATTTGATTGGATATTTTTATGGTGGAGCGTCTTTGGCCAGCAATATGAATTATTTGTTATTGCTATAGAAGAGGATGAAGATGTCAAAGTTATTTTACCTCTAATGAAAAGAAAGGGCCTCTTCATTGAACATATTTATTTTATTGGCTATGGCCAGGCAAATTATATGGATGCGATAGCTAATGATGTTGAGCTTGCTAAGGCCATCGAATTTATAATGCAGCATTTAACTAACAGCAAAAAACCGAGGCTGTTTCATTTTCATGGCCTTTTTGAAGACAGTGACCTTTATTTTCCCCTTTATCAATATTTGCAAGTAAAAAGGATAGCGAATTACCGTTCAATGATTGTTTGCCCAGTTTTACAATTAACCGAAATACAATTTGATCAATACTTTGCTAAAAGAAAGAAAAAGCATGGCCTTGACCGCAAGGAAAGAAGATTAAAAGAATTGGGTGCAGTGTCCTTTGAGCCTCTTCGCAAAAACGATATAGAAAAAATGTTTAGTCTTCACACAAAAAGATGGGAAGAAAAAAACGATACAAGCGGGTTTTCAGAAGGCAAAACAAAAGAATTTTTTCAAAAGCTTCTTCAGGCTGAATCTGCTGCCTTTCAAACGAAGGTTGATGCCTTATATGTAGACGATCGGCTGATTGCCTATTTGTATGGATTTGAGTGCCGGAGCCGGTACCTTTTTTATCTGCCGGCTCATGATGATGACTATGGGAAATTCAGTCCTGGCAAGATTCTATTTAAACAGAAAATTGCAGATTGTGTGCAATCGGAAATAGAGATCTTTGATATGAGCATTGGATATGAGCCATATAAATTTGATTGGAGCAATGAAACAAAATTTGCCGCCAGGTTTATTTTTCCATCCAAGCATAGCTTGGCAAGAATCTTTTATTTTGTTTATTCAGCAAAGGCTAGATTGATTGATTCATTAAAGAAGAATCGAAAGCTCGTTCTTTTTAAAAGGAACTTCTTAGGGAAGGTGAAATCTCGTGTATTGAAATCTTTGCCATTTTGGCATGGGGGAAAAAAGGGATGAAGTGGATCCAAAAAATAAAGGAAAAGGCATCCTCCAGCAGCTACCTAAAAAGTGTGCTCACTCTTATGTCTGGCACGATTCTTTCGCAAGGGATCATTGTTCTTTCAACCCCTCTTTTGACCCGAATTTACACACCCGAGGAATTCGGGGGATATGCTGTCTATGTGTCTATTCTATATAGTATTACTATTCTTGCATCACTCCAGTATGATGCAGCCATCCCTCTCCCTAAACGTGAAAATGACGCATTTCACCTGTTAAGTCTATCTGTTTTAACCGTTCTAGGGATGAGTCTGTTAGTTTTTGTTGTGGTTCTGATGTTTCAAGATCTTATAGCCCAGCTGTTTCAAAATTTTCATTTTGAAGAGTATTTATGGCTTTTGCCTTTTAGTTTTGCAGGTTTTGGCATATTTCAGGTTATGAATTCCTGGCTGATTCGCCATGAAGCCTATCCATATATGGCAAAAGGAAAGGTAGCTATGAATCTTGGTCAGCTATTTTTTCAGTTCGTCTTTGCCCCCATCGGATTTCTCGGCTTAGTTGTGGGAGAGGTATTGGGAAGATTTTGCGGGAGTGGAACGATAGCCGCTTTTTCCTGGAGATATATAGAGACAAAGTGGAGAAAGTTTTCCTTTCAGAGGATGATGGGTTTAGCAGCACAGTATAAGCACTTTCCGCTTATAACAAGCTGGTCATCTATCTTAAATGTGGTTAGTTTCCACCTCCCAACCCTCTTTATTGCTTCATCATTTGGGCCAGCCGTTGCTGGCTGGTACCTGCTTGCCCAGCGTGTGCTATCTATACCTGAGTCATTAGTTGGCTTTTCTGTTAAGCAAGTTTATTATTCCAAAGCTACTAAAATGGTTCGTACATCAAATCCGCTTATTATTTCTCTTTTTTGGCAAACAGTATGGAAGATGTCTTGGGTTAGCTTTTTAATTATTGGAAGCTTAGCTGTCATAGCGCCATATATTTTCCGCTTCGTTTTTGGAGATGGCTGGACAGAGGCGGGCTTTTATGTGCAAATTTTGGCTGTTTTATATTTCATGCAAATGGTTGTCGGGCCTATTGCTACTAATTTTTACGTGTTTGAACGTCAAGGCCTGCAATTGGCCGCTGAAGGCATCCGCTGCATGGTGATCCTGTTTGCTGTTTGGTTTTGCTCCATACATTTTAGCGATCCACTGAAAAGTATAGCTCTATTAAGTGTTTTTAGCTCCTTTGGCTACATTGTCTTAGCTTTATGTTCCTGGCTGTCCATACGAAGGGGTCTGCAAACAAAAAATAAAAAAGGAAAATAAATGAGGGAAGTGGGCAGGCTTGAGATCAATAAGACAACCCAAGTGGTTATTCAACTTCTTATTTATTATGCTGGCACTCAGTTCGATTTCCTTGATAGAGCCTTCTCCTTATGATCTTTTATTTCCTATACTGTTTGGCTTAAGTGTGTATCTGTTCTATTTATCTTTTAGTCCTTCTGCATTAATTCCCTTTATATGCCTTTTTTTGTTTATAGAAAGTCATTTGGCATCATTTTTTATGATTAAAGATATTAGCCGTTTTGCCGAATTTACTGTCATCTCCTTCTATTTAATTATGACTTGGTTTTGTTTTGCAGGAATTGTTTCCCGATTTAAAGTGACAGCAGCGGAGGCCATTTTTAAGGGGTATGTCTTTTCAGCTGTTCTCGCAGCCTTTTTCGGTATAGCAGCTTATTACCATCTCCTTCCTTTTTCTGAAATGTTCTTAATGGAAGGCCGTGTAAAGGGATTCTTTAAAGACCCTAATGTCTTTGGCCCCTTTCTTATCCCTCCATCAATCTTTCTCCTATTAAAGATTGAAAAATACCAAGGAAGGCGTATGTTGATGGTTATCATGGCCATTTGCTTTGCCTTGCTGGCGATTGGCGTATTGTTAAGCTTTTCTAGGGCTGCATGGGGACATTTTATGTTATCTATGTTCATTTATTTATTTTTTTATCATTCCAGCTTTAAAAGAAGGCTGATATTGCTAGTTACTTTGTTGGCATTCTCAATTCCTGCTCTATTTTATATCACAGCGTCTTCTCAGACTGCCGGACTTTTGCATGAAAGATTTGGCTACCAGGAATATGATGATACCCGATTTACAAAGCAAATGGAGGCATTAGAAATAGGAATTAAACACCCGTTGGGTATAGGACCGGGGCAGTCAGAGGAAGTATTTAATCATTCTACTCATAGTCTTTATGTTCGAGTTTTTACTGAAAATGGTATTCTCGGCTTCATAGCCTTTCTTGTCTTTTATTGTCTCGCACTGTTTCAGTCTCTAAAAAATATCTTCAGGCATAAAGGGGAGGAAAAAGGTCTCTTTGTGGTGGTTTTTGCCTCCCTGTTAGGAATCGGCTTTAATAGCTTTTTTATCGATACATTGCATTGGAGACATTTTTGGCTGCTGCTTGCCCTTCCTTGGTGGCAGGCAGAACAGGATTTGAATATGGACTCTAAAGGATATAAAACATGATTGGATGTTAAGAGTAAGGGGAGATGATTATTGAGGATCGTACAGTTTATTAGCCGGATGGACGTTATAGGAGGGGCGCAAGTACACGTGCTAGATCTGTCTATAGGTCTTGTTCAAAGCGGGCATGAAGTGATTGTTCTTTCAATGGGCAAGGGCATCGTTTCGGAGGAGCTGGAGAGTCATGGGGTTAAGTATATTGAGTTAAACAACTTAAGGCTGGGAATACATCCATATTATGATATAAAAGCATTGTTCGAGATTTGCAGGTGGTTAAAGAAATTAAAGCCTGATATTCTTGCTGCACATTCTTCTAAAGCGGGGATGATCGGCAGAGCCGCAGGGAAATTAACGGGGGTTCCAGCAGTGTTTACCGCTCATGGATGGGCATTTACTGAGGGTGTTTCCAGCCGTAAACGAAAGTTATATGCTTTTCTTGAACGATTGGCCGGTAAAATATCTTTAGGTGTGATAACGGTTTCAGAATTTGATTATCTCTTAGCTGTAAAACATCGTACGATCCCGGAAGATAAATTGAAAATTATTCATAATGGGGTTTTTGATGCAGGATCAGCTTTTATTGCTGATGTATCAGAGTCTCCACCTCGTCTAGTCATGTTAGCAAGATTTGATTATCCAAAAGACCATTTATTGCTGATCAATGCTGTAAAACAGCTTTCCGATTTAGAATGGGTGGTTGTTTTTGTAGGAGAGGGCCCGCTGCTGGGAATAGCAAAAAGAGCGGCAGATGAAGGCGGGCTATCTGAAAGAATCCGTTTTTTAGGAAATAGAAGGGATATTCCTCATATTCTAGGAGAATCACAGATCTTTGTCCTAACCACAAATTTTGAGGGTCTTCCACTGAGTATCATAGAAGGGATGAGAAGCGGTTTGCCCATTATTGCTTCAAATGTTGGGGGTGTTAGTGAATTAGTTGAGGATGGAGTGAATGGCTACTTAATCCCGCGATCTGACCTTGAACTGCTGTCAAGCAAACTTCGGGAACTCATCCAAAATTCAGAGCTTCGAATTCAAATGGGAAAGCGGAGCCGGGAAAAGTATGAAAAGGAATTTACCTTTGAAAAAATGCTAAAAGAAACGCTGAGCTTTTATGAAAAGATTATAGCTTGCAGCAAAAGGCAAAATGTTCATAAAAGGGGATAACTTCATTGATCAGGATAGATAGAAAGATTGGAAACCTAAGTATTCAAACGATATATTTTTCAGATTCTGATGAAGAAGATTTGATGGCAAAACATGTTGATCTTGTAGGTTTTCAACAATCGGTCATTCCAAGAAATGGGTTAAAAGCAAAAAAGATTATTCAAATTGATTTAACTAGAAATGAAAATGATTTATTTAAACAAATTGGCAAATCTAATCGCTACAAAATTAATCGTGCAATGAATAAGGATGCTCTATATTATTCTTTTAATCAAAGACCTGCTGAGGATGATATTCATGAATTTCGGGATTTTTATAATGAATTTGCCCGCAATAAAAATACGGCACAATGCGGCAGGTTTCATCTTCAAACATTGAAGCTTATTAATGACCAGAACGGCCTCGTTATTGCAAAGGTCTCTGATGATAACAGGCAGCCATTATGTTATCACGTATATGCAGCTGATGGGGATAGAGCTATGATGCTCTATTCTGCCTCGCATTACAGAATGAGTACTGAAACCTCTCAGAAAAGTTTAATTGGCAGGGCCAATCGTTATCTTCATTGGAGGAATATGATTGAATTTAAAAAAGAGGGCTATAAAATTTATGATTTCGGTGAAATAACCAATGATGAAAATGTTAATTATTTTAAACGTTCATTTGGCGGAAAAGAGGTAACCGAGTACTCCGGCTATCATGCTTTAACACGGCTTGGAAAGCTTGTTCTGCTTTATAAAAAAATGAAAGGTTAAGAGGCAGCAAAGGAGGGGATTAAACTGAATAAAAAAGGGAGACTTGTGATCTCTCTGGATTTTGAGCTTTATTGGGGTGTGAGGGATATGATGACCATTTCCCAATATAAAGACAATCTCTTAGGAGTGAGGCAAGCAATTCCCGGAATACTGAACCTTTTTCAGGAATTCGACATTCATGCGACTTGGGCAACTGTAGGGTTATTGTTTTTTGACTCAAAGGGAGAACTGCTAAAGCATCTGCCAGAGAACAAACCAGAATATACAGACCAATCCTTTTCTCCGTATTTAGCCATTGAGCATATAGGAAGTTCTGAGCAAGAAGATCCTTTTCATTACGGATTATCATTAATAGAGAAAATTAATTCTGTTCCAAATCAGGAAATAGGTACCCACACGTTTTCACACTACTATTGTCTAGAAAAAGGGCAATTGAAGGAACAATTTAGAGATGACCTGAAAGCTGCTATTAATATTGCAAAAGTGAGAAATGCTGAAGTGAAAAGCTTGGTTTTTCCGCGTAATCAAGTGAATCCTGATTATTTATCCATATGCAGAGACTTGGGGATTCTATGCTATCGCGGCAATGAACATTCATGGCTGTATAGACCCGATTGTACAAGGGAGGAATCTGTCTTTAAAAGAGCGTTAAGGTTGATTGATTCCTATGTGAATTTGTCCGGGCATCACAGTTATTCTATTAACTCTATATATGTACAAACAAGCCCAGTAAATATTCCATCCAGCCGTTTTCTGCGTCCTTTTAATCCCCGCCTTAATGTTCTTAACCAGCTGCGATTAAAAAGAATTATTAATAGTCTTACGTTTGCTGCTAAAAACGGGCAAGTCTACCACTTATGGTGGCATCCGCATAACTTTGGAACTTACTTAGGTGAAAACTTGGCCATGTTAAGAGTAATATTGGAACATTATTGCCTTCTGAAAAAAAAATATGGAATGGAAAGCGTAAGTATGGGGAAGCTTGCAGAAGAATTAATAAACCCATAAAAGGAATGGAGGGGATTTCTCCATCCTTTTATGGGTTTGTGGATTACTCTTCGCCAACTGCTCTATGAGCAAGGCGGCTTGATGCAGCAGCTGCGATTGCTCCAACGATATCATCTAAGAAAGTGTGGCATTTGCCAGAGTTTTTGTCATTCAGATCCTTTAAGATGCCTGGCTTTAGCTTATCGATGTAGCCAAAGTTTGTAAAACCAATCGATCCATACACATTTACAATTGATAAGGCAAGGACTTCGTCAACGCCATACAAGCCCTCATCGATTTCAATAATATGCTGCAGCGGATCGCGAAGCTTTCCTTCCTCGGCTAATACGTCCAATTGGATTCCGGTAATGATAGCGTTTTGCACTTCTCTTTTGGAAAGAACCCTCTCTACGTTTATTAAGCAGTCTTCCATCTTCAAATCAGGATGATACTTTTCCTGAAGAAAATAAACTAAATCAGCAATATCCTGAATCTTGACCCCGCGTTCCTGCAGCCATTGCCTTGCTGTTTGCTCGAGAACAGTCTTTTTCTTTTCTTCGTTCATTAGTTCCACCTAGTTTCTTTTTTGATTAAATATATACTTTCTTTTCCGATAATATGCTTGGTCTAACATTTTACCAAATCATGTTAATAGTTTCAATCATACCTAGGCAATCTGGATAAATCAAGAAAAGAACAAGTTTCCTGTCCATCCTTCATATATTGGTTCAAGGAGAGGAAAAAAGAAGGTGTGGTGAATATAAAATGTTAAAGAATATTCTAGAATTTCAATATGGGATACAAGCAGATGAGGAACTGCGCATAGGTGAGTATACTGCCTGCCGAAAGCAGGAAAAGATTTATATTCTGATTCCGGTTGACGGTTATGATGATTCCGTGCTGAATGAGCTTCATTTGCTGTCAGAGCATTTGGTGAAAACAGGGGAAAAGTATTGCAGTACGTTTTTAAAAACAAAGGAAGGCAAAAACACCTGCGAATGGCAGAACGGCAAATATGCAATTTTGAACAGCAGGCAGATTCAAAATCGGAAGATCAGTCGTCTAGGAAGAAAACTGGCCAAATTTCATTACAGGGGCAGGCTAGTGACTTTTCAAGTAGAGAAGATAAGCAGAATTGGGCAATGGAAGCAGCTGTGGGAACAAAGGCTTGAACAGATGGAGGCTGTATGGAATGAGATGCTCTTTCAGCATCCGGATAACGAATTTGAGCGCATGTTCTTCGAGTCCTTTCCATATTACCGCGGACTTGCCGAGAATGCGATCCAGTATCTTGTTGATTCAGAACTGGATGATGATCCCGGGCTAACGGATCATGGGACTGTTTGTCATGAGAGGCTTACTGCTGAAACCTGGATGAATTCCTACTATATGAAGAACCCGTTCCAATGGGTGTTTGATCACTCAGCAAGAGATCTGGCTGAGTGGACGAGAGAGAGATACTTCCGAAATATTAAAACCTATGAACCAGATCTTCGTCTGTTCCTTCAGGATTATCAAAGCATTGTCCCGCTTACTTCTTTTTCCTGGCGACTGCTGTACGCTAGACTCGTCTTTCCGCTGCATTATTTTAATTGTATTGAAACCTATTACGGGACCGGCTCAGAGCAAAAACAAAGAATGCTTGAAGAATCTCTGCAAAAGTATCTCCAGCAAACAGATGACCACGAACACTTTCTCGCCTCGTTTTACGACTTTGCGGAAGTACCAGTCAAAAAAATGAAAATACCAATCATCAGCTGGCTTTGATGATAAAAAGCACGAGATTGCCCTTTAGGAAATGGAGGAAATCTCGTGTTTTCTTTTGCATATAAAGATGTTGTTTTTATTTTTTATGCTATACCAAAGCCTATTGTTTGATTTAACCGCTTAGTTGATCTTCGCTGCAGGCGCGTAGACTCCTGGAGGCTCGCAAAACGCCCCCCGGAAAGCGAAGCGCCTCTCGCTGCAATCAACGGCCAAAATACAAAAGTGTCTAACTTCAGTTAGAATTTTATAAAAACTATTGTAAATAAAAGAAATAAGATCTATAATGTCTACTATACAAATACAACTGTACATATAGGGAGAACAACAACGGAGAGGGGTAGAAAAATGGAATCGATCGCTATTGGATTGCTGGGGCTGGGAACAGTGGGTTCCGGAGTCGTGCAAATTATTGAAAATCACCAGGATAAACTCATGCATCAAGTTGGATGTCCTGTTTATATTAAAAAAATCCTTGTTAAAGATGTAAATAAAGAACGGCCAGTATATGTTGAAAAAGGGAAATTGACTGCAGACCCCGAAGAAATTTTAAACGATCCAGACATTGATGTCATTATTGAAGTAATGGGCGGCGTTGAAGAAACAAAAAATTATATTGTAAAAGCATTGTCCAATCGTAAACACGTGGTGACGGCGAACAAAGATTTGATGGCTGTTAACGGTTCGGACCTTTTAACGCTAGCATCTAAAAATGATTGTGACCTTTTTTATGAAGCAAGTGTCGGCGGCGGTATTCCAATCTTAAGAGGTCTGTCAGACGGTCTTTCTTCAGACCGGATTACTAAGATGATGGGGATTGTCAATGGTACCACGAACTTCATCTTAACAAAGATGAGCAAGCAGGGCAGTCCTTATGAAGAGGTCTTAAAGGAAGCGCAGGACCTTGGCTATGCTGAAGCAGATCCAACTGCTGATGTTGAAGGCTTGGATGCTGCAAGAAAAATGGCGATTCTAGCTACACTCGGATTCTCCATGAAAATTGAACTTGATGATGTAAAGGCTGAAGGGATCACAGGAATTACTGAAGAGGACCTTCAGTATGGAAAGAGGCTTGGATATACAATGAAGCTGATTGGTATTGCTGACCGTCAAGGGGATAAAGCAGAAGTAAGTGTTCAGCCGACATTCTTAGTTGATTCCCATCCTCTTGCATCAGTGAATGATGAGTATAACGCGGTGTACGTGTATGGGGAAGCCGTTGGAGAAACGATGTTTTACGGTCCCGGAGCAGGAAGCCTTCCTACAGCATCAGCTGTTGTTTCAGACCTAATTACTGTAATGAAAAATATGCGATTAGGTGTAACAGGGAAAAGCGCTATTCCGCCGCAATATGATAAGCAGCTTAAGGATGCTGGCGAAATCTATTCAAAATTCTTTTTAAGATTCCATGTAAAAGATGAAGTTGGTGTGTTTGCTGAAGTGACTTCTATTTTTTCAGAGCATAATGTCAGCTTTGAAAAGATCATGCAGCTTCCTAAAGACAAAGGACTTGCTGAAATTGTTCTTGTTACCCACCAGGCATCATTACAGGATTATGGAGATATTTTAGTCAAACTAAGAGATTTGCAGGCAGTACAATCTATAGAAAGTTCATACCGTGTTGAAGGGAGCTCGAATGTATGAAATGGGAAGGATTATTAAGAGAATATAAGGAATATTTACCGATTAATCAAAATACACCATTGCTGACACTTAACGAAGGTAATACACCTTTAATTCGCCTTGATAGACTTTCCACAGAATGGGGAATTGACCTTTATGTGAAGACAGAAGGGGCAAACCCAACAGGCTCCTTCAAGGACCGCGGAATGGTCATGGCTGTTGCCAAGGCTAAAGAAGATGGCAGTGATACAGTCATTTGTGCTTCTACTGGAAATACATCAGCCGCCGCGGCTGCTTATGCAGCAAGAGCGGGAATGCGCTGTATCGTAGTTATTCCTGAAGGCAAAATAGCTATGGGCAAGCTTGCTCAGGCAGTTATGTACGGAGCAGAAATCATCTCTATCCAGGGCAACTTTGACCAGGCCCTGTCAATGGTAAGACAAATCAGTGAAACAGAGCCAGTAACATTAGTAAACTCAGTGAATCCATATCGCCTTGAAGGACAAAAAACAGGGGCATTTGAAATTTGTGACCAGCTAGGCGGAGCGGCACCAGATATTCTTGCATTGCCTGTCGGAAATGCCGGCAATATCAGTGCTTATTGGAAAGGCTTCAAAGAGTACAATGAGAAAAATCATACAGGCCTTCCGCAAATGCGCGGCTTCGAGGCTGAAGGTGCAGCTGCTATTGTTCATGGAAAAGTATTCGAAAACCCTGAAACAATTGCAACAGCGATCAGAATCGGAAATCCAGCCAGCTGGCATCTAGCTGTCGCAGCTGTTGAAGAATCAAATGGGAAAATTGATGAAGTTAGCGATGAAGAGATTGTTCACATGTACAGAAAACTTGCATCAACAGAAGGAGTCTTTGCAGAGCCTGCCTCGTGTGCTTCTTTAGCCGGAGTATACAAGCAACTAAGAAACGGCGAAATTCCTCACGGTTCAAAAGTAGTCGCTATACTTACAGGAAATGGCCTGAAAGACCCGAACACAGCAATTGATTGCAGCCCAATTCATCCAGTGTCCTTGCCTAATGATGAAAAAGCTGTTGCTGAGTATATTAAAGGAGTTGTCCATGTATGAGCGAGGGTGAAATGCTCATCATAAAAGTTCCAGGGAGCTCAGCCAATCTGGGCCCTGGATTTGATTCTATTGGATTAGCTTTGAATGTCTACTTAACATTAGAGGTTGAGAAAGCAGATAAATGGGAAATGATCCCTTTATCACCCCCATTAGAGGCCTTTCCAAAGGATGAAAAGAATTTTGTATTCCAGGTGGCGATAAAGACTGCTAAGAAATTTGGCCAAGTCCTGCCAGCGTGCAGAATTAAAATGAAGAGTGATATTCCGTTAGCAAGAGGTCTTGGATCCAGTGCTGCCGCGATTGTTGCCGGTATTGAACTTGCAGACTCATTATGCGGCCTTCATTTAACAAAACAGGAGAAGCTTGAGGTTGCATCTGATTTCGAGGGGCACCCGGATAATGTTGGGGCAAGTCTTTTAGGCGGTCTGTTTGTTGGCTGTCAGATAGAGGGCAAGGTATTTTCACAGGTTTTTTCTGAGCTTGATCTCGATGTAGTTGCCGTCATCCCCAAAAAGGAATTACTAACGAAGGATTCAAGGGGAGTGCTGCCGCTGAACCTAGAATACAAGGAAGCCGTCCAAGCTGGAGCAATTGGCAATGTTCTTATTGGGGCGTTATTAAATCATAACTATTCCCTTGCAGGTCAAATGATGAAACGCGATTTATACCATCATCCTTATCGGAAAAAGATTGTTCCGCATCTCGAGGTTATTGAAGAACATGCCCATGCATTAGGAGCTTTTGGTGTGGCATTAAGCGGTGCTGGACCGACCGTGCTTTGCCTGGTTAAAAAAGGAAAGGCATCAGCGGTAGCTGAAGGCCTGTCCAAGCTACTGCCGGAAATGGAATACCGAAGGCTAAGGGTTGACAGCAGGGGTTCTGTTGTTCGTTCTTCTATAAAAGATGAAAGCCAATGTCTTGCATAATAAATATAAACAAAAAAACTCGCCAAAAATTGGCGAGTTTTTTATAAGAAGGGTTGATTAGAAAACTTGTTCTACTTCAACAACACCAGGTACTTCTTCTAATAGGGCACGTTCGATGCCTGCTTTAAGTGTAATTGTTGAGCTTGGGCATGTGCCGCAGGCTCCAAGTAAACGAAGCTTTACTACTCCATCCTCAACATCAATTAATTCACAGTCTCCACCATCACGAAGCAGGAATGGACGCAATTTATCTAATACCTCTTGAACCTGATCAAACATTGTTGTTGCTTGTTCAGCCATTGATATCTACTCCTTTCTTTATATTTATTATAATCATTATGACAATAAAAATCTATTTAATAATATGTTAAAATGAAATGGTGACGGTTCTCCTGCTCAAAGGACAATCAGCAAGAAGTCAGCATCTTTATGGAATATAACATATAGATATAAAATCAATCAAAGGGGGAGCGTAATATGAATCGTGAAGTTGAAATGACCATTTATGGCGCAGAGCAAATTTGCGCGAGCTGTGTCAACCTGCCTTCGTCAAAGGATACATTTGAATGGCTGCAATCAGCTCTTAGCAGAAAATATCCCGATCAGCCATTTAAGATTACGTATGTAGATATTTTTAATCCGCCGGAGGATGAGGAAAAAAAGACCTTCGCTCAAAGGGTTATTGAAGAGGATATGTTTTACCCCGTGGTATTAATTGAAGATGAAATTGTAGGAGAAGGCAACCCGAGATTAAAGACCATTTATGCGGAGATGGAGAAATACGGATACAAAGCAGAATAAAGACAGAGACTTTCCGGCAGGAAAGTCTCTATTTTAAACTTCGAGAATGTCTAAGCCCCAGCACTAGGCGACTCTCCCGCTTTTCTTTATCCGCGATGGTTTTTGTACATCCATAGGATACCTGACTTCAGCAGCCGTGCCACCCGACCAGTAATTGCCCGATCAGCAACAACGCCAAATCCTTGTTTCTTGCCTAGGGATCCAAGTACCCCTTTTAATTTTATAGTTGGCAACGTTTCAGGAAGTGCTTCATTTTTCCAGCGGCACAAAAGAACTGTAACAATTTGTTCTGCCTGGGACTCAGCAAGCTGGGCACTAGGGGCAAACGGCAGGCTGGCACAGTCTCCGACAACATAGACGTGTTCGTCGGTTGGGAGGTTGTGGTATTTTGTTAGAACAACTCTGCCCTGTGAATCCTTTTCGACTGGCATTTCACGAACCACCCGATTTGGCTGAATTCCGGCTGTCCAGACAATAGCGTCACATTCGATAGGTTCATCATTATTATATAGGGTCTTTTCTTCAACCCGAGTAATATTGGAATGACTGACTATTTCTACACCATGGCTGTCGAACCAGCTTTCAACATAATAGCTTAATCTTTCCGGGAATGCGGACAGAATCCGGCTTCCTCTATCAAATATTTTTATTTTTAAATCAGGACGGCTTTCGTGGAGTTCTGAAGCAATTTCAATACCGCTTAAACCAGCTCCGACAATGCCTACAACAGAGCCTGCCTGCAGGTTATTTAGTGTCTGGTAAGTTGCACGGGATTTTTCAATGGTTTGAATGCTGTGTGTGTATACATCAGCTCCTGGAACATTATGGTACTTGTCTTCGCATCCTAAACCGATAATTAGATCATCATATGGAACGTCTTTTTCTTCCTTCATTAGGACCTTTTTCTGCTCTAAGTCAACGCCCATAATTTCTCCATAGACAATCGACAGTTTAGGGTCTTCAGGGAAAGCAACCCTGACGTGCTGATCAGAAATAGTTCCAGCTGCTAAGGCGTAGTATTCTGTTTTTAGACAATGGTATGGCACACGGTCAATGAGTGTTACAGTAACATCCTCTGGCAGGTTATTTGGTAAAAGCTTCGCAAGTACACGCATGCCGCCATAGCCCCCACCCAGTATCACTAGTTTTTTCATCTTGTAATTCCCCTTTAAATCCGTTCTTATGTATAATTATTCCCAAAAATCATAATCCCATATGAGTATATCGAATAAAGGATAAAACCACAACCTCATTAAAAATGGTTGCCTAACTATAAAAAAGTAAGTAGCATAAACGTGTAGAGAGGTGATTTGGGTGATCAGACCGCTCATTGAGTTTTGCGCAAGCAACCTGGCAAACGGGGCGCATAAGGCGTTTGAAGAATTGAAAAAAGATTATGATTTAGATGTTTATGAGTATGGCTGTTTAAGCCACTGCGGCAAGTGTGATGCAGGCTTATATGCACTAGTCGAGGGCGAAGTGATAAAAGGCGAAACCCCAGAAGATCTGGTGGAAAAAATTTATCAATATATTGAGGAAAATGAACTTTTTTAGTAAAAGATGTATTAGATTGATGTTGATTGACATCTTAGTTGATTGGAACGGAAGGTGCGAAGACTCCTGGGGGATCAGCGTTGAAGCGAGACGTGCGCAGGAACGTATGTGACGAGGAGGCTCGCAAAACGCCCCCCGGAAAGCGAAGCGCCTGGAGTGGAAATCAACGGCTAAAAGAGAACCTTAATACGGGTTTTATCATATATAGGCGGCAGGTTCAATTCAGATAAGTTGAGGAACGTAAGCAATGTGTTTATACTAGAATATAGGAAGAAACTTTTATCCCATCAGTAAAAGGAGGGAACAATCGTGAGTGATGTAATTATTTTAACAGAAGCTGCAGCCTTGCAAATTAAGGACATGATGAAGGCAAGTGAAGAAGAAAATGCCATATTGCGTGTCGCAGTTAAGGGCGGCGGATGCAGCGGTTTATCATATGGAATGGGATTTGCCCATGAAGTTGAGGAAAATGATCAGCAATTTGAACAATACGGAATCCAGATTGTTGTCAATAAACAAGATGCGCCAATCCTGCAAGGAACTAAAATTGACTATAAAGAGTCCATGATGGGCGGCGGATTCACGATCGATAATCCGAATGCCATTGCTTCATGCGGCTGCGGTTCATCATTTAGAACGGCTGCAAACGCAGGTACTCCGGAAAACTGTTAAAAGGCAGCTTTGCCCTGTAAAAGAAAAAGGTATCCAATGAGGATACCTTTTTCTGCCCGTTTTAACCAAACATGGAAGAGCTGTGCATTGGCTGGATTTTTGCTTTAGGGTCAATATAAGCTTTTGCATTGTTGACTGCTGTAGGTGCTTCGCCAAATCCGCAGGCAATCAGCTTTACTTTTCCGTCATATGTGCAGATATCTCCTGCAGCATAAATTCCAGGGATATTTGTTTCCATCTTAGAGTTAACGACGATTGAATTCTTTTGGATATCCAATCCCCACTCTTTGATTGGACCAAGTGAAGAAACGAAGCCATAGTTACAGATTACGGAATCGACATCAATCGCTTCTTTTTCTTTGTCATTAACCCCTTCTAATACAACCTGTTTAATAAGTCCGTTTTCTCCGACTAAATCGGCAGGCACGTAAGGTGTTTTAATTTCAACCTTGGAATTGAAAAGGTTTTCCACACTATGCTCATGGGCACGGAATTTATCGCGTCTATGTACAATAGTGACCTTTTCTGCAATAGGTTCAAGCATAAGTGCCCAGTCAACAGCCGAGTCTCCGCCGCCAAAAACCACAACCTTCTGGCCGGCAAATTTATTTAAATCATCAATAAAGTAGTGCAGGTTCTTGCCTTCGTACTGCGCAGCTGATTCTAATTCAAGCCGGCGCGGCTGGAATGCACCATTTCCTGCTGTAATGATAATTGCTCTTGTATAATGGATTTCTTTGTCAGTAGTAAGCTTAAAAGTGCCATCTTCCAATTTTTCAAGCTTGTTGACAGATTGTTCAAGCGCAACAGCAGGTTCAAATTTGGCCATTTGCTCTTTAAGGTTATCGATTAATTCCTGAGCGCGCACTTTAGGAAAACCTGCAACATCATATATGTATTTTTCAGGGTAAAGGGCCGATAATTGACCGCCAAGCTGCGGCAAGCTTTCAATAATTTTCACTGATGCCTGTCTCATGCCGCCATAGAAAGCAGTAAATAAACCGGTTGGACCCCCACCGATAATAGTAATATCATACACTTTTTGATCTTCTTTCACTTCTATTTCCCCCCAGTATTCCAATGTTGGTTTATACCCATATCATATCATAAATCGATTTAAAGCTCAGCTTGTTTGATAAAAACTTTGCAAATTTGGTGAAGGATATGAAAATTCAATTATCATAATAAAATGATCAAATACATACACATCATGATAGGGTGATATCTCTATCTTTAAGGTTGAAAAAGGAAATGGAAAAGAATAATATGAATATATAGAATAATTAAATTATTAATGTAAAATGAACATATTTTTGACACTTCAAGTGAATAACATCACAAACTCTTTTTAAAAAGTTTCTGTTAAGGCAGAGTTAGTTAATACTGCTTAGTTGATTGGAACGGAAGACGCGCAGACTCCTGGGGGATCAGCATTGAAGCGAGACCCCGCAGGAGCGGTCGCTGTGAGGAGGCTCGCAAAATGCCCCCGGAAAGCGAAGCGCCTGGAGTGGAAATCAACGGTCAAGTTTAACAGACCCCTTTAAAAAGAAGCGTTTTTCAAAAGAGCTTTCAGTAAAAATAACAGTTAAAGGTGGAAGATATACGTTGAGAAAACAGAGAATTGTCATTTTGGGAGCTGGCTATGGCGGGCTTATGACGGCCACCCGTCTGCAAAAAGCTTTGGGTCCGAATGAAGCGGATATTATATTAGTGAATAAAAATGATTACCACTATGAAACTACATGGCTTCACGAAGCATCTGCAGGCACCTTGCATCATGACAGGGTACGCTATGATATTAAATCTGTCATTGATCAAAATAAGGTGAACTTTATAAAAGGCACCGTTACCGAGATAAAGACAGGGGATAATAAAGTAATTTTAGAAGATGGTGAAATAGATTACGATTATTTAGTTGTTGCTGTTGGCGGGGAATCTGAAACCTTTGGCATAAAGGGATTAAAAGAGCACGCGTTTTCTATTGTAAATGTCAATGCGGCCCGGCAAATACGTGAACATATTGAATACCAATTTGCTGTCTACCCAACAGAGGCAGAGAAAAAAGAGGAGCGCCTAACCATTGTTGTTGGAGGGGCGGGCTTCACCGGAATAGAATTCCTTGGTGAGCTTGGGAACAGGGTCCCTGAGCTTTGTTCAGAATATGATATTGATCCAGAGAAAGTTAAGATTATCTGTGTCGAGGCTGCTCCTACTGCATTGCCAGGATTTGACCCTGAGCTTGTCAGGTACGCGGTAGCTCAGCTAGAGAAAAAAGGAGTAGAGTTTCGTATTGGCACGGCTATTAAGGAATGCACACCAGAGGGAATTATAGTAGCGAAAGGCGAAGATGAGACCGAGGAGATTAAAGCTGGAACAGTGGTATGGGCAGCAGGAATCCGAGGGAATTCGCTAATCGAAAAATCAGGCTTTGAAGCCATGCGCGGACGTGTGAAGGTTACACCAGATCTAAGGGCACCTGGACATGATCATATTTTTATCATCGGTGATTGCTCCTTGGTGATAAATGAGGAGATTAATCGTCCATATCCGCCTACTGCGCAAATTGCCATGCAGCAAGGAGAAACATGTGCCAAGAACCTTCTTGCCTTAATACGCCAGCAGCCTGCACTTTCAAATTTCAAACCGGATATTAAAGGAACTGTCTGCTCTTTGGGTGATGATGATGCCGTTGGTGTGGCATTCGGCAAAAAGATGACAGGATCGACTGCCTCTTTCATGAAAAAAATGGTTGATAACCGCGCTTTATATATGATTGGCGGTCCTTCATTAGTTTTGCGAAAAGGGAAATTTAATTTATTTTAAAATAAATGACAAGGGGGACAGAAAAGCAGCCTGCCCCCTTTTTTAGTGAGTATTTGCGCCGGTAAATATTACCACAAAATTATTGAAGCTAGTTGTCCCAAGGGTTCAGTCCTATTATTCTGAAATTTCCCAAAAATAAGAGCTAGAGTAAGAATTTTAAAGGATGAAACAGATGTAATCGTTTTCTATGACTATTTTTACTGAAATTTGGAACTTTTCTTTCAATAAAATTCTTGGTATATTATCAGAAAATTCAATACAAAAACACATTACAAGGAGATGGACAAAATGGCAGCAAAGACAGCAGACAAAAACGAGTGTGTATATTGTTCAGGTAATGGATATTTCCAACTATTATTAGGCGGTTCAGAAACATGCACGAGCTGTGAAGGAACCGGACAAAAAAATAAGAACTAAAAAAATTGCCCCGCAGCCGCGGGGCATTTCTTATTGACTTCACCCAAATACATTAAGTACACTATTTATTGATGTGTAAGGGGGAGGCCTTTATATGCAGATGACGATTTTTACATTGCCTATTTCGATGATTCTATTTTTCGTTCTATTTTTTGGGATAGGTTTTATACTAAATATGCTTTTGCGAATGTCATGGATTATGGCAATTATTTTTCCAGTTGTCGCGCTATTGATTATTGACAAGGTTCGTTTTATTGAATACTTTACGAACACAGGAGAAGCTTTTTCAAGCTTAGGGCATGAGCTTTCTCAGCTGGTGACCGTAGATATTCTGATTTTGAGCAGCGGATTAGCTGGTGCGATCGTTGCTGGTATTGTCATAAAAATGCTAAGAAAAAAAGGGTATCAAATGTTTTAAAACTAAGACTCTGCGAGGATGCAGGGTCTTTTTATTTTTCCTCATGTTTTAATTTCGCTCCAATCCGAATATTTCTCTAATTCTTGGGAAATGAATATTCTTGGGAGGATGAAAATTTAACATGAGTAAAATAAAGAGTTGGACAAGGCGAACAATAATGTCAATATTATTCTTCGCAGCCCTTTTAACAACCCTGCAGACCATTTCCGGGGTTGGAGCAGGAACTTTAAAAGATTACTACAGTACAGCAAATTCACAGCCTGGCAAGGAATCGGGCGATCACTTCTTTGAGCAAGCTTATAAGTCTGTAGAAGGCGCTATAAAATATTTAAAGAGTATGGTTCATTTAGATGGACAGCTATCTGCCAGTCAAACGGCAGCGGCCGAGCCGCAAACTTTAGAGGAGGCCATCGACTGGACGAAATATCCATCAAAAAAGGTAGTAGCAACCGGATACACAGCCTATTATGAATCAACCGGAAAACATCCTGGACATCCTGGGTTTGGCATTACATATTCTGGGGTTAAGGTGAAAAGAGATTTATATTCAACAGTTGCTGCGGATTTAAATGTATTCCCTATCGGAACAATCTTATTTGTCCCAGGTTATGGCTACGGTGTGGTCGCTGATAAGGGAGGAGCCATCAAGGGGGATCGGCTGGACCTTTACTATGAAACGGTAGAAGATGTTTATAATCATTGGGGCAAGAAAGAACTGAACGTGTACATTGTTGAAATGGGGGATGGCACCCTGACGGAGGAAGAGCTCCATTTGCTTAATGAGAACGAGTCTATGCAGGTTTTCCGCCAGCAATATACGAGATCAGAAAGGAAATAGAAAAAAGCTGCAAGCACCTGTTAATTGCGTAAAGACTTGTGCTGTGAATCCTTTTAATAAAAAACAGGGCATTCTATTTGAATGCGCCTGTTTTTTATAGTTAGGACCTATAAAACTAGATAATGAAGACCAAGGGTTAGTAGGATCCCTGTAAGACCGCCGAAAAAAACTTCGATCGGTTTGTGTCCAAGAAGCTCTTTAAGTTCTTTGCGCTTTTCGCGGTCAGCCTTTTTTTGCCAGAGTCTCGCTTCCTCAAGGAAACGGTTGAAATCCGATACGAGCTGATTTAAGACAATAGCCTGTTCTCCTGCTTGACGGCGAACACCAGTGGCATCAAACATGGTTATAATGGCAAAGACTGCTGAAACGGCAAATATAGGGGAGCTCAAGCCTGATTCTAGGGCAACACCAGTGGAAAGTGCTGTTACTGCTGCAGAATGCGAACTGGGCATTCCGCCAGTGCTAGTCAGCAGCGACCAATCAAGCTTTTTCGTTGCAATGAATTGAATAGGAACCTTAACGAATTGGGCAAAGAAAATAGCTGCAATTGCGGACCATAACGAAAAATTCATAAATAATTCCATGCAGGAAAACCACCTTTATTTTTTCCGGATAGGCAAAAGACAATGAAAAAAGTGATCTATTTGTTAAGATGATAATAATATTTTACTATTAGTGCAATGGTTTTTCGGAAATAAGGTCTTTTTATTTGCCGTCACGGAGAAAGAAAAAAAGGGATTTCCTCTTTCTGAAAGGGGTGGGGGAATGTGGACTATCCGCAGGAGTATTATGAGTTTTTTGTGAAGTTTAATGAAGGAGATTACTATACATGCCATGATTTGCTTGAGGAAATGTGGATGACAGATAAGGGGAATTTGTTCTTAAAAGGCCTCCTGCAGATGAGCGTAGCTATTTATCATTATGAGTATGGGAATGTCAAAGGGGCAAGGCTAATGATGGCTGCTGCACATGAGTATTTGCAGTCTTATCGTCCTAAGCATTGGGGATTGGATCTTGAGCATGTTTATCTTTTTATTGAAACATGCCTGGAGATTTTCCCTAAGGATATTGACAGGGTTGAATTCCGAGAGCAAGGAAGACTGCCGAAGCTTCCAGAATTGCTTTTATTCTTAAATGATTAGGGAGTCGAAATAATTGTTTTTTTCCTATATAATGAAATCATCTAATTTGGGGGTGAACATATGTTTACAGTATTGAGAGATTGGAATCTGGCTGATACACATGAATGTTTAATCATTGGAATTTTTGAAAAGCCTAATAAATTTGAAGGGACTTTGGGAAATTTAGATGAACAATTCGGCGGTCAGCTAACAGAGCTTGTCAAAAGCGGTGATGTTTCCGCGAAGTTTAAAGCAGTTGCTAAAATACATACTTTCGGAAAAATAGGTGCAAAAAGAATATATATTGTCGGTCTTGGCAGGGAAAAGGATTTTTCATTTGATGGGCTGCGCGAGGCGTTTGGAAGAGTGTTTAAAGCGGTCAAAAATGATAAATTGGGAAATGCTGCTGTATATTTAGATAGTTTCCTTGGTGAAGGCATTGATGCCCTTGATGCAGGGCATGCGCTAAGCGAGGCATTTGCTTTATCCACTTACAGCTTTGAGGGCTACAAAAAGAAATCAAATGAACCTGAAAGGGAAGTTGAAGGCATTACTGTGTATAGTCAGGCAGAGGAGGCAGAAGATGTAAAGGCGGCTTTGACTGTAGGGTATGCTTATGGAAAAGCAACGAATTCAGCGCGTACCCTTGTTAACCTTCCGGGTAATCTGCTTACGGCTTCAGATATGGCGGAATATGCAAAGGAATTGGCTGCAAAATATGATTTTGAAGCTGAAATTCTTGAAAAGGAAGACATGCAGAAACTTGGCATGGGCGCCTTGCTTGCAGTAAATCAAGGGTCTGAACAGCCGCCAAAAATGATTGTTCTTAAATACCAGGGGAAAGATGAATGGACAGATGTCATTGGTCTAGTTGGAAAAGGAATTACATTTGATACTGGCGGTTATTCTTTGAAAACAAAAGATGGAATCGTCGGCATGAAAACGGATATGGGCGGTGCAGCAGCTGTACTTGGAGCGATGGAGATTATCGGAGAGCTTAGACCAGAGCAAAACGTCGTTGCTGTTATTCCTTCCACTGATAATATGATCTCAGGAGGCGCCTTTAAGCCCGATGATGTTATTACTTCGATGAGCGGCAAAACAATCGAAGTGCTTAACACGGATGCAGAGGGAAGACTCGTTCTCGCTGACGCTGTAACCTATGCGAAGTTTCATGGGGCGAACTATCTTGTTGATATTGCTACTCTAACTGGCGGTGTAATTGTCGCTTTAGGCAATGAGACAACCGGTGCCTTAACAAATAATGAGGCTTTCTGGGAGCAGGTTCTCGAAGCTTCCTATGAAGCAGGAGAGCCGATCTGGCGTCTGCCGCTATTTGAAAAGGATAAGAAAAGAGTGAGAAGCAGCAAAATTGCTGACTTGAATAATTCACCAGGGCGTGAAGGCCATGCAATCATGGGCGGTGCATTTATCGGGGAATTTGCAGAGGACACCCCTTGGGTACACCTGGATATCGCAGGCACCTCTGTCACACGAAAAGACCATGACCTGGGCCCATCAGGCGCAACAGGCGTCATGGTGCGAACCCTCGCCCTCCTTGTAGAAAGATTCGAAAAATAAACCATAAACGTTCACCCATTAAACGCGGTGACGCATTAAACCAGTGGGGGTCAGGCCCCCGGCACGTTAAACTGTTAAAGTGTCGGGAACCTGACCCTTTTTTTCCCTGTTCTAATGCTATTGACATGAAGATGTCAGTATGATAGTTTTATATCTATGTTTTAGCTCTCTACCAATTTAGCATAGTAAAGTAAAAGGAAGGATTTTTTATATGAATGCAGTTGTACTTGCAGTACTCGTCATGCTTATATTGAGTCTTTTAAGAATAAATGTGGTAATTGCATTGGCGGTTGGCGCACTTGTCGGCGGTTTGGCAGGCGGTTTAAGTATGGATAAAACCATTGAAGTATTTACCAGCGGGCTTGGCGGCAGTGCAGAGGTTGCGCTAAGCTATGCTCTATTAGGCGGATTTGCAGTGGCCATTTCAAGAACTGGCTTGCCTAGCTTACTTGTTGAGTGGATTTTGCAAAGGGTTGGCAGTGATGGAGAATCTCGAGGGAAAAAGCTATCAAAAGCACTTATCATTATTTCTATATTAATTATGGCATGTTTTTCTCAGAACGTGATTCCCATTCATATTGCCTTTATTCCTATTCTGATTCCGCCATTATTAACAGTTATGAATGAATTGAAAATTGATCGTCGCTTAATTGCTTCTGTTCTAACCTTTGGCTTGACCGCACCATATATTCTGCTTCCGGCTGGATTCGGGAAGATATTCCAGGGGATTTTGGCAGAAAACATTGAAAGCAGCGGTCTAGCAGTAAATAGCAGCGATATCCCAATGGCCATGCTGATTCCAACGGCAGGGATGGTCGCAGGTTTGCTTGTAGCTGTTTTTATTTCCTATCGCAAGCCAAGAGACTATAAAGACTTTTCGATCATTGAAACGGAAAAAACAGATACTAATAAAAAAAGCATAGTCTTTTCGATCATTTCGATTATAGCGGCACTCGGTGTTCAGATTGTCCTTGATTCCATGATATTCGGTGCCTTGGCAGGTATTCTTGTTATTTATATTACAGGCTCGGTTAAATGGAAAGAGGCTGATGATGTATTAACAGACGGAATGAAAATGATGGCTTTCATCGGGTTTGTCATGCTGGCAGCCTTTGGATTTGCAGAAGTGCTAAAAGCAACTGGGGATGTAGAGGAGTTGGTGCAGCAGGCGGCAGGCTTAATTAGTGGAAATAAGTCACTTGCAGCACTTTTGATGCTTGTTGTCGGCTTGCTGGTAACAATGGGGATTGGATCCTCATTCTCTACTATTCCTATTATTGCAACGATCTTTGTTCCGCTGTCATTGGAGCTTGGATTCAGCCCAATGGCGACCATTGCCTTGGTTGGAACAGCTGCAGCGCTTGGGGATGCCGGATCCCCAGCTTCTGATAGTACATTAGGGCCAACAGCAGGACTTAACGCAGATGGTCAGCATAATCACATCTGGGATTCATGTGTTCCTACGTTCCTGCACTATAATATTCCGCTCATTATATTCGGCTGGATTGCAGCCATGGTACTATAATCACACCAAAAAAGGCAGCTTCTCTACCAAGGGAAGCTGCCTTTTTAATGCATTAAAGCGGTGGGGGTCTGACCCCATTGCGTTAATGCTTTACTCCGGCGGGGGCCTGACCCCCAATGCGTTAATGTGCTAAAATCCGAACAGTGAGGATAGGACGTTTTTCTTTTTTGGCTTTGGTTTCTTTTTTTCTTCGTCTAATACGATAAGGTTTTCTATACTGTTATTTTTGCTTGCACGTTCGGCTTCGAGTTTTTCAATTTTGGCTGACAGTTCTTTAAGCTGGGTTTGCAGATCCTCAATTTCTCTTCGATGCTGCAGGAGCTGATATGTGACTACATCGTCTGCTTTGCTGTTCATCTTTTGCTCGAGCACTTGGATCCGCTCAAGCAGCTTCCCTGCAGCTGGATCAATTTGCTTTGCAGCACCTTTTCGCTGTGTTTTCTTGCCGACCGAAACCTCCTGCAAACTAACCCCATTATTTAATTGCTCTTGGACTTGTTTCAATAATTGAATGTCTTCCTCGTTAAATAAATAATGACCAAGTTCATTCCGCTCCATATCGATTCCCAGCTGCTTCACCCAACGCTGCACCGTACTTGAAGATACTCCCAATAACTTTGCTACAGCACTTGTGTTCATGATAAGTCCCTCCCGCCAAATATATTAATGATGCTTTCTCTTTCGGCCAAGGTGATTCCTTCACGTGTGACAAAACAAGTTCCTATTCGGCAAAGAAAGTGGATTTATTACAAGATTTTTATTATACTAAAATTGGTTTTGATAATTGGAAGGGGGTTTTTTTGATGATTGTAGGTGTGCCTAAAGAGATAAAGAACAATGAGAATCGTGTTGCAATGACACCAGCTAGTGTATTCTCTCTTGTCAGTGCTGGCCATAAGGTATTAATTGAAACAGGTGCTGGCTTAGGAAGCAGTTTCACTGACGATGACTATAAACAAGCAGGCGCTGAAATCGTTTCCACAGCTGCTGATGCATGGGCAGCGGAAATGGTTATGAAGGTAAAAGAGCCATTGGAGCCGGAATATAAATACTTCCGCAGAGATTTAATTTTGTTTACATATCTGCACTTAGCTGCAGAGCCTGAACTAACTAAGGCACTGATCGAATCTGGCGTAACTGCCATTGCCTATGAAACTGTTGAATTGAATCGCACTTTGCCTTTGCTTACACCAATGAGTGAAGTTGCCGGCCGTATGTCTACACAAATTGGTGCTCAATTCTTGCAAAAAACTAATGGCGGAAAAGGGATCCTTCTTGCAGGTGTTCCAGGTGTCCAGCGCGGCAAGGTAACCATCGTCGGCGGTGGAGTTGTAGGAATTAATGCTGCAAAAATGGCTGTTGGCCTAGGTGCTGCCGTCACTATCATTGATCTTAACCCAGATCGTCTCCGCCAGCTTGATGATATTTTCGGTGATACGATTCAGACTTTAATGTCAAATCCATTTAATATTGCTCAGGCTGTTAAAGAAAGTGATCTCGTAATCGGTGCAGTTCTGATTCCTGGGGCAAAAGCTCCTAAGCTGGTAACTGAAGAAATGGTCAAGTCAATGTCACCTGGATCTGTGGTCATTGATGTAGCTGTTGACCAGGGCGGAATCTTTGAAACTGTTGATCATGTAACAACACATGATGATCCAACCTATGTGAAGCATGGTGTTGTTCACTATGCTGTTGCTAATATGCCTGGCGCTGTTCCAAGAACATCTACTATTGCTCTTACGAATGTGACCATTCCTTATGCGCTGCAAATTGCTAATAAGGGTGTTAAAAAGGCAGTTGACGATAATGCTGCATTAAAGCGTGGGGTCAATGTATTAAACGGTCATGTCACCTATGAAGCGGTAGCAAAAGACCTTGGCTATTCTTACGCTTCTGTAGATGAAGCATTTTAATAGATAAAAAGATCCTCCCTTGCCGGGGAGGATTTCCTGTATAAAATTGTGGCAAAATGTCTAAGATAAGGGTAAAATGGGATTAACTATTTACATTTAAATACTTAAAAACAATGACGAGGAATAGTAGAGGGAATTTGTTTATTCTCAGAGAGGGAGCCCTAAGCTGAAAGTCTCCTATTAAACAGCCGCTTGAACCTGCCTCCGAGTTCTGTGTCGAAAAGATACATGCGGACATACTCCGTTATCAAATTCTGAGTGTAAAGCTTTGCTTTAAATAAGGGTGGTACCGCCATATATTGGTCCCTTTTTTAATGCAAAGCTTTTTTTTTGAAAGCTGTGTTAAACTATAATGTTGATTTTAACCGCATAGTTGATCTTCGCTGCAGGCACGTAGACTCCTGGGGGATCAGCGTTGAAGTGAGACCCCGCAGGAGCGAATGCGACGAGGAGGCTCACAAAACGCCCCCCGGAAAGCGAAGTGCCTGGAGAGGAAATCAACGGTCAAATTTAACAGAGCCTTATTGAAAAAAGTTTGTTTAGCAATCAACCATTGAAAAAATTAAATAGAGGTGTATTAAAAATGGCAAAAGAGTTTGTAAAAGATATTACTTCCATGGAAGATGATTTTGCCCAGTGGTATACAGACGTTGTTACCAAGGCGGACCTAATCGACTATTCTAGTGTCCGAGGCTGCATGATCATCCGTCCATACGGTTTATCCTTATGGGAAAACATCAAAACAGAACTAAATAATCGTATTATCGAAACAGGACATGAAAATATCTACATGCCGTTATTCATCCCTGAAAGTCTGCTGCAAAAGGAAAAGGACCATGTGGAAGGCTTTGCCCCTGAAGTTGCCTGGGTGACGCATGGAGGGGATGAAGAATTAGCCGAGCGTTTAGTAGTCCGTCCAACATCAGAAGTTCTTTTCTGTGAACATTATAAAGATATTATTCATTCCTATCGCGATCTGCCTAAGCTATACAATCAATGGGCCAATGTCGTTCGATGGGAAAAAACGACAAGACCGTTCCTGCGCACAATGGAGTTCTTATGGCAGGAAGGTCATACATGCCATGCTACTGATGAGGATGCACATGAAGAAACACGCAGAATGCTTGAGGTTTATGCGGATGTCTGTGAAAATGTGCTGGCGATTCCTGTAGTAAAAGGACAAAAAACGGATAAGGAAAAATTTGCTGGTGCAAAATTCACTTATACAATTGAAAGCTTGATGCATGATGGTAAAGCTCTTCAGTCAGGGACTTCTCACCATTTAGGAGATGGGTTCGCTAAAGCCTTTGGCATCCAATATTTAGATAAAGATGGCAAGCAGCAATATGTGAATCAAACTTCCTGGGGATTCACTACACGCATCATTGGGGCTATGATCATGGTGCATGGTGATAACAGAGGTCTTGTAATCCCGCCAAAAGCAGCGCCAACACAAGTGATGATTGTGCCGATTGCCCAGCATAAAGAAGGCGTTCTTGACTTTGCCTATCAATTAAAGAAATCCTTATCCAGTGTGGCACGAGTTGGTATTGATGCCAGTGATAAAATGCCTGGATGGAAATTTAATGAGCATGAGATGAAGGGTGTGCCAATCCGCTTAGAGGTAGGGCCAAAGGATATTGAAAAGAATCAAGTCATCCTTGCCAGAAGAGATACAGGTGAAAAAGTTGTTGTTCCAATGGAAGGCTTAGAGGCTAAAATTACAGAGCTGCTTGACGATATTCAGCAAAATCTATACCGTAAAGCAAAAGAACTTCGTGAGCAAAAAACATATACTGTGACCAATTATGAAGAGTTCAAGGAGACATTCGCAGAAAAGCAGGGCTTTGTAAAAGCAATGTGGTGCGGGGATATCGCCTGTGAGGAAAAAATAAAAGAAGAAACAGGTGTAACTTCAAGATGTCTGCCATTTGAACAAGCTGCTGTTTCATCTGAGTGTGTTTGCTGCGGACGTAAAGCAGATCAATTGGTTTATTGGGCAAAAGCCTATTAATCCTTTTATATAATTATGGTATGAAAAATGGGACTCCTATTCAAATCGCCCACGCCAAAGGCAAATGGATTGCATATGAAATAGTGTAGGGAAAAAGAATAGGAGGTTACCCAAATTATGCATTATTATCGAGGACAGCCAGACCAAAGGGGATTTTTTCTTCTTGGCGCACCTTTTATCGGAGGATTGCTTGGCGGCTTAGTTGGAAGCGCCTTATTTCGTCCGTACTATGGATTTACACCTTTCCCTTATGGACCAGTGCCGCCGTTTTCGCCGTATGGGTACGGAGGATATGGCTTTGGCTACGGATACGGAGCCCCTTATTATTACTAATAAAGAACGTGTACTGTAAATAGCCAAAAAATAAAAAGCTCTCATGAAGAGCTTTTTTATTTTTATCAGTTTCGCTCAGGTGCTAGTGGCAAAGTGTGTTACTAAGCTTTTCTTATCCCCATCTTAATTTGAGGACCAGGCTGCAGCAGTCCTGATATTCGGATCCTGTGTTGAAGGTCAGAGTTAAACCATCCGGAGTATATTTTACCTTCGGGACGAATTTCGTTCCTATAGATTTAATCATTTTTTCGACTGTTTCTTGCTTTGATAATTGTGCGGCATTAATTAATTCGTATGAAAACTTTTTGTCCTTGGCCATTTTGGCTAAAACAAGGCTCGCGTCTTTTAGCAGTATATCCATATCTTTGGCAGATGTCATAAATATCTGCGGATTAACCGCAGGAATTTGTCTGATGTCAGGGTATCCGCTGTTTATCCTGGCTGGATATTGATAACAATATGGAATCGGCATGTAATAAGCATAGGGGTTCACATGATCATCCTCTTTCTAAGCTTTTTCAAGAATCGCCCCACATGCTTACAATATATGTCATAATAGCTATTTCGGTTCTACTCAGTCTAAGGCAGGCGTAAAAACGGCATGAAGGAAAATCTCAATCTTTAGTCGTATACTTATTACATAAGAAAGGAGTGGGAGGATTGGATACACATCAAACATTAGTCGAAGCTCTAGGAATGGAAATTTTAACTCTGGAAAAAGGAAATGTTATTGCCACAATGCCTGTTGACCATCGGACAAGACAGCCGTTTGGCCTGCTGCATGGGGGGGCATCAGTGGCACTTGCTGAAACTGTTGCAAGCATTGGCGCGTATGAATTAGTTGATAAAGAGACAGAAGTTGTGGCAGGTCTTGAGATTAATGCAAACCATATTAAATCTAAAAAGGCTGGATTTGTTACAGCCGTCGGCACCGTCCTTCATCAAGGCAGAACCACTCAAGTTTGGGATATAAAAATTAAAGATGAAGATGATAAATTAATCTGTGTATCCCGATGTACGATAGCCGTAATCAAACGAAAGTAAATGAAAAAAGGTTTGATTTTCTTTTTTAAGAAATCAAACCTTTTTTTTTATTTTTGTTGCATCTTTCCCTTATCTTTTAAATCATCATGGACACTCATATCCGTCATCTTGACACCGGAATTATAGGCCGCACGGCTTATGAGATGTCCTGAGACAGGTGAAGTGACGAAGATAAAGACGATACCAAGAATAACACTTGCATTAAAATAGCCATCTTTTACATAGAAAAACAGAAAGACTCCAGCCAGAATAGACATAACGCCTAATGTAGCAGCCTTAGAAGCGGCATGGTTTCTTGTATAGACATCTGGCAGCCGGATGACTCCAAAAGCTGCTACAAGGCTTAAAAAGGCCCCAATAAGAATAAAGATAACAATGATAATATTAAAGATCTCTGTCACGGTCAAAAACAACCCCCTTCTCTAGATATTTAGAAAAAGAAGCAGTACCGATAAACGACAGAATACCAAGCAATAAAATTACTTCTAAAAACGCACTAGTGTTTAAGAAAATAGAAACGAGCCCAATAATCGCAATAAGATTGACCCCAATGGCATCAAGGGCAACCACACGGTCCGGAACAGATGGTCCTTTGATGACCCTGTAAATCAATACGAGAATGGAGATAGCCATACAGAATATCGCTATTTTTACAGCAGTCAAAATCATTACTGGCTCACCTCCAAAATAGCCTTTTCAAAAGAGTTTTTAATGGAATCAATAGCCTCATCTACATCATCAATATCAATGGTGTGAATGTATAAGATTTTATTGTCATCTGAAACATCGATGACCAGTGTCCCAGGCGTCAAAGTAATCAGGCTGGAAAGAAGGGTGATTTCCCAATCCTTTTCAAGAACGGTTGGCAAGGCAAAGATTCCTGGTCTAATATCAAGCTTCGGTTTAATAACTAGCTTTAAAACTGAGATATTTGATAGAATCAATTCTTTAATAAAAAGAATCACAAGTTTTATAGCAGCATAGACTCTGGACATATAAAACCTTGTACTGAAAAAACGCCTTAAAAAGAAAATAATAATTAGGCCTAAAATATAGCCTTTAATAAACGCTGTCCCATCATAAGTCCCCGTGAAAAACATCCATAAAAATCCGAGAAATACATTTAATAATATTTGAAATGCCATACCATTACTCCTTTAAGACTGCATCAATGTAAATACTTGGATTGGCAAGGGTTTCTGCAGCCTGTGAGATATACGGATATACAAATTCGCTTCCAGCACCATATAGAACAGAAATGCTTACGAGAATGACCGGTGCAGCCAGCAGCTTACGGACAGGAACCATTTCCTCCCCTTTATAGCTTTGCGGAGTGCCCCAGAAGCCATTAATAAAGATTTTCATAATGGAAAACAACACGAGAAGACTGGAGATTAATACAATCCCTGCACCCCAGAAATGTTCTCCGATAAATCCTCCCTGGACAATCAGCACCTTGCCAACAAATCCGCTGAATGGCGGGATTCCAGCAAGCACAAGTGCTGCAATAAAGAATGTCCAGCCTAATCCAGGATAACGCTTGATCAAGCCGCTGATTTTTCTTAAATTGCTTGTCCCGGCAATGGAAATCATGATGCCAACCAGCAGGAAGAGCGCTGCTTTAACAATCATGTCATGAATCAGATAGAATACTGAGCCTGTCAGCGATTCCGGTTCCATGACAGCAACTCCAAATAAAATCACACCAACAGCTACGATAATATTATAAATAATGATCATTTTCACATCGGAATAGGCAATGGCGCCAATAACTCCAACAATGATTGTAATGATCGCCAATATTCCTAAAAGCTGATGGGTATATCCCGTGTCCTGCAGGAAAAACAAGGTGTATGTTCTTATGATGGAATATACCCCTACCTTTGTCAGCAGGGCTCCAAACAGGGCCATCACTGGAGCAGGCGGTGCATAATACGATCCTGGCAGCCAAAAGAACAGCGGGAAAATGGCACCCTTCAAACCAAATACAATCAAGAATAAAACAGCAATGACTGTAATAATGCCTGATTGTCCTAACTCACTGAGACGGACAGAGATATGTGCCATATTTAATGTTCCGACGACGGAATATAAATAGGCAACAGTAATAACAAAAAGCGCTGATGAAATAACATTGACTAAAATATACTTTAGCGATTCACGCAGCTGGATTTTCGTTCCCCCATGGACAAGCAAAACATAGGAAGACATGAGCAGTACTTCGAAGAAAACGAACAGGTTAAAAATATCACCCGTTGTAAAAGCACCGATGACCCCTAGGGCTAAGAAGTTCATAGCCGAATAAAAATAATATCTCTCCTGCTCAGGTTTAATTGATTTAAAAGAGTAGATGACACAAGCAAAAACGATAATGCTAGTGGTCAGTACAAGCAGTGCAGAAAGCATATCTGATACTAAGGTAATCCCAAAAGGAGCCTGCCAGCTTGAAACATTAAGTGTTTGAATGCCCTCATGGTGAACCTTATTGACTAGCATGGCGGAAACAATGATGTTCAGTAAAGCTGAAATGCCTGCAATCCCGCGCTGAATAGGGACATATTTGGCAAAGAAAATCAAAAGGATGCCAGTCAGGAAAGGGATTACGATCGGCAGAATTAAAAAGTTAATCATTTCCTTCATTCCCTCTCATTCTCTCTATATTGTCAGTCCCGATTTCCTGATATGCGCGATAAGCAAGAACTAAGAAAAAGGCAGTGACTCCAAAGCTAATAACAATAGCTGTCAAAATTAAGGCTTGTGGAATTGGATCGGTATATGAGCTTGCATGCTCTCCCAGCAACGGGACCGTTCCTCTTTTTAGCCCGCCCATTGTCAGGATAAGCAAATGGGCTCCATGGCTTAGCAGACCCGTTCCGACGATTATTCGCAATAAACTCTTTGACAGCATTAAATTGGTAGCAGACATGAACAAGATGCCTATAACAAAAGCCATAATTATCTCCATTATTCATCCTCCCCAATCGTTTGAATAATGGTTATCGTAACACCGACAACAACCAAGTAAACACCTAGGTCAAACAATGTAGCTGTATGAAGGGACAACTCGCCTAATATAGGAATGTTTACATGACCAAAGGCGTGGGTTAAAAATGGAACATCAAAAAATATCGCTCCAGCCGATGTCCCAAGTGCAAACAACAAGCCTGTCGCTGTCATAAACATGTAGTTCACAGGAAGGCTTTTCCTTACGGTCTTCATATCAAAGGCCAGCAGCAATAACACAATTGCCCCTGATGTAAGCAGACCGCCGACAAACCCGCCTCCTGGCGTGTAGTGTCCTTTGAAAAAAATAAAGAAAGAGAAAAGAATAATGATAAACAGGATTACTTTTGTTGCTGTTTGCAGAAGAATATCATTTGTTCTCATTTTTCTTTCCTCCTCCCATGCGAAGTTTAATCATAGTAAATATCCCTAGAGATGCTATGGACAGAACTGTGATTTCAAACAGCGTATCAAATCCGCGGAAGTCAACGAGAATCACGTTAACCATATTTTTCCCGGCTGCCTCTGTATACGTATTCTCAACATAATATTGGGCAATGGAATCAAATACTTTATTGCTGTGCGCTGATAAAGCTATAAGTGTGACTATGGCACCTACCCCAATGGAAACAAGAGCATTAGTTAGCTTGAATCCCATTCTTTCTTCATTCTTGCTGTTCTTAGGCAGGTGGTAGAAGCAAAGCAGGAATAAAGCAACAGAGATTGTTTCAATAACAAGCTGTGTTAAGGCTAAATCTGGCGCCCTAAATAATACAAAGAAAAGTGATACGGTGTAGCCAACTGCCCCAAGAAGGATGATAGACGTCATTCGTGATTTAGCAAACAGGATACTTATTGATGCAATAACTACTGCAATTGCAAGAAGCACTTCATAAAAGCCAATCGATGAGATATTGCTCGTATCAAATTTGAATGCATTCTTTACAGCTAGCGTTGTTGCTAATATCACAATAAAGAATGTAAAAATATACACTAGATAGGTTCTAATCGATCCATTCATAAACGTTCTTGTTAACTGGCTGGATAATTTCTCTATCCCAAGCAGCAATTGATCGTACAGGCTGTTTAGTGAAAGGTTTTCCGGGAATATGCGGTATACTCCATTCCACTTAGGCAGTGTTTTAAAGAGTATAACTCCAAAGGCAATAACGCCTAATGTCATAAAAAGCTCTGGCTTGAACCCGTGCCAGAAAGAAATATGAACATCTGCTGTGTTTCCAGGCATAATCGAGCTTACGGTTGGTGCAATAATGCTGTTTGATAAAATATTAGGGAAGAAACCAAAGACAACAACCAATGAAGCAAGGACAATTGGCGAAATTAACATGCCCATTGGTGCTTCGTGCGGCTTTTTCTCGAGTTTTTCCGGCTGGTGCTTGCCTGTAAAAGTTTTAAATAACAGCACCATGCTATAAAGGAATGTAAATACACTAGCTGTCCAAGCAATTACTGGGAATAGAAGCCCCCATGTTTCTAAACTAAAAATATCTAATTCAAGGACACGAATCATACCTGTGAAGAACATTTCTTTACTTAAGAATCCATTAAACGGCGGCAATCCAGCCATTGAAAAGGTTCCAATTAAAGCAATGGTAAAGGTAATCGGCATGAAGTTCATCAGGCCGCCAAGTTTCCGTATATCCCTTGTGCCGGTTTCGTGATCAACAATACCTGCGACCATGAATAGACTGCCTTTAAAAGTTGCATGGTTGATGAGGTGAAATACAGCTGCGATGGTAGCCACACCAAAATAGCTTCTGTCCACTCCATCAAAATGAAGGGCTGCGGCTCCAATCCCAAGCAGTGACATAATCATCCCCAGCTGGCTGACAGTTGAGAAAGCCAATATAGCTTTAAGGTCTGTTTGTTTAACAGCATTGAAGGAACCCCAGAATAATGTCAGGATTCCGAATCCAGCAACAAGCCATAGCCATAAAGCCTCTTCAGCAAATACTGGGCTCATTCTTGCAACCAAGTAAATTCCTGCTTTAACCATTGTTGCAGAGTGCAAATAGGCACTAACAGGTGTAGGTGCTTCCATGGCATCCGGAAGCCAGATATGAAATGGAAATTGTGCGGACTTTGTAAAAGCTCCTAATAAAAAGCAAAGCATCGCAGGAATAAATAGGTCATGGCTAGAAATAGCAGAAGCCTGTCCGATAATTTCTGATATATTGAACGTTCCAGTCATAATATAGAGGAGAATGATCCCCCCAAGCATCGACAGACCGCCAAAAACAGTGATAAGCATAGACTTTTGAGCGCCATAACGTGATCTTTCCTTATGGTACCAATATCCAATCAGCAGGAAGGATGAAAAGCTGGTAAACTCCCAAAAAGTATATAGGACAATAAGGTTATCTGATAACACTACTCCGAGCATAGCCCCCATAAAAAGCAATAAATAGACATAGAATGTATTAAGCTGCTCTTTATCTTTTGCTAAATAGAAAACGGAATATAATACAACTAAAGATCCGATTCCTGTTATTAGCAGAGCAAATAATAATCCAAGTCCATCAACTTTTGCAATGAAGTCAATGTCAAGAACGGGTATCCATGGGGCAGACTTTGAAAAGGTCTGTCCATTAGAGGTCATGGATACAAATGAAATGAAATAGCTAAACAGCAGAATTGGCAGTGGCAGAACAAACCAGCCTGTATGCACATTTCTAAATAGCTTGTACAAAATAGGTACAAGAATAGCAAGCAGAAATGGCGAAATAATTGCTAAATGAAGCAAAGACAAAACATAACCCCCTTTTGTTGAAGTAAATTTATATCATTTGACATTTAAATTATGTCAAATAGGAAATACTGTAATACCATTTATTAGGATGTTTTGTAAGCATACCTTTAAAATAAAAGGGGCAACAAAGGCCCTGCCAATTAGCAGGAGAGTTTGTTACCCCTTTATTTAATATGATGAAGGTTTAGTGAAAAATAACAATAACTATGAAATAAACAAGCATTGTAATTAGGCCAACAGGAACCCCGAATTTTGCCCATTCTTTACTTGTAATGTTTAATTTACCAGCAGAGATGATATTCGGTATGTTTCCTGGAATTAACATTCCGCCACTGATCATTAGACCTAGCAAGATTGCTTTAACAGTCATGTCATCCATTGCAGGACTGATTTCAGCTGCAGCTAATGTTGCATTGTCTAAAATAGCAGAAATCATGTTAATCCAATATAGAATAAGCGGGCTTAATCCCAATAGGTATTTTTCAATAAACGGTTCGAATCCTGCACCAAGCAATGTTAGTCCCATAACAAATAGGTAAATTTTTGCAGCGCGGATAATAATTTCCTTATAGCTTTCTTGTTCAAGACTTGCAGATAATCCTTCATCATTTTGCTTTGGTTTAATAATAATTGCTGATAGTATACCAAAAATGATGACAGCTGTAATAACATCTACTCCAATTAATTCAAACAAATAGAAGAAATGCTCGTCTAATTTGCTGATTGCAATTGTTGAAAGCGGTTCCCCAATTGGCGTTAAGGCTGCCCCAAGTCCGATTGAAAAACATGCTAATACAACTAAACGAATTTCTGATGTCCGATCAAGGCGAAGAACACTGACGATAACAACTAAAACGATAGCAGCGATAATAGCTGTAATGACACTTGAAATTAACCCAAGAACAATAACAACTAAAGCAAAGAATAAGCGGATTGGCATCATTTGGCTTAATCCTAGAATTCCCTTTTCAATTGGATTTTGACACCATCTGAAAAGCAGACCAGCAAAAAGCACAGCCAAAGTTATCTTAATTGGGTCCTCCAGTGCAGCTATGATCAATGATTTGTCTAGTACTTGACTGATTAATGAAGCAGCCAGTCCCATAATAAACAAAAATACTTCTAAATTATGCTCGACTTTTTTTACTGTGAAAGGCAGAAATAAAACAAGTATTAAGATAAATGTTAATCCTAGTATCATTGTGGTCGGTCCTTTCTTAAGACTATAGGCTTAGCTGAGGAAGCTTATAACCGCTATCTTTTATACCATTTTTAATTATAGCACGAAAAATCGAGTTTTTCTGCATGAATTTTCTATTTATTCTATGTCCTATGTGAATTATTAAATAGGTAGAAACATGTTAGAAATGGGTGATTTTTTTATAAAAAAAATTGACATAAAGGAATATTTTTCGCCAATTTACGCATGGTATACATGGGTGATAGATGGTGAGAAAGAAAATATATACGTCAATAATTATTTTTTCAGTAATATTTGCCGGCGGTTTTTTCTTGGACAGCAAGGGGAAAAGAGAGTTTTATATACCTGAGCCGTCCAGTATCGTTAACGAAGCAGAGGGGCTTGCAGATGCCATCGAGAAGATGCAGGTTCATTACGAAAACGAGGGCTTTGTCGAGAATCGGGTAAAAGCCTTTGGTCCGCGTGAGTATGTAAGATTTAATGCGGGAATGTAAAACGTTATACTGCCTGGTCAAGATAAAAAGGCTAAATCCCCTATAGGATTTGGCCTTTTGACGTTAGTTAAAATAATCTTTTTCTAATGCCTCAACATTTCTTAAGCTAAGTTCTGCCCATTTGGACCCATCCTCAAGGAGTTGTTGCTTCATACTAGCCAAAGCAGTCTGGAGAGACTCCTTATAATCAGGGATTTCTTCGGTAAATGCCTTAACCATCGGTTTGGGGATATTTGCCTGTTCTCTGTATGAAAGTGCTCTGCGCTCATGAAAGATTAGTGCGTCAGCATCCTTAGGACTGTGCAGATCACCTTGCATCGGGTGCTTTAGTACAGCGAGCACTCTTACTAAATAGGCCTGTGGCCGAATATCTGTTACCTCGCCAATATACTTTCCAGTTTTATAGATGCCTGTTACCTGATCGCCTACTTGAAATTCTGCCACCTAAAAAATCTCCTTCCTTAACAAAAGATTGTTCTGTTTCAATTGTAAGTGGTTTACTTTTTAAAGACAAATTAAACAATTTTGGCTAACATCCTTTTTGTTGTATAATAGATGAAAGAACCACTGCTTTTTGCAGAAAGGAACGATTGAATTGTTTCAATGGTATATCTTATCACTGTTTTTATACTTCCCACAGGATAAAAGTGAGTACATTCCTGCAGCGATTAAATTAGCCGTATGTCTTGTACTTTGTGTTCTATTTTTCCGCTGGATTCTTCGTGTATCCAAGCGTCAAGCGGCGAAGGCAAAAGAATTAGAGGATAAGATCATGGGACAGGTCCACAGTACTCATTCGAAGGAGAACAGCCGCTAAAGGCTGTTTTTTTTATGTGCCCGCATAAGTTTATCTATAGGGGGATTTGTGCATACTGAATGACAAATTGTCTTATGGAGGAACGGTGGAATGAAAAAGATTTGTTTATTAATCCCATTATTATTGCTGTCAGGCTGTATGGAGGAAAATATAAAAAATATGGATGTGGAAGTATTCAATGCTGATGGAGACTCCTTAGGTATAATAAATTTACAGGAACAATCCTCAGGAGTGAGGCTTGATGTTGATTTGAAAGGACTCCCGCCAGGAGAACATGCGATACATATTCATGAAACTGGAAAGTGTGAAGCACCTGATTTTAAATCAGCAGGCAATCACTTCAATCCGGATGATAAGGAGCATGGCCTGCTTCATCCAAAGGGAGCACATGCCGGAGATCTGCCCAATCTGATTGTTGAAGCAGATGGGAAAGTAAAAGCCGAACTCATGGCGCCAAGTGTCACCTTAAAGGAAAGCAAAAAAGGTTCCCTGCTATCAAAGGACGGCACAGCGATTGTTATTCATGAAGGGAAAGACGATGGCATGACCCAGCCCGCAGGAGATTCAGGAGAACGCATCGCCTGCGGAGAGATCTCTATGGAAAAGAAGAAAAAATAAAAAGTCCCCACACCGGGGACTTTTCTGCGTTTTATTCAAATGCTTTCTTAAGTCTATCAAGTCCGTCCTTCAATGTTTCTTTTGTACACCCAAGGTTCATACGGACAAATCCCTCTCCTCCTGGACCATATTTGGTTCCAGGCTCAAGGCCAAGCTTTCCTTTTTCTACTAATAACTCCTTGATCTCTGTATCGCTTTTACCAAGTCCGCGGCAGTTGATCCATAATAAATAAGTTCCATCAGGTTCCATCACAGAGATATTTGGAATGTTTTCTGCAATGTAGGTTTTGGCAATCTCGGCATTTTCCTTCAAGTACTCTAATAATTCCTCGAGCCAGTCATCTCCATGTCGATAAGCAGCCTCCATTCCGATAATTCCAAGAGCTGGGAGGGTAAAGAATCCCTGGCGCCCTAAAACAGAGGCAAACTTTTTGCGCATATCTTCATTTGCAATGATCACAGCAGAAGCATGAAGTCCAGCTAAATTAAATGTTTTTGTTGGAGCAATGCATGTTATGACCATATCTTTGAATCTTTCGTCTAGTGAAACCAATGGTACATGCTTATTGGGCTTGAAAATCAAATCAGAATGAATTTCATCTGACAGAATGAGACAATTATATTTTAAACAGAGCTCACCAAGCTGTAATAGTTCTTCTTTTGTCCATACCCTTCCTCCTGGATTATGAGGATTGCATAGAAGAAATAGCTTTACACCGGATTTCAATTTTTCTTCAAAGTCGGCAAAATCTATTTCATAGCGATTATCCTTTAAAATTAAAGGAGAATTGACGACTTCACGGTTATTTGATTTTATTTTTTCAAAAAATGGCGCATACACTGGTGATTGCAGCAGTACCTTATCACCGGGATCTGTATAGGCTTCAATCGCCGCAGCAATAGACGGAACAACACCAGAATTATATAGGACCCAAGAAGATTCAATAGACCAGCCATGTCTTCTTTCAAGCCAATGCTTAATACTGTCCGCAGTTGATTCTCCTGAATATGTATATCCGAAGATTCCATGGTCAATTCGTTCCTTTAATGCTTCTATAACCTCGCTTGGTGGCCTGAAGTCCATATCAGCCACCCACATTGGCAGCAAGTCAGCTGAACCGAAGACTTCCTTTGTCATATCCCATTTAACAGAAAGCGTGTTATTGCGTGATATTGCTTCATCAAAATTATATTTTTTCATTTTTGTCCTCACCCTCATTCTAAATAAAGTGGTTCCCATTCTATCATATGCTAAGATGACGAAAAATTAAAATAAAAGGGAGTGATTATAACTCCTTCTGTTCAAGGCTTAGAAATGCTTTTATTTGTTTCTGCACTTCCTCTGGCTGTTCCTCAGGCACAAGATGGCCGGTATCTTTGAGCACAACAAGCTTAGAGTTCTTTAAATCATTCTTTAGTCTTTTTCCAAAAGAAAGAGGAAGAACTTTATCATGCTCACCCCAAATAAGCAAAATAGGGGTTTCGATTTGATGCAAAGCTTCTCTTGGCATATCACCCTCCCAATGTCTAATCATTTTCGCTAATCCGCGAAAGATGTCATCATGCAAAAAAGGGGCAAGATATCCTTCTTCCATTTCTTTATCAATGATTGCCTTGTTATAAACCACTAATTTTAAATTTTGTTCCAAACCCGAACGCTCAAGCCATCGCTTGACAAAGACATGAGAGATTGGGAGGTAGCTAGCCATAACAAGAAGCGGCTTCATTTTTTTCAGATAAGATGAACTGCCGAGCAAAACTGCGCTTTTTACTAAATCGGGCCTTAGTTTGGCAATATGTAAAGAAATTTGTCCACCCATTGAATGACCGAGCAGGATGACTTTTTCGATATTTAGCTGTTCAATCAGCATGATCACGGTCTTCGCGAGATTTTTATAAGAAAACGTATAGCCGCGGACCTTTCCGCTCTTTCCGAAGGGAGGGAGATCCACTAACAGAATATGAAAGTCATTCTTTAAGTATGGAAGGATTCGCCGAAAGCTGAATGATGAAGCTAAAAAGCCGTGTAAACAAACAATTGTTTCACGGGCTGATGGATTTTGGATATATTCGTAATAAACTTGTCCGTTTTTGATATCCATATATTTTCCGGGGATGTTTCTAATCATGTCCCTCACTCCTCCCAATACTGTCCTTTTTTATTATCACCAAAAAATAAAAAAAAGGACAAGCCACAAGGGATTGTCCACTTCAAAAAGGGGGAATACTAGAAAGCCTTACAACAAGGGTAACCAAAATAAAAAGTTTTTATTCATAAAAAGTAAAATCCTTCAATATTGAGCAAAATAATAGTGACTATTGTTTATGAATGTTTTTGAAATGACCATAGAACTATGGTATAATTTTTTATTGCGTATAAAAGGGATAAATTATAATAAAATTAGGAGTGTTTTCATGTCTGAAAAAATCGAAATTGGCAGTGTTTTAACGGGTAAGGTAACGGGTGTACAACCATATGGCGCATTCGTTGCACTTGACGAAAATACCCAGGGTCTTGTTCATATTTCTGAAGTAACACACGGATTTGTCAAAGATATTAACGAGTTCATTAAAGTTGGGGATGAAGTAAACGTTAAAGTTTTATCAGTGGATGAAGAGTCTGGCAAGATCGGCTTATCCATTCGTGCAACACAGGAAGCGCCAGCACCAGAGGCAAAAGTTAAAAAGCCTCGTAAGCGTCAAGCTGCTGCTGTTAAATTAGACGATGATTCTCAAGGATTTAATACACTAAAAGATAAGCTTCAGGAATGGATTGAGCAATCCCAGCGTGAAGATTTAATTAAAAAATAATAATGTAAAATGAACCGGGCCTTTGTCCGGTTCATTTTTTTTACCGTCTGAATCCATAACGAGGCAATTTCTACTGTGGGAAAGGATATAATATAACGGAACGTCTCCCTTATTTCCATATGGGGGTTTTGTTAAAGTTATTTTACAATAATGTTATTTCTTTCCTAAGTGAATGTTAAAACGATACAATGGAATGGATAAATACGGCAGTAATGGAGGAATGAAGGGTATGGCTGAATCATCAAATTCAAGATCATTGATAGAGCAAACAGAGAAGTATGGGGCAAATAACTATCATCCTCTTCCAATAGTTATTTCAAGTGCTGAAGGAGTTTGGGTTGAAGATCCTGAAAGCAATAAATATATGGATATGCTTAGTGCGTATTCCGCTGTAAACCAAGGGCACAGACATCCGAAAATTATTCAGGCGCTCAAAAGTCAGGCGGATCGAGTCACTTTAACCTCACGGGCATTTCATAATGATCAGCTCGGACCATGGTATGAAAAGGTGAGCAAGCTGACAAACAAGGGAATGGTTCTTCCTATGAATACAGGTGCAGAGGCTGTGGAAACGGCTGTAAAAGCTGCCCGGCGCTGGGCTTATGATGTAAAAGGCGTCGCTGATAATCAGGCAGAGATCATTGCTTGTACAGGTAATTTTCACGGCAGGACGATGCTTGCTGTCTCCCTATCATCGGAAGAGGAATATAAGCGTGGATTTGGACCAATGCTTCCAGGAATCAAATTGGTTCCGTACGGAGATCTTGCTGCATTAAAAAATGCCATCACAGAAAACACTGCAGCTTTCTTAATTGAGCCAATACAGGGTGAAGCAGGAATCATTATACCTCCTGAAGGATTTCTTAAAGCTGCTTACAATGTGTGTAAAGAGAATAATGTTTTATTTATTGCGGATGAAATTCAATCCGGCTTAGCTCGTTCAGGGAAAATGTTCGCTTGTGATTGGGATCAAGTTGTACCGGATATGTATATACTTGGAAAAGCGCTTGGCGGCGGGGTATTCCCAATTTCCTGTGTGGCTGCTGATAAAGATATTCTTGGGGTGTTTAATCCTGGTTCACATGGGTCAACTTTTGGAGGAAACCCAATGGCATGTGCAACATCCATTGCAGCAATAGATGTCCTCATTGATGAAAATCTGGCAGACCGTTCCCTTGAGCATGGCGAATATTTTATAAAAAAATTAAAGGATATTAAGAATCCAAAAATTAAAGAGGTGCGCGGCCGCGGTCTTTTCATTGGAGTTGAATTGAGCGAGCCTGCCAGAAAATATTGCGAAGAGCTTAAGGGAGAAGGTTTGTTATGTAAAGAAACTCATGAGTGTGTGATCCGATTTGCTCCTCCGCTTGTCATAACAAAAGAAGAGCTGGATTGGGCAATAGAAAGAATACACAAAGTGCTTGATAAATAAAAGATGAATCCCTGGTCTTTAATGAGCGGGGATTTTTTTGTTCTAAACAATATTTTTTTTCAGATTTTTGTTGAAAGTGAAAGGGTTTTCTTTTATACTTCTAACTAAACCGGTTTACTAAATCGGTTTAGCAAATGAGGGAAGCGCATGAATAAAATAACGATGCAAGACGTCGCGATAAAAGCGGGCGTTTCAAAGAGCACAGTCTCTCAATTTATTAATAACCGCTACGAATATATGGCTGAGGAAACGAAAAAGCGGATTGAAGAGGCTATTCGGGAGCTTGGATATATACCGAATTATATCGCGAAAAGTCTTAAGCAAAAGAAAACTTCAACTATCGGTGTTATCGTTGCAAATATTCTGCATGCCTTTTCTACAGAGATCATCCGAGCGATTGAAGATGTATGTGAGTGTAATGAAGTACAAATTTTTGTCTGCAATGCTGACGATGATCCTGAAAAAGAACGAAGCTATATCGAAATGCTACGGGCAAAACAAGTTGATGGCTTAATAATTTTTCCGACGAGCGGGAACGTTAATTTGTATAATTTATTGAAAAAATCCCAATTCCCCATTGTTTTTATAGACCGAAAAATGGAGCCTGCTATTTACCCAACATATATGCTTGATAACGAAAAAGCCGCGCAAAAGGCTGTGAATGAACTTATCAATAGCGGGAAAAGTAAGATTGGCTTAGTTGGTACCTCGCTGGAAAGAAACATTACGCCAAGGGTTGAGCGGGTTGAAGGGTTTAAAAAGACACTGGAAGAAAACGGGATTCCTATTAATGAAAAGTGGATTATCACTGCTGAGCGCCATGAAATTGCAGCCTATTTAGAAAGAATCTGGGAGGATGATGACCTTCCTGATGCCTTTTTTGCTGTAAACGATTTGTCGCTGATTGAACTGCTGAAATTTTTGAAAAAGAAGAATCTTGCTATTCCTCAAAATGTAAGCGTTACAGCTGTCGACGATTCTCCATTTATGGAAGTTCTGACTCCGCCTATTACCGTAGTGAAGCAGCCAACGTTTGAAATGGGCAAGGCGGCCGCAGAAAAAATCCTGGAGTTAGCGGCGTTAGGGAAGCTTGAAGAGGAATATGAGGTTACACGGTATATGCCTGAGCTGGTTAGGAGAGATTCCGTTTAACTTTGGGTTTTATTAGACAGAAGTTTTGCAAACAGCAAGGAGAGAAGAAAATGTCATCTCAATTTAGTGTGTTAACCATCGGTGATGCCATGATAACAATGAATCCTGTGACAACAGGCCCATTGCGTTATGTGACCCATTTTGAAAGGAAGCTTGGCGGTGCTGAGCTGAACTTTGCCATCGGATGTGCAAGATTAGGCATCCAAACAAGATGGGTTAGCCGGTTAGGTAAAGATGAATTTGGCCGTGTCATTTATAATACTGTTCGCGGCGAAGGTGTTGATATGTCACAGGTTGAATTTGCAGCTGGATATCCAACATCATTAAATTTCAAAGAAATTCAGGAAGACGGTTCGGGAAAAACTTTTTACTACCGCTATCAGTCTCCTATGCTGACTCTTACACCAGAGGATATAACAGACGAAATGTTCGAGGGAATAAATCTTGTCCATTTAACAGGTGTTTATCTTGCTATTGATGTAAGAAATCGTACGATAGTACAAGCGATTATTGAGAAAGCAAAGGAGAAACATATTCCGATTTCTTTCGATCCAAATATTCGGTTAAAGTTATGGACAATTGAAGAAGCCAGAAAAGTCTATGAGATGATTTTTCCTAATATTGATATTTTGTTAACTGGTTTGGATGAATTCCGGTTAATTTTCGGAAAAGATTCTAATGAGGATTTAGAGGAAATCGCTAAACAGTATGGATTTAGTGATTTGGTCATCAAGGATGGCGGAAACGGGTCCATGCTGTACCGTAACGGTCAATGGACGAAAGCAGATGCCTTCAAGGTAACGGTTGTCGATACTGTGGGAGCAGGGGACGGATTCGATGCCGGCTATATTTATGGCTACCTGAATCAGTTCCAGCCTGAAGATCTGCTGCGTTTTGCAAATGGCGTCGGCGGATTGGTAACAACGGTTTCAGGGGACAATGAAGGTCTTCCATATCTTGAAGAAGTTCAGGCTTTTATCGGAAACGAAACAATTATCGAACGATGAAAGGTGACACGTAATAATGAAAACGATCTCAACCATACTTGAGGAGCTAAGCGCAGTATGCAGCAACATCTCCAACGAACAATACGAGGAGCTTATAAAGCTTCTTAAACAAGATCGTACGTTTTATTTTGCCGGAGAAGGCCGTTCAGGGCTTGTTGCAAAAGCAATTGCTATGAGATTAATGCATGGTGGAAAAAGGGTGCATGTAATAGGTGAAACAACCACACCCGCTATTAAGGCTTCAGATGTCTTAATCATCCTTTCCGGCTCCGGAAAAACTATGCAGACAGTACATGTAGGTGAAAGTGCTGCCAAAGCAGGGGCTGAAGTTTTTCTTGTGACTACTAATCAGGAAGCTTTAAGCCATGATTGGTGCCATGCTGGTCTTCGGATTCCAGCAGCGACCAAGCATCGTTTGCCTGAAGAGCCTGCGACTATTCAGCCGCTTGGCAACCAATTTGATCAATCCGCACATATTATCCTTGATGCTGCGATTATTGACAGTCTTCAATCGGATCATTTGCAGGATGAAATGAAGAAAAAGCACTCTAACCTAGAGTAGGAGGATTTAAAAATGTCTAAACAAATCATTAATCACGAAGAGGCTAAAGGCCTTGTTGTAAAAAAATTAACAGAAGCTGGATTAGTTACGGAACATGCTGAAAAAGTTGCAGAAGTTCTTGTGCATGCTGATTTAAGAAATGTGAATTCACATGGCGTACTTCGTACAGAACACTATGTTAACCGAATCAATGCAGGCGGCATTAATACAAATGCCAATATTAGCATCAAGAAAACCGGCCCTGTAACAGGTGTTGTTGATGGAGATGATGGTTTTGGCCATGTGGTCGGAGATATCGCTATGCAAAATGCAATTGATATGGCGAAGGAAAATGGCGTCGGCATGGTTACCGCCATTAATAGCAGCCACTGTGGTGCACTAAGTTATTTCGTACAAAAAGCTGCAGAGCAAAACCTTATCGGTATTGCAATGACTCATACAGATAAAATTGTTGTTCCGTTTGGCGGAAAAGAATCGTTTTTAGGAACGAACCCGATTGCCTATGGTGTGCCTGCCAAAAATCATAAACCTATGATTCTTGATATGGCCACATCGAATGTTGCACTAGGTAAAGTGCTTCAATATAAAGAAGAAGGAAAAGATATCCCTCCAGGCTGGGGCGTTGATGAAACTGGTCAAACAGTGACAGATCCAAGCAAAGTTGTCTACTTATCACCATTTGGCGGTCCTAAAGGATACGGATTATCCTTGATCGTTGATATTTTCTCTGGACTTTTAGCTGGAGCAGCATTTGGCCCACACGTGGCGAAAATGTATGATGATCTTGATAAAAAGAGAAAGCTGGGCCATTACTTCTGTGCGATTAACCCTGCTTTCTTTACAGATACAGATACTTTCTTAGAGCAAATGGACACAATGATGGACGAGCTTCATGATGTTCCGCCAGCACCAGGATTCTCTCAAGTACTAGTTCCAGGAGAAATTGAGCAAATGAATGAAGAGAAAAACTTGAAAGATGGCATCGCCATCGCATCAACAGTGTATGAGTATCTAACAAAATAATTTGAAAGGCAATGCCTTTTCAAAGATAAAAAAAATCAACAAAATTAGGGGGAAAAGAGATGAAAAAACTTAGCTGGTTATCAGCTATCATGGCAGTTATGCTGTTATTAGCAGCATGCGGATCCGGCGGCGGAGATAAAGAAGAAGCCGGCGGCAGCGAAGGCGGTAAAACAATTAAATGGAAAATGGGCCACTTAGCAGATGAAAATCATATTTGGCACAAAACATCTTTAAAATTCGCTGATTTAGTCAAAGAGAAAACTAATGGACAAATTGAGATCACTGTTTATCCTAACAACTCTTTAGGCGGCGAAACAGACACAATCAATGCGATTTCTGCTGGAACAGCTGACCTAGTTATTTCTGGCGAGACACTGCAAAACTGGGCTCCAAAAGCTGCACTACTTGCTGTACCTTATGCCTTCACTGGTTTAGACCATGTAAAAAAAGTAGTCGAAGGTGAAGTAGGAGACGAAATTGAAGCTGAAATCAAGGAAAAAGCAAATTTAACACCATTATTTTATATGACACGTGCACCGCGTAATCTTACATCCAGCAAACCGATTAAAACACCAGAAGATTTAAAAGGATTTAAAATGCGTGTGCCTAATGTTCCATTATTCCTTAAAGTATGGGAAGCAGCTGGAGCTAAGCCTCAGGTAATGGACTTTAACGAAGTGTTCACTGGTATCCAGCAAGGAGTAATCGATGGACAAGAAAACCCTGTTGACCTTATCCAAAGCGGCGGTCTATATGAAGTGCAAAAATATGTAAACCGCACAGAGCATGTTTATTCTTGGATTTACGTTCTAGTTGGAAACAAGCAATGGGATGCTTTAAATGATGAGCAAAAGACTGCTGTTCAAGAAGCTGCTGCAGAAGCGCAGACCTATGGTGAAGAATTATTTAACGAAGAGATCAGCAAGATTGAGGAACAATTGAAAGAGGAAGGTATGGAGTTTGTAGATTCCGATAAAGATGCCTTCGCTGAGCTAATGGTTCCTGCTGTTAAAGCTTCACTTTCTGAAGAGCAAAATGCATTATATGAAAAAATCTTAGAAGCAAAATAAAAAATAGGATAGGCACGGTTGACCTCTTGGTTGACAGTGCCTTTCCGTTAGTTTAAGGAAGAGTTGGGTTTAATTAGAGCTGTTGTAAAATTTTTGAAATTATATATTATTTCCGAAAGGGAGTGAATCTGATGTCGAGTGTCCTAAAGTGGCTGACACGAATACTTGGATTTATATCTGTTATTTGTTTTATCGGCGTTATTGTCATCGTTGCCATGCAAATCCTTTCCCGCTATTTTCCATATTCTTATATTTGGACAGAAGAGTTAACGCGTTATTTATTCCTTTTTGGTATAGCAACTGCTGCACCACTAGCACTTCTTCGCAATGAATATATTGCTGTTGATATCGTTATTGCCAGATTCCCTGAAAAGCTGAAAAAGGTTTTTGATATTCTGATTATGACATCCCTTTTAGTTATAAGTATCATCATGATTAAGGAATCTATCTCATTTGTGCAGATTGGGGCACCTCAGCTGTCAGCCACCATGCCGATTAAGATGGGATGGATCCATGGGTCTATGCTTATTATGAGTATTTTCTTAGCATTTTTTGCAATAATACGACTTGGCTATATATTTAGAAACAAGAAAAATCCATATGAAGTAGAAGGAGGTGGGGAAATATGATGGCTCTCCTATTGTTTATTTCATTTATCGCATTAATCTTCCTTGGCGTGCCAGTAGCATTTAGTTTGGGTCTGTCGTCGCTTATCTATCTGATTGTCGGTGATATTCCATTAAATATCATTCCGCAAAAGATGTTTGCCGGTCTGAACTCATTCGTTTTGCTTTGTATTCCCGGTTTTATACTTGCCGGTAACTTAATGAACGTCGGTGGTATTACGGATCGAATTATTAACTTTGCCAACAGTATTCTTGGCCGTATCCGCGGCGGACTTGGGCTTGCTAACGTTGGTGCTTCCATGGGATTTGCCGGTATTTCAGGTACAGCTCTTGCAGATACAGCTAGTATTGGTGCCATTCTTATTCCAGCGATGAAAAAGGAAGGTTATGGAGCAGCATTCTCTTCTGCGGTTACTGCTTCTTCATCCATTGTTGGACCAATTATCCCGCCATCTCTGCCAATGATCATTGTCGGAACTCTTGCTTCCTTGTCTATTGGTGACTTATTCATGGCCGGTGCTGTACCAGGTATATTAATCGGATTAGGCTTAATGATTCCTACCTATATTATTTCTGTTAAAAGAAATTATCCAAAAGGCGAAAAAAGGTCATTAAAAGAAATCTGGAAAAGCTTCCTTGGCGCTTTCTGGGCTTTATTAATGACAATCATTATCTTATACGGAATTTTAGGAGGATTATTCACACCTACTGAAGCTTCTGTTGTTGCTGTTATTTATGCTTTTGTTATTGGTATTTTCGTATATAAAGAGCTTCCAATTAAAAAAATCCCTGAAATTATGCTATCTACCATGACTTCTACTGCAGCAATTATGCTATTAGTTGGATTTGCGAATCTGTTTGGCTGGATTTTAGTCAGTGAAAGAATTCCGCAAATGGTAGCAGATACTATCTTGGGTATTTCTTCAAATCCTGTTGTTGTTATTTTATTAATTATTGCTTTAATGTTATTTGTTGGCACGTTCATGGAAACCATTGCAGGACTAGTTATTCTGTTTCCTGTTCTGTTGCCGGTAGCCACTCAAATTGGCATGGACCCAATCCAATTTGGTGTAATGATGGTCTTAGCAATGGTTATCGGATTGGTTACACCGCCGGTAGGGGTATGTTTATTCGTGGCCTCGCAGATTGGAAGGGTTACGATGGGGAAAGTGACACTGGAATTAATTCCGTTCCTTGCGGTTATGTTAATTGTCTTACTGCTTGTTGCCTTTATTCCTCAAGTTACATTGTTCTTGCCAAGCTTATTTGAATAAGGAGATGCAATATAATGAAAGCTGTACAAATTACTAAACCACATGAAATGATTTCTTTAGAAGTTGAACAACCAGAAATTAAAAATGAGGATGACGTTCTTGTCAAAGTTAAGCGTGTCGGAATATGCGGTTCGGATATGCATATATTCCATGGAACCAACCCGCTTGCGACCTATCCGCGCGTAGTCGGCCATGAAGTAGCCGGAGAGGTTGTGGCAGTTGGAGAGAATGTGACAAAGCTAAAGGCTGGGGATCATGTTGTTGTAGAACCGATCAGCTATTGCGGAGAATGTTACGCTTGCCGCAAAGGACGTCCGAATGTTTGTGAAAAGCTTTCAGTATTTGGTGTACATGAAGATGGTGGGATGCGTGAATTCTTCGTTCTTCCAGAAAAACAATTGCATGCCGTTGACCTGTCATTAGATTGGGATGAAATTGTCCTTGCAGAACCATATACCATTGGAGCTCAAGCTAATTGGCGCGGAAAAGTTGAAGAAGGTGACACCGTTCTTATCCAAGGTGCAGGTCCAATTGGAATTTGCGCATTGAAAATGGCGAAGCATTTAGGTGCCAAGGTTATGGTATCCGACCTTAAAGAGGAGCGCTTAGCATTTGCCAAAGAAAATGGTGCAGACTGGACTATTAATGCAGGTAATGAATCTGTAGAAGAAAAGGTAATGGAATATACTAATGGAGAAGGGGCTAACGTTGTTATTGATGCTGTATGCCTTCCTCAGACTTTTGAACTGGGACCAAAAGTAGCTTCAATTGCTGGTACAGTTGTCTGCTTGGGATTTGACGAGCGTCCTGCATCTATTTCACAGCTTCCTATTACAAAGAAAGAGCTGACTATCGTTGGTTCACGTTTACAAACAGATCAATTTAAAACTATTGTACAGCTATTAAATGAAAAGAAACTACAGTCAAATGGATTAATTACTCATAAATTCCCAATTGAGCAGGTTCAAGAGGCTTTCAAATTCGTTGAAGAAAATCAAGATATTGTTAGAAAAGCATTAATCGTTTTTGAATAAAGGGTATTTTTTTCGACTTTAAGAATAGTTTAGCGCCTGGTGCCAGCTGACGCCTGGCGCTTTTCTAAATAGGAGGCATTTGGATGTTACCGAAGGTAGAGATATTAAAATCACTGTCTGAAGCAAAAGTTGTGGCTGTTGTTCGCGGAAAGGATGCTGATGAGGCTATCGCAATTTCTAAGGCAGCCATTAAAGGCGGATTTCAGGCCATAGAACTCACGTATACAACACCAAATGTTGAACGGGTTTTTCAGGAACTAGAAAAAGAACAGGCAATAATTGGAGCCGGCACTGTCTTGGATGCCGAGACAGCCAGGCATGCCCTTCTTCATGGTGCAAAATTTATTGTCAGTCCTCATTTCAGTGAGGATATCAGTAAGCTTAGCAATCGTTACTGTGTTCCCTACTTGCCTGGGTGCTTAACGATTTCGGAAATTGTCAGAGCGCTTGAAGCTGGCTGTGATGTAGTGAAATTATTCCCAGCGAATAATTTTGAACCTTCTTTTATAAAAGCAGTGAATGGTCCGCTTCCACATGTGCGAATGATGCCTACCGGCGGAATAAATATTGGCAATATTTCTGAATGGCTAGATGCTGGGGCTGTGGCTGCCGGTGTGGGCAGTGATTTAACAAAGGCTTATCGCAGCGGCGGGGAAGAAGCTGTCATTGATCACTGCCGTAAATATATAGATATTATTAATAAAAGCGGGGTAGACCTATGAACATGACATTTCGCTGGTATGGGAGAGGCAATGACACAGTCACATTAGAGCAAATTAAACAAATCCCTAGTGTAAAAGGAATTGTGTGGGCACTCCATGAAAAGCTTGTTGGTGATGTTTGGACTAAGGAAGAAATAAAAGCAGAGGTTGAATATATTCAGTCCTATGGCTTCCATGCTGAAGTTGTGGAAAGTGTAAATATTCATGAAGCAATTAAATTAGGCAATCAAGAACGTGATACATATATCGAAAATTATAAGACGACCATCCGAAATCTAGGTGAATTTGGCGTTAAGGTCATTTGCTATAATTTTATGCCTGTTTTCGACTGGATTCGGACAGATTTATACCACCCGCTTCCAGATGGATCAACAGCGTTATTCTATGAGAAACAAAAATTAGATTCGATTGGTCCAAATGAGCTTGTCGATATTTTTTCATCGGCATCTGACATGACTCTCCCAGGGTGGGAGCCGGAGAAGCTTGGCCGGATTAAAGAATTGTTTGAAGCATACAAAGAGATTGATGAAGATAAGCTATGGGAGAACCTAGGTTATTTTCTCAATGAAATTTTGCCTGTTTGCGAGGAAGCAGGCATCCAAATGGCCATTCATCCGGATGATCCGCCATGGTCACTTTTTGGACTGCCGCGAATCATGACAGGTGAAGAAGGACTAAGAAAATTATTGTCCATATCCGATTCGCCAGCCAATGGGATTACATTTTGTACAGGTTCATTAGGATCAAATCCAAAAAATGATATGGTCGAGCTTGCTGGGAAATTTGCAGGCAGATCTCCATTTGCTCACATCCGCAATGTGAAAATTTTTGAAAACGGCGATTTTATTGAAACATCCCATCTTACTTCAGATGGTTCCATTAACGTAACAGGTGTGGTCAAAGAATTGGCAGAGCAGAACTATTCAGGCTATGTCAGACCCGATCATGGCCGACATATCTTTGAAGAACATTGCCGCCCAGGCTACGGATTATACGACCGTGCACTTGGAATCATGTATTTGAACGGTCTTTGGGATGCATTTACTGCAGGACACAGGGACAGGCACCTTGTCCCGCAAAATGATAAGAAGGAGGGATAAGAATGCTTCCTATTCATGAAAACTTACAAGGAAGAGTTGCAGTTGTTACAGGCGGCAGCGGTGTATTATGTTCTGAAATGTGCCGGGAGCTTGCCCGCCACGGAGTTAAGGTAGCTGTTCTTAACCGTACTGCTGCAAAAGGCGAAGAAGTTGCAGAAGAAATTCGTTCTAATGGCGGAACTGCAATTGCCTTGGCTGCAGATGTGCTTAACAAGGCATCATTAGAAAAAGTCCGGGATGAAATAATTAACGAGTATGGACGTGTGGATATTTTAATCAATGGCGCTGGCGGCAACCATCCGGATGCAATTACGGCTCCGGAAACCTTTGGCGAAGATGTTGAGGGTAAAACCTTTTTTGATTTAGATGAAAAAGGCTTTTCACAAGTCTTTGCAACCAACTTTACAGGCTCCTTTTTAGCTACCCAGGTTTTTGCTAAGAATATGCTTGAGCAGGAATCACCAGTCATTATCAACATTTCCTCTATGAGCGCTTATTCGCCAATGACAAAGGTTCCGGCCTATAGTGCGGCAAAAGCTTCCATTAATAACTTTACAATGTGGATGGCCGTTCATTTTGGAGAAACAGGATTAAGAGTGAATGCGATTGCACCGGGATTTTTCTTAACAAAGCAAAATAAAGACCTGCTGACAAACCCAGATGGCTCATTAACTAAGAGATCCCACAAGATTATGTCACATACGCCAATGAGACGTTTTGGCAAGCCGGAAGATCTATTGGGCACACTGTTATGGTTAACTGATGAATCCTGCTCCGGTTTCGTTTCAGGTGTAACAGTTCCAGTTGATGGCGGATTTATGGCTTATTCAGGAGTGTAATATATGAAAATCCAACTTGCATTAGACAGGTTAACCACAGAAGAATGCTTTCGCATTGTCGATGCTGCAGGCACGTCGATTGATTGGATTGAAATTGGAACGGGTGTCATAAAGGAATATGGCATGTCCATTGTCCGGGATATGAAAGCCAAATATCCAGACATTCTGATTTTAGCGGACATGAAAACGTGTGATGCCGGCAAACATGAAGCAGCACAGGCATTTGAGGCTGGGGCAGATATCATGACGGTTATGGCATTCTCTGGAGATGGCACAGTTCGCGAAACTTTGGATACTGCTAAAAAGTACAATAAGCGCGTCATGTTTGACCTGCTTGGGGTTAAATCCAAAAAGCGTGTAGATGAGCTTGTTGCATTAGGTGCAGATCTTGTCTGTCTCCATGTGGGCAAAGACATGCAAAAGCAAGGGCAATTTGCATCCAAAGAACTTTTTAGCTTGATAGAAGGAATCAATGGAATTGAAGTGGCAATGGCTGGCGGAATCAATGCGGAGTCAGCAGCAGAGCTAAAGGACTCACCCGTTGATGTTCTTATTGTTGGCAGTGCCATTACCGGCGCCGATGATCCTAAGGCAGCCGCAGATAAAATTCAACAGGCTATATTATAAGGGTTAAGCTCCTAGTGGAATAGGCTATATCACTAGGGCTTAACCCTTTGCTTTTTTTGTCGAAAATTGCCCAGGCAATAATCGACATTTTATGTCCCTTGATAATATAATCGACATCCGATAAAGTGATAGTGAAGATATGGGTATATTAGGAATACAACGATAGCTTTTTTAAATAATAAATATCGGACATATATTGGAGGACACATATGACAAATCTTACTTTTGACTACTCAAAGGCCCTTACATTTATGGGTGAGCATGAACTTACCTATTTACAAGATGCTGTAAAGGTTGCCCATCATTCTTTGCATGAACAAACGGGTCCCGGAAATGAGTATACAGGCTGGATTGATTTGCCGGTCAATTATGATAAAGAAGAATTTACCCGAATTAAAAATGCTGCAGAAAAAATCAGAAGTGATTCAGATATTTTGCTCGTAATTGGAATTGGAGGCTCCTACCTTGGTGCTCGGGCTGCGATTGAGATGCTTAGCCACAGCTTTTATAATGAGCTTCCAAAGGAAAAAAGACAGTCACCGCAAATTGTGTTTGTTGGGAATAGCCTGAGCTCTACATACATAAAGCATTTGATCGAATTGTTAGAAGGCAAAGACTTCTCTATTAATGTTGTCTCAAAATCAGGAACAACCACCGAGCCAGCCATCGCGTTCCGTATATTTAGGAGCCTATTGGAAGAGCGGTATGGCAAGTCTGAGGCAAAGGATCGGATCTATGCGACAACCGACAAGGAAAAGGGAGCGCTCAAGACCCTCGCTCAGGATGAAGGATATGAATCCTTTATCATCCCTGATGACATTGGCGGGCGATATTCCGTCTTAACAGCTGTTGGTTTATTGCCGATTGCCGTAAGCGGAGCTGATATTGACCAAATGATGGAAGGAGCAGCCAGTGCCAGAGAAGACTTTGGAAAATCTGAGCTTGTGGAAAACTCGGCCTATCAATATGCAGCTATTCGCAGCATCCTTTACCAAAAAGGAAAAACAATTGAATTGCTCATAAATTACGAGCCATCCCTGCAATACTTTGCCGAGTGGTGGAAGCAATTATTCGGCGAGAGCGAAGGGAAGGATCTGAAAGGAATTTATCCTTCATCGGCTAATTTTTCAACGGATCTGCATTCCATGGGGCAATATATCCAGGAAGGCCGGCGTGATCTTTTTGAGACTGTTTTAAGGGTAGAAACCCCTCAGGAAGATTTAGTCATTGAAAAAGATGAAAAGGATTTAGATGGATTAAATTATTTAGCCGGTAAAACGGTTGATTTTGTTAATAAAAAGGCTTTTGAAGGCGCGATGCTTGCACATACTGATGGCGGGGTGCCGAATCTAGTTATCTCTATTCCCAAACTTGATGCCTATTCATTCGGCTATTTAGTTTACTTCTTTGAAAAGGCCTGTGCGATGAGCGGATATTTGCTGGGGGTTAATCCATTCGATCAGCCTGGAGTGGAAGCCTACAAGGTGAATATGTTTGCTCTGCTTGGAAAGCCGGGGTTCGAAAAAAGAAAAGAAGAGCTTGAAAAGCGGCTAAAATAGAAAAAAGGAGTGCCATCCAAAGGTGGGGGCACTTCTTTTTATTTAGCCTAGAATAATAATTAGCTGATCCTTGGGTATAATTTTGAAAGGATGCGGCGGGTTTAGTATGGTTGCTTCCCCTCGTTTTACGCCTAAAAGAAGAGCGCCATCCTGAATAAACAATTGACTAAGCTCCAAATAGGTCTTGTCAGCGATTTCAGAAGTTGCCGGTTTAAAGGTAAGCTTTCTTTTATCCAGCTGATTCAATAAATCAAGAAAAGAAGTAAAGAGCTCCTGTGAGGAGATGCTGTTAATCATAATGAAGCTTGTAAGCATGTTGGTCTGAACGACCTCATCTGCTCCGGCCCTTCTGGCATTCGCTACCTGTTCTGTTGTTAATATTTCAACAATACACTGGACCTCGCGATTTATCCCTTTTACCGCCAGGAGTGTCAGGATCGATCCCATATCTGCCTGAAGTTCTCCTCTGTTGGGATCTGCTGTAATAATGACCTTGCTTGCATCGTAGACATTTGCCTTAATCAGCGTTTCATCCTGATTGGAACGCCCGCGTATAAAATGTACATTCAATTCGGGCAGAGGATTTATATCTAGCGATTCATCAATCAGGATAAATGTCTGGGATTTGTCGTTTTTCGCCAGGGTTTTCAAGATTTCACGGGATCGTTCGTTCCACCCGATAACGATGATATGTCTTTTCCCCTTAAAAGCTACTTTGCCATCTAGGACCTCGCTTTGCTTTGTCACTGCAGCCGCAGCCAAAGTGACAAAATAGGAGGCTAAAAATCCGGCACCCACAAAAATTAATGCAATTCCAGATAGTCGCCCCATGACGGTCTTTGGGGCATAGTCCCCGTAACCGACAGTCGCTGCGGTAATAACCGCCCACCAAATCCCCTCGAACCAGGTCGGAAACTCCTCTGGTTCAATCAAATGAACAAACCATCCAAAAAGGATAATAATGAAGAGAGAAATTATCAGTACACGAACAACCCTCGGCAGCCGGGCAAAGTTCGAAACAAATTGATTGAATGGCATGGAATCCACTCCTAATGCGATTTCCCATACATTATTGCCGAATAAAGGGGGTTTCATAATAGGCAAGGTGAAAAAGGACGACGGGATGATGCCCAGGGGGAGCGGGTTTTTATTGTTTTGGGGAATTGATATTAGGGGGAACCGTGCCCAAAGCGAGGATTTTTATCGTACCTTGGGCACGGATCAATGATTTAAACCTTTAGCTCATTATGAGCAATCACTGATTTTTCAATCTGAATGGTCGTGTGTTCAATTTTAAATTTTTCCTTTATCACATTAATCGCTTTTTGCAGGATTTCCTGGCTGTCAGTATCGTCCTGAATTAAAAGATGACAGCTCAGTGAATCCATGCCAGAGGTAATGGTCCAAATATGAAGATCATGAACATTCATCACACCTTCAATTTGCTCTAGTGCAGATTGAACCTCCTCTTGATTGACTGTAATCGGTGTACCTTCCATTAAAATATGAACTGAATGCGATATAACCCCCCATGCACTTTTTAAAATTAATAAAGCGACCAAAACAGAAATAATTGGATCGACGACATACCAGTCAAACAAAAGCATAAGGAGACCTGCGATAATGGCACCAATCGAACCAAGAGCATCACCAAGAACGTGAAGATAGGCACTACGCAAGTTCACATTATTTCTAACATCACCTTTTCTCATTAAAGACCAGGCGCTTAGCAGATTGGCCAGTAAGCCAACGGATGCAATAAGCATCATTGTTCCGCTTGAGACACTAGGCGGGTCAAAAAAGCGCCCAATGGCTTCCCAGACAATAAATCCAGCAATGACAAACAGGGTAACCCCGTTCAGAAGCGCTGCAAGGATTTCAAAGCGATAATATCCATAGGTTTTATTTGGAGAGGCAGGTCTTGCTGCAAACGAAATGGCGATTAAGCTTAAAAGCAATGAGCTAGCATCGCTCAGCATATGGCCAGAATCGGATAATAATGCCAGGCTATTTGTCCATAACCCCCCGAAAAACTCCAAAATCATAATTCCAGCTGTTATTAGAAGAGCCATAATAAGCCCCTTTTTATTTCCTTGCCGAACCTCATCAAAATGATCATGGCTATGGCCATGGTGATGATGGTGTCCGTGGTGGTGATGTTCATGATGATTTCCCATGTTTTCCCCTCCCTATCGGCATTCAATATGTGAGATAACTTGATTTAAAACAGTTATTACATGCTCATCATCATACGTGTAATAGAAAGTATTTCCTGCCCGTCTGTATTTTACCAGTCTTAGGTTTCTTAGGAGGCTTAGCTGATGGGATACAGCGGATTGCGTCATTTCTAAAACCTCTGTTATATGGTTGACGGAGCATTCCTCCTGGGATAATAAATACAAAATTTTGATTCGAGTCGGGTCCCCTAATGCTTTAAAAATGCGGGAAGCCTCCTCCACTGTACTTGATGATAAAAATGAATGGTCCTGCTGCTCCATATTTTTAACCTCACCTTCTTAAGTTCTGCAACAAATTTATATGAGCATATGTTCATATACAATATATGCCGCTAAATAAGATAATGTCAAATAATTTTACTTTATTGGAAAACTAATTTTTTCAAAGGTACACCCATTAAAAATATTGATAATTTTCTATTAATTAAATATAATAAGGGTATGCAAATTAAGAACCACTGGTTCTTATATAGAGACAATAAGCTCAGGTGAAAATATTTTAAAAAAGGTGGTTATTACATGAGAGTTGCTACAGATATTGGTGGAACATTTACCGACCTTGTGTATGTGGACGATAACGGAAATTTTGGAGCAGCAAAGGCCCATACAACACCCTCCCAATTTGAAAAAGGGGTAATGGATGTTATTGAAAAAAGCGGTGTATCGCCAAAGTCTATTGATATGTTTATTCACGGATCGACGGTTGTTATAAATGCGCTTACAGAAAGGAAAGGGGTAAAGGTAGGGCTGATTACTACAAAGGGTACGAGAGATGTTCTTGAAATCTCCAGAGGAAATCGCCCGGACCTTTATAATTTCCGCTATCAAAAGCCAGAGCCTTTTGTTGAACGTTATTTAAGATTTGAAGTCGAGGAGAGATTAAATTATAAGGGGGAAATCATCACCCCGCTTAACGAAGCTCAGCTGCCTGACATTCTTTCATTCTTTAAAAAGGAACAGGTAGATGCCATTGCAGTTTGCTATCTTCATTCTTATATAAATCCGGCACATGAAAAGAGAACGGTGGAACTGATTAAGCAGCTTTGGCCGGAGGTTGCTGTCACAGCTTCCCACGAAATTACGAAGGAGTGGCGTGAATATGAAAGGACAAACACGACGGTTCTAAACTCATATGTCAAGCCAATTGCAGGTGCCTATATTGATAAACTTAGTAAAAACTTGCAAGAACATCAGGTCAATGGAAACACCTATATCATGCAGTCCAATGGCGGCGCTACTACTTTTGAAGGAGCCAAGCATTCACCGATTAATATGGTAGAATCCGGACCGGTTGCCGGAATATATGGGGCAGCGATTCTTGGACAAATTTTAAATGAGAAAAATATTATTGCCTTTGATATTGGCGGTACAACCGCAAAATGTTCCTTAATAACCAATGGAGAAGTGAAGGTTTCAACAGATTATTATATTGAAAGAAGCGATGATACAGCGGGGTATCCGCTTAAAGTTCCGGTAGTAGATATCGTAGAAATTGGCAATGGCGGCGGTTCGATTGCTTGGATCGATTCAACAGGATCATTAAAGGTTGGACCGCAATCTGCAGGTGCTATGCCAGGACCAGTGGCATACGGCCAAGGCGGAACAGATCCAACGACGACAGATGCCAATTTGGTGGCAGGACGCCTTTCGAAGAAAAACTTCGATTATGAAGTGGATATGGATAAAGTGAAACAAGCCATTGAGGAAAAGGTTTCTTCCCACTATGATTTAACGATGGAAGAAGGGGCAATGGGGATCATTGATATTGCCAATTCTAATATGCTAAATGCACTTAAATTAATTTCTATTCGAAAAGGATATGATCCAAAGGATTTCTCAATGGTTGCTTTTGGCGGAGGGGGCTCCATGCATGCAGCGGCGCTTGCCCAGGAGCTTGGAGTGAAAAAGGTCATTATTCCTGTTGCATCAGCTGTCTTTTCAGCTTGGGGAATGCTGATGACAGATCTTCGCCATGATTATATCCAAACCCATATTAAACAATTAAAAGATATTGATTTACCGGCTATTAATAAGGAATGGGAGACAATGATAGCCCAGGCGTATCATCAATTTATTGAAGAAGGCATGGATAAAGATCAGGTTGTATTTAACCGTTTTGCCGATATGAGGTATATCGGGCAGGAGCATACGGTGAAGGTACCTGTACCGAATGCTGAATGGACACAAGAGACTGCAGAAGAAATTATTGAGAGATTCCACCAGCTTCACGAGCAAAATTACACCTTCAAACTGCCTGAAGCACAGACTGAAATTGTCAATCTGCATCTTACTGGATTCGGAAAAGTGGATAAGCCGGTTTTACAAAAGCTATCGGTGACTGGAAAAACAGTGCAAGAGGCTTTAAAGGAAGTAAGGCCAGTTTATTTTAAAGAAGCGGGCTGGGTACAGACCAATATTTATGAACGTGAACAAATGGAGCCTGGCATGAAAGTCATGGGACCAGCAATTGTCGAAGAGCGTTCAGCGACGACAGTGATTTACGCAAATCAGTCTTTAGAAATGGACGTATATGGAAATTTATTGATTGATACGGAGGTGGAGTAATATGACAACTGCAAATAAGGTTAAGATGAATCCATTTACAATTGAAGTGATTAAGGACTCGCTTATGTCGATTGGGGATGAAATGTTCCTGGCACTTGCACGGACATCTATGAGCCCGATTATCTATGAAGTGCTTGATTATGCCTGCGGGCTTACTGATGCAAAGGGGCAGCTGATCAGCCAGGGGAATGGGGTTACTAGTTTTATAGGAATGCTTAGCCCGATGGTTCAGCATGTTTATCAGAAATTTGATCAAGGTAAAGGGTTAAAAGACGGCGATATCATCATTATTAATGATCCGTATGTTGGCGGAGGGTCTCACCTTTCGGATGTTGGGCTTGTGATGCCGATCTTCTATAAAGGTGAATTGGTTGCATTTTCTGCCAACAAGGGTCACTGGACGGAAGTAGGCGGCAAGGACCCAGGTTCATTTACAAGTGATTCCAATGAAATATATCAGGAAGGGCTGCAGTTAACAGGGGTAAAGCTTTTCGATGAAGGAAAGGTCAACCAGGCTGTTGTTGATATTATTGAAGCTAACGTTCGTCTGCCTGAGCTTTCTTTAGGCGATATGTGGGCGCAAGTGGCTGCATTAAAAACGGGTGCAAAAAGAATCGCAGAATTATGTGATAAACATTCGAAGGACTTAGTTCTTGCTGCGATTGATAATCTATTAAAACAAGGCGAGCACCTCGCGAAAAAAGAGCTTGCCCTGCTGCCAAAAGGGACCTTTACAGCTGAAGATTTTATTGAGGGCGATCCAGCTAAAGGCGGTCCATACCCAATTAAGGTGAAGATCACCATCACCGATAATGAATTTATTTGTGATTTCCGCGGGAGCCATCCGCAGGTGACCAATCCAGTGAACTGTTCTTATTTCGGATTGCTTGCCAGTGTTCGTGTTATGTATTTAGCGATTATGAGGCCTGCACAAAATAGTATTAATGAAGGAATCTTTTTCCCATTACAATTATTGACTGATAAAGGTTCTATTATTTCTGCTGAACGGCCGGCGCCGGTATCAATGAACTTTGAAGGAAGAATTGGCGGAGCAGAGCTTATATGGAAAGCGTTAGCACCGCTGCTTCCAGATCGTTTGACCGCTGGACATTTACTTTCTGTTTGTTCGGTTGTATTATCCGGCCAGCATCATGATACGAAAGCACCATTCCTGATTGTTGAGCCTTCTGTTGGCGGCTGGGGAGCAGGACAAGGCATGGATGGACAGCGAGGCCAATTCTGTATGGGGGATGGCGAAACGTATAATATTCCCATTGAGGTAGCCGAAACGAGATATGGCATTTTAGTAGATGAATATAGTCTGCGCTGTGACGGAGCGGGTGCGGGCGAGTTTGTCGGCGGTTCCGGTGTGATCCGTTCTTATCAGGCATTAAGCGACGACCAGAAGCTGTCGGCAATCTTTGGCCGCCACCAATTCTCTCCATGGGGAATGAATGGCGGGGAGAATGGATCTTCAAGCTATGTACGCATTTTGAAAAAGGATGGAGAGGTTGTCGGCCCAATAGGTGTCACAGCCAGATATCCTTTAAATAAAGGTGACGTAGCCCAACTGGTCACTGCGACAGGAGGCGGGTACGGAAATCCGCTAAAACGCCCGGCAGAAAAAGTAGTCAGAGATGTAAAGAATGGCTTTATCTCAATCGACCAGGCTAAAGAAAAATTTGGTGTTGAAATCGACCCAGCAACCTACACCATCACCGGACTGACAGAAGAAAGACAAAACATAGGCTAAAAACATCGGGACAGTCTTTAGCACACTACCGCACTGGGGGACTGTCCCCCGCTTGTTTAACGCATTACATCCCTGGGGGCCTGACCCCCAGGGATTTAAAGCGGTAAAGTGTAATTTTTTTCCTTTAATTGTTTAGAAAATTCACCATTGTTGGATTAGCGTTATTATTATATAATTATTTTATAAAACGATACATTGTCTCTTATTTAGAGACAGCCGCAGGGAGGTGTCAATTTTTTGTCATTAAAAACATTAGATAATTCTTTAGAAATCCTAAACTATTTTACAAGAGAGACACCTTCTTGGGGGGTACGGGAGCTGGCAAAGGAAATGGGAATTAGCCATTCGATTGTTTACAGAACCCTTGCATCTTTTGAAAAATATGGATTTTTGGAACAGGATCCTTTAAGCAAAAAGTATGAGCTAGGCCTTAGGTTCCTAGAGTTCGGCCAGATGGTAAAAGAAAAAATGCGCCTATCTGAGCTTGTTTATCCGGTTATGAAAAGATTGGCGGAACAGGTTGAGGAATCGATCTTCTTGACATGGCTTGATAAGGCGGATGGAGTCACCGTTGAGATAGCAGAAAGTGCCCATCGCATCAAATATGACGTGTCTTTAGGGACAAGAACTCCGCTTTATGTTGGTGCGTCATGTAAGGTAATCATGGCATTCCTGCCACAGGATAAACAGCAGGAAATTATCAGCAACGGATTGAAAGCCTTTACAAAAAATACCATCTTGGATGAAGAGAAGTTATTAAAAGATCTGGATGAGATCAAAGAAAAAGGCTGGTGCTACTCAGTCGGGGAGTTTTCTGATTCGGTCTTTGGTCTGGGTGTGCCTCTTTTCAACAGCAAGAATGAAATTATTGCTTCTCTGACCATCAGCGGTCCGGAATATCGGGCGGAGGAAATGAATACGAAAGAGGCATTAAATGTGCTGCAGAAGGCAGCCGGAAAGATTCAGGATTATCTGAAACACTACAGCAGCAACTATCGATAAAAAACATATAAGGAGGAAGGGTATGAAAGACAACAGGATAATAGAAAAAAATCACCCGTCAGCTTTTGAGCCAATGGTTTTACTAACGACTGTGGCAACAGCTGTTGTAGGTGCCATTATTGGGGTACAGCTAATCACCTCATTAGGAATCTCGGCAAACACTTCGATTATCGGTGCAATTTTTGCCATGCTGATCGCAAGAATACCAATTCAAGCATTTCTTAAGTTTAAATCTGTCCATAGGCAAAACCTAGTTCAGTCCTCAATCTCTGCGGCTACCTTTGGTGCAGCCAGCAGCTTGCTCCTGCCAATTGGAATTCCATACGTTTTAGGCTTGAAAGAATTAGTGATCCCGTTATTTATTGGCGTAACACTTGCCATGTTTTTAGATGCTATTTTACTTTATAAATTTTTCGATACGAAGGTTTTTCCTGCTAAAGAAGCCTGGCCGCCGGGAATCGCGACGGCTGAATCAATTAAGGCCGGTGATGAAGGGGGGAAAAGGGCGAAATTATTGACCGTCGGAATCGGAATCGGGATTTTAGGATCGATTTTGAAGGTTCCAATGTCTGCCTTCGGTGTTGCATTTATTGGAAATATCTGGGCATTAACCATGTTTGGTATTGGTCTTTTATTAAAAGGCTACTCCGTTCCGCTTTTTGGATTTGATATTAGCGAGCACTACATTCCCCATGGGTTTATGATCGGTGCCGGCATTGTTGCTTTATTCCAAGTCGTTTTCTTAATCTTCAAAAAGAAGAAAGTCCATACGAATGTCGGACAAGCAAAGGATGAGACGGCCGCAGCTTTGGAAGAGGTACAGTATACCCGATCTGAAAAGGATATTGGCCAAGGCTTTGGCTACGGATTTATCGCCTACCTTGCTATTGCCTTGCTATTAGCCTTTATGGGCGGAGTTATTACAGATATGTCTCCTGGAATGATTGCGGGCTTTCTGTTATTTGCAGCTATTGCAGCCTTTGCCCATGAATTAATTGTCGGTATTGCGGCCATGCATGCAGGCTGGTTCCCTGCCTTTGCTGTTGCTTTAATTACACTTATTATTGGTATTTTAATTGGATTCCCTACTCCTGCTCTTGCGCTGCTCGTCGGTTTCAGTGCATCAACAGGTGTTGCCTTTGCGGATATGGGCTATGATTTAAAGACGGGCTATATGCTTCGTGGAAACGGCAGCGATCCAGACTTTGAGCGAAAGGGCAGACGCCAGCAGCTTTATGCGGGAATGATTGGCTTTTCCGTGGCAGCCATCGTTGTCTTGCTGACCTATGAAAGCTTTTTCTCTCGAGGTGCCATACCACCGGTTAACCACGTATATGCTGCAACTATCGAATCAGGGGTTTCTCCTGACATCGCAAAACAATTATTGATCTGGGCAATCCCAGGTGCGTTGCTTCAATTGATTGGCGGCTCAAAAAGACAAATGGGTGTTTTGTTCGCGACAGGTTTATTACTGACCAATCCTATTGCTGGATGGGCAGTATTGGTCGGTATTTTAATTAGATTCTCAGTGTTAAAATGGAAAGGAAAAGAGGCGGAAACACCAATGACTATTTTAGCCGCTGGGTTTATCGCTGGAGACGCGTTATACAGCTTCTTTAATTCCATCTTTAAGATTGGAAAATAATGAGTTAATACTGTTAGGGGAATTTTAATGCTAGAAACAAGAGTAAACAAGCTCCTTTCACTAATGAAGGATCATCAATTAGAGGCAGTCATTTTTGTTCCATCAGAAAATATGTATTATTTTACAGGGATTCCTCTCCATGCAAGCGAACGGCTGACCTTGGCATTGGTTACAAGTGCTGGGGACATGCACTTTCTTGTCCCTGCCGTTGAGTTAAATAAGGTAGAAGGCGAAACAGATGGATCTATTTTTTATTACTCAGATGAGGAAGGGCCTAATATGGCTCTTCAGCAGCTAAAAAATAAAATGGGGCATCTGCAAAAGGTTGGCTATGTATACGGAGAAACAAGAGTACGCGAGGAAAGGTTCTTACAGAAACTGGACTTTGAAGAGAGCGTCGATTTGGGCATGCTTATTCCTGCGATCCGCATGTATAAAGAAGAGGAAGAAATGAAGCATATGCAAAAGGCTGTCCAAATCGTCGAGGAAAGCTTAACCGCAACCCTTCCATATATTCAGTCTGGTGTAAGTGAACTTGCTGTTGCCGCAAGGCTCGAATTTGAAATGAGAACAAGAGGATCTGAAGGAACCCCTTTTAAAACTATTGTTGCCTCAGGCTATCGCGGGGCGCTCCCCCATGGACGGGCATCAAATAAAGTCATTGAAAAAGGCGACCTTGTAGTCCTTGATTATGGTTCTATTTATAATGGCTATGTCGCGGATATTACAAGAACCGTTGGTGTTGGATCTGTTACAGGCGAAATGAAAAATGTATATGAAATTGTTAAAAAAGCAAATGAATCAGCGATTAACAAAATTAAGCCCGGAGTAAAAATTCATGACATCGATGAAGAAGCTAGAGGGATTATTCGCGAAGCAGGCTATGGCGAATATTTCACACACAGGCTTGGTCATGGTGTCGGCCTAAATGGACACGAAGAGCCGTTTATTATGCAAAAGAATGAAATGGTTCTCCGGCCGGGAATGGCTTTTACGATAGAACCCGGGATTTATTTAAAGGACAAATTCGGCGTGCGAATTGAGGACAATTTAATTGTGACTGAAAATGGCAGTTTGAATTTAATGACGTTTACTAAGGAATTAATTGTTTTATAAAAAATTAGCGGTAATTTTACCGCTTTTTTTTATTGTCTTAGAAACACATTGAATTCTAACTAGGTTAAATTTTTTGAAAAGTGTATTTAAATACCTTTAAATTTATGATAGAATTAAAACGAATTTTAGAAATACTGTAAATTTTCTTTATTTAAAGAAAGGAATTAACCTATGGAGGAAATCTACCAAAAGATTAAGCAGCTGCGTTTCGAACATGGAATGACCTTAAAGGAACTGAGTAAAAAGACTGATTTGTCGGTAAGCTTTTTGTCTCAAATTGAAAGAGGGAACTCCTCCTTGGCCATTACTTCTCTAAAAAGAATTGCTGATGCTTTCGGAGTAAAGATGATTTATTTTTTCGAGGAGCCTGAGAATGTAAATTACGCTGTTAAAAAAGAAGATCAAAAGCCTTTTAAGATAGAAAGCTCAGAATCTACTTATATTAGGCTGAGCAGCGATTTTACTGACAAAAAAATTGAGCCTTTATTAATTACGATGCAGCCGCATCAAAAGGATAAGGAGCTTGTCAAGCATCCGGGAGAAGAATTTTACTATGTCTTAAAAGGTGCAGTGCTTATAAGTGTTGATCAGAATGAATACTACTTGCGGGAGGGTGACGCCATTCACTTTCCATCCACACATCTTCATATGTGGGAAAATCCTTTGGATCAGGAAACCGTAATTTTATCTGTTGTAACCCCTGTTATTTTTAATTAATGTTACATAAATCGATACTTGAAAGGAGGAATGTTTCGGTCCCAAAGCTACTGCTTACCTTAGGCTAATGTATGCTTTTTATGTTACAGTCTTACAAAAATTACAGTATATGTATAAAAGGAGGAAAAACAAAATGTCGCGTTATCGGCTGGGTGTAGATATTGGAGGTACCTTTACTGATTTAGTAATCTTTGACCGCGTGCAGAATGTTTATCATACAAAGAAAGCGCTAACAACCCCACATAATTTAGCAGAAGGTGTTTTAGAGTGTATTGAACATTATGTAGATGACTTAAGTGACATCGAATATTTTGTCCATGGAACCACATCTGGTTTAAATGCTTTCCTTGAAAGAAAAGGAGCAAATGTGGCTCTTATTGTTACAAAGGGTTTTAGAGATGTATACGAAATAGGCAGGGCTAACCGTACGGAAATGTACAATATCCAATTCAATAAGCCTGCTACTCTAGTAGCGCGCGAGCATATTTACGAGATAGATGAGAGAGTTACCTTCGATGGCTCTGTAATAAAACCTTTGGATGAGGAAAATCTTCTCCAGATCATTGGGGAGTTAAAAGAGAAAAAATATGATGCGGTTGCTGTTTGCCTCATGCACGCTTACCGTAATCCTGATCATGAAGACCATATTCGCACTGTTATTGGGAGAGAGCTTGATATTCCTGTTTCCCTATCAAGTGATATTGCAAGAGAATGGCGCGAATATGAGCGTGTAAGCACCACTGTTATTAATGCTTATATTGCACCTATCGTGAAGAAGTATTTAGCTATTTTAGAAGAAGAAGTTGAAAAAAGAGGGTTCAAAAAGGACATTTATATCATGCAGTCAAATGGCGGTGTCATGACATCAAAAATTGCAAAAAAGCTGCCGCTGCAGACACTAATGTCCGGACCAGTTGGCGGTACGATTGGCGGAATGAATATAACCAAACTAACTGGTGATAAGAACTTAATTTGTGTAGATATGGGCGGCACTAGTTTTGATGTCAGCATGATTATTGATGGCGAGCCAGATGTAATAGCAGAAATAAATATGGAAGGTTTCCCTATTCTTTCACCAATGGTTAATATACATACAATTGGTGCAGGCGGCGGTTCTATTGCTTGGATTGAAGCAGGCGGACTAAGAGTTGGTCCTAAAAGTGCAGGGTCAACACCGGGACCGGCTTGTTATGGCAAAGGCGGCACACAGCCAACGGTTACTGATGCAAATCTAGTCCTTGGACGAATTGATGAAAATAACTTTTTAGGCGGAGATATAAAGCTTGATAAGCAGGCTGCCATTGAAGCTGTTAAGTCTGTGGCAGATCAAATCGGCTTGTCTGTACAGGAGACAGCAGAAGGAATTTGTGATATTGCCAATGCAAAAATGGCTGATGCCATTCGTACTTTGACAGTAAAGCGCGGGATTGATCCTCGTGAATTTACACTTGTTGCTTTTGGCGGTGCGGGCCCAATGCATGCTGTTTTAATAGCTGATCTGCTAGATATGAAAAAAGTATTCGTTCCTAGTGTTTCCGGTACATTCTCAGCGTGGGGAATGCTTCAGACTGACATTCGATTCGATACAGTGAGAAACTATGTATCCGGCAGTGATCAGGTTAATCTGTCAGAAGTAGAATCATTGTATGATGAAATGAGACAGGAAGCTATTACGGTGCTGAATCAGCAGAATATTGAAACGGGTCAAATACGTTTCCAAAACAGTATTGATATTCGTTATACAGGACAGGAATACACGATTAATATATTAAATGACTCTAATAACTTTGAAGAAATTGAAGAAAATTTCCACAAAGCACACTTGGAAATTTATGGACACAATAATCCAAAAGGATTAATAGAAGCTGTAAACCTTAGAGTGACCGCTTTCGGAGATTTAGAGAAAGTGGAATATGTGAAATCACAAGTGCATTCTGAACAGGAAGCTGTGCCTAAATCTTCCCGTAATGTTGTTTGGGATAACGTTGAACAGGCAACAAAGGTCTATTCAACAGATGTACTTATTAATGGAAACTATTTCAATGGCCCAGCGATCGTAGAAGATAAAAACTCAACACTTGTAATACCGCCAAACCACTTTATTCGCATTGATGAATATCAGAATATCGAAATTGTTAAAGAAACAGCTGAACAGGAGGTCTTGGTATGACAATCCAGCAACAGGTTTATTTAGAGAATCCGGTTACAACGGAAATCATAAGAAATGCACTTATTTCTGCAGCTGACGAAATGAATGCAAGTCTTGCCAGAAGTGCTTTCTCTCCAATCATTTATGAAATGAAAGATTGCAGCGTTTGTATTTTTAACAAGGATGTTGAGCTGCTGGGGCAGTCTGCAGGTTTGCCGATATTCCTTGGAAACATCGATGAATGTATTAAAGTGACTACGCAAATGATTGGCGGAATCAAAAATTACAATGATGGCGATGTATATATTTTAAATGATTCCTATATTGGCGGAACCCATTTGAATGATGTCACAGTTTTTTCACCTATTTTCTTTGATGGAGAATTGGTAGGGTTTACTGCTAACCGTGCACACTGGCTTGATATTGGCTCAAAAGATCCTGGCTATCCAATGGATGCTACAAGTATTTATCAGGAAGGAATCCGCATCCTCCCTACTAAAATTTATGATAAAGGAAAGCCAATTCAAGATGTCATTCGGCTAATTGTTTCAAATAACCGTTTCCAGGAGGCAGCACTTGGAGACTTAAACGCGCAGATTGCAGCCTGCAGAACAGGTGAAAAAAGATTCAAAGAACTCATCATTCGCTTTGGCATTGATCGGATTAATCGCTGCATTCATGATATTTTTAAGCAATCCGAGGAAATGGACCGCAGTGTTATCAGAAGTATCCCAGATGGAGTTTATGAAGCGGAAGGACATCTTGATAATGACGGAGTTAAGGATGAGCCAATACTTGTCAAAGTTAAAGTAATAGTAGAGGGAGAACATATTACGATTGATCTAACAGGTTCAAGCAAACAGCGGTTTGGACAGACCAATTGCGGATACGCTCAGACAATCTCTGCATGCCGGGTTGCATTTAAAGATTTAATTAGCCCTAATTCTCCGGTAACAGGCGGAAACTTTAGGACAATGAATGTGATTGCACCGGAAGCAACCATATTCCATGCGGTCGAGCCTGCTCCGTGCGGATGGTATTTTACACCGCTTGGTATTCTAATCGATTTAATAATAAAAGCGCTTTCTCCTGTTATGAAAGAAAAAGCAGCTGGGGCCCATTATGGTGATTCAATGGTTGTAACTTTTGCCGGAATGGACGAGGAAACAAATGAATCATTTTTGAGCGTTGAAGCAACTGCTGGCGGATGGGGTGCGTTTCATTCCGGAGATGGCCAATCCGCATTAATTAACCATGTGAGCGGAGACTTCAAAAACCTTCCGATTGAAGTGTTTGAGTCAAAATATCCGATTAGAATCAATCAGTACGCACTCAGAGAAAATTCAGGCGGTGCAGGCAAACATCGCGGAGGTCTCGGTGTTGTGCGGGAATACGAGATTTTAAATGATGAGGCTTATGTTTCACTTTGGTTTGAAAGATCTAAGACTCCTGCATGGGGGTTGTTTGGCGGCCAGCCCGGTGCTCAGCCTGATGTAGAAATTGTATCAGAAGGCAAGAGTGAACATCTTCTTAAAGTTAATGGGAAAAAGGTGAAAAAGGGTGATATCATTATCGCCAAAACTGGCGGCGGAGGAGGCTTCGGCAAACTAGAGGAAAGATCCGCTAGTGATAAGGAAAAAGATTTAAGGAACGGATACGTTAGCGAATAGTCAGATCCAAATGCTTAACAGACAGCTATGAATACACTTTTTCCGAGAATAAGGGAGGATTCAAATATTTTATTTGTGTTTCCTTCCTTTTTTTATCCTTGTAAAACGGAAAATTGGGTATTGAAAGAATGATGAAGTAAAGCAAAAGAGGATGTGCAAAATTTTGAAGCGAATACGGATTAGATTTGAGAATGGAGATAGTTTAACAGCTAGATTACTTGTAGATAAAGCACCGCAAACATGTGAAAAAATCTGGAGCTCACTGCCCTTGGAAAGTGTTGTTACCCAGTCCAGATGGTCTGGCAGGGAAGTGAATTTCGCTTACATGGAAAAAGATATGCCTCGAAGAGAGAATCAAACCATTTATACCAGTATAGGCGAAGTCTGCTATTGGAGGGATTGGAGCTGGGAAGAAGATGGTGAACACCCACAGGCAATAGCTATCTACTATGGTGCAGAGCTGGCTAGGAGCCATAGAGGAAGTGAACCCGTTAACGTGTTTGCACAAGTTGATTATCATGAGTTTGGAAGACTGGCCCAAATAGGGGAAAGAATATGGCTAGAGGGCAAAGAGAAAATTTTTATTGAAAGATTAGAAGAATAGACTTTTTTATTTTAAGGGGGAAAATACATGGCGTCTATGGATGATGATAAAGCACTGGCCAAGGTTCCGGAATCTGAGCGGCAGCACTGGATTGTTCCTGCCACTATATTTGGCGGTTTGGAGTTTTCCGTTCCGGTTATTATGATTGGAGCCGCATTAGCTGGAAGCTTTGGGCTATCTAAGATATTGCTTATCCTGCTAGTTGGACTTGTAATAATTCAATGGGCCGGTAATGCTCTTCAAGGTTACCTAGGTGCAAAAACAGGACTTCCTTCAGCCGTTATTGCCAGAACTAGCTTTGGTTCAGTACAGGCAAGGTTTATTGTCGGTTTATCATTAGTAATTATGAATGTAGGCTGGTTTGGTGTAAATACAGCTGTTGCCGGGAATGCTATTTCAGCGGTTTTTGGGATTGATTACACAGAGCAATGGGTACTTTGGGCTTTATTAACATTAATTGCCGGTGTTCTGTTTTCCGTACCAGCGATTATTGGCTATAATTCTATGAAGTGGACAGATTATTTAGCTGTTCCCGCAGGCCTCTTACTAATATTTGCTGGAGTATTTTATTCATTAAAAGGAGCGGGCTGGGAAAAGATTTCTTCGTGGAATCCGGAGCCGTCGATGACATTTTTGGGAGCAGTTAGTCTTATCCTCGGTGCGAATGTGGCTCAATGGTTAATTGCATCCGATTATACGAGGTATTCAAAACCAAAGGTTAAGGACCAAATTCTGATTCCTCTTGGTATAATCATCATTGGGTTTGTCTTCTTTTTGACTGGTGCTGTAATGTCAGTTGGCGTTGGGAATGCAGATATTGTTGCGGTTATGCACGACTTAGGCTTTCCATTTTGGGGCTTCCTTATTTTATGGCTGGCGTTATGGACTAGCCAATTAGTTGCTTGCTATTCAACCGGTCTTGCTGCAGCAAATATGTTTAATATTGATTCAGGAAAAGGCAGAGCTTGGCTGACCATAGGAGGCTCCCTCGTCGGTATCATATTAGCCGTTGCAGGTATACTAGATTATTTCATGGATTTTCTAATTCTATTAAGTGTCATTTATCCTGCTATTGCTGCTGTTATGTTTGCTGACTTCTTCTTTATTCGAAATAAGACCTGGGTTGATAAATCGGGATGGAACTGGATTGCTACACTTGCATTAGTTGTAGGTGCAGTGGTTGGTTACCTAACACAATATGAATTTCCAATGGGAGTTCCTGCTATCCAATCACTAATTATTTCCGGAGTCGTGTATCTGGCTGGAATGAAAATCAAAGCAAGTGTTAGACCTGACCAATTTACAGTAACTGAAACAGACCTTTCTGACATGAGAGACGTTGTCAACAAATAGTAGAATAAAACCATTCTCTGTATAATAAAGAATTGCCTTCATGTTTTAAATTAAGGAGTGAACATCTTTGCAAGAACAATATAAATCTAGATTACAAGCATTGACAAACTATTTAAAAACTCTAGGAACAGACCTGGCAATCGTCAAAGATCCAAAAAACGTATTCTATTACACCGGATTTAATTCCGATCCGCATGAGAGATTTATGGCGCTGGTTGTTGATTTGAAAAGACAGCAGGAATATTTGTTTGTACCTGCATTGGACAAGGAAATTGCAGATGATTGCTCCTATATACAGCAAATTGTGCCGATTTCTGATGAAGTGAATCCATATCAGGTGCTAGTGGATACCATTGGCAGCGATGTGAAGATGATCGGTTTGGAAACAAAAGCTATTACCCTTTACCATCAGGAACAGCTAGGATATTTCTTTAAAGATTTCACCTACAAAAATATTGGCGAGTTTATTGCAAGCCAAAGAATGAAAAAAAGCCCAGAGGAAATCGTAAAGGTTCAGCACGCCATTCATTTGATCGAAAAGGTTATGGGTGAAGGAATTAAAAGAGTTAAAGCAGGAATGACAGAGGCTGAGTTAACAGCTGAACTTGAATACTTGATGAGAAGATTTGGAGCTGACGGCCCTTCATTCTCATCCATCGTCTTGTCCGGAGCGAAGGCAGCTCTGCCTCATGGTGTGCCAGGCAGCAAGACCATTAATCAAGGTGATTTCTTGCTAATTGATATGGGTGTCATCGCAGATGGATACTGCTCTGATATTACGCGTACCTTTGTCATTGGCGAAGAAACCGAAAAGCAGCGGGAAATCTATGAAATTGTCCGTCAATCAACTGAAGCGGGTGTTAATGCTGTCAAGGCAGGTACTCCTCTTGGGCAGTTTGATATTGCCGCACGAAATGTGATTAAGGAAGCGGGATATGGTCAGTATTTTAACAACCGTGTCGGACATGGCTTAGGAATCGAGGTTCATGAAGATCCATCCATTCATGAAAACAATGAAACCCTTGCAGAAAGCGGTTTATTATTCACTATTGAACCGGGCATCTATATCCCAGGATATGGCGGAGTTCGGATTGAGGAAAATGTTTATATTGATGAAGATGGAAATGGAAGAAAGCTCACATCCTTCCCGACTGAGTTAATTCGGATTGGATAGAATTTAAAAATAAAGATTTAATAGCGTAATGATGTCAAGAAATCAAAGAATTTCTTGACTTTTTTATGTCAATTTTCGTGTTTTTATAAAGGCGCATAGGGTAAATCATTATTTATATTATTATGAATATTTAGTCATTTTTGTTGACCTTGATCCTAGTATGATTTAAATTAACAGTATCCGGCAGAAACAATTCGAAGTATATAAGTCAATTGAGCTTAAAGAACAGGAAAGGGCCAAGAAGGCCATGCGAAACCATCTTAGAAATGCTAAAAAGAGATACTTTGAGTATTTAAGAGCTAATTATATAGGAGGTTCGACATGTTAGTTTTAAGTTCAAATGATCAGCAAAAATTAATAAAAATGCCCGAGTTGATTGATGCAGTATCGAACGCCTTGGAAGAGTATTCCTGCCAGCGGTCAATGACACCAGTGCGGACAGTGCTGCAAGTTGATAAAGCACAGGGCAATGCGATATTCATGCCTTCGGTTGCAGAGGATATCGATAGTCTTGGGATGAAGTATGTCGGTACATTCCCAAATAATAAAGCGATTGGAAAGAAAACGATCAATGGGGTTGTGCTGTTAATCAGCAATAAAACGGGAGAGCCAATCGCGCTTTTAGAGGGTTCCTATCTAACAGTCATGAGAACAGGTGCATTATCTGGAGCGGCAACAAAATATTTGGCCCGCGGGGATGCTAAGGTGCTTGCCTTAATTGGTACGGGAGAGCAGTCCGTTGGCCAATTAGAAGCGGTTATGGCCGTTCGAAATATTGAATCGGTAAGATTGTATAATCGGAGTGAAGGAAAGGCAAAAGCTTTAGCAAATTATGTGAAAGAACGTCATTCTATTCCTGTTTCTGTTCATCAAAATGCTGATGAGGCAATTGAAGGTGCAGACATCATTGTTACTTCTACAAGTTCAGAAACCCCCGTTTTTTCCAAGCGTTTGAAACCAGGCGTTCACATTAATGCGATTGGATCGTACCGTCCTGCGATGCAGGAACTGCCTTCCCATGTTATTGCAAATGCAAATAAAGTTGTTGTTGAATCAAGAAAGTCCTCATTAAGTGAGGCGGGAGATCTTTTAATCCCTATAAAAGAAGGTGTATTTAGCCCGGCAGGCATTCATGCCGAATTGGGAGAAATCATCAGCAGCAAAGCGGCGGGAAGAGAAAATGATGAAGAGATTACTGTCTTCAAATCAGTAGGTTTAGCAGTAGCGGATATTGCTGCAGCTAGATACCTATATGAAAAAGCCCTTAAAGAACAAATAGGCCAGCAAGTTTCGCTTGGAGGCGAATCTGTTATTGATTTTCAAAATGTATAACAGTAAAAAAAGAACTGCAGTCATTTAAAAAGCTGCAGTTCTTTGCATGAATTTATTATCCTATCTTTTGTAAAGTATCCTGTTTCTCCACGTATAGCTCATTCCACAGCTCATAAATCTTTCTACGGCCGTTCGCAATCTCCGGGTTGAATTGAATAGCAGCGTTCTGACGGACAGTATGGACATTTTTCATTGCCTTTTTAAGTTCCTCGTCAATGCTAGCGCCGCCTTTTCCTGCGTGCATGGCAATCGAAATACCTGCAGTGGTTCCCTGGGCCATGGCGATTTTTCCGCTTTCAATGCCAGTGATGTTGCCTGCGACAAATAATCCTTCGAGCGGGGTTTCCATTTTTTCTGAATGGTGCGGAACATGTCCGCCTAATTCTGGAATGTATTGGAACGGGCAACCGGCAACCGCTGTCAGCTCAGCTAATGGATACAAGCCTCCTGCGATACATACAAAATCTGCCTCATAAATCTTTTCCGTTCCTTTGATGACATTTCCGCTTGCATCAATATCTGCTGTAAGGACACCTTCGACCTGATCCTTGCCCAAAATTTCCAGGGCCGCTTTTCTCAGCTGCAGTGGTGTGCCATTCACCTTGACGCCACCTTTAGGGAAGAATTTCATTCCTAATTTACGGAACCCTTCATTTTTCATAAAACGGCTGCCGAAGCGTAAAAGCGGAGATGGAGCCAGATGGGCCGCGTTTAGAAGCGACTTCATGACTTCCTCTGGTTCTCCGGCATTTTGGCTAAGCGGGCTTTTTTCCGGAAGAACAATCCGTTCCACATTAATTCCGGCTAATTGCAGCTCGTTTAAAATCGCAAATGCTAGAATGTTAGCTCCAATAATAATTCCCTTTTTCCCGACCTCAACACGATGGACATTCGTCATGACCTGTGCTGCCCCTATGGACATGACGCCCGGGAGTGTCCAGCCTGGCACTGGAATTGGAAACTCTGCTGCTCCAGTTGCTACTAGCACATAAGGTGCGGTCAGTGTTCCGATATTTGTATGAACATTCCATCCATCCTCGTCTTTTTCAAGGTTGTAGACAGAAACGCCGCAGCGGATATCTACAGATAGATTTTGAGCTTCATTGTGAAGACGCTCGGATTCTTTGATTCCATTCCACCATTCGCCTGATGGCTCCTGGTGCAGCTGGCCGATTAATCTCCCGCCTGGTCTGACAAACTCATCAATGACGGTGACCTTTAAGCCGTTTTCAGCACAGGCTATGGCACCAGCTAAACCGGCTGGTCCAGCTCCGATTACGATAACATCCATCATTGTTCCTCCACCATCCTTTTGACAATATTAGGATGCTGTTTCCCGCTTTCAACCGCCATATTTTCCTTTACAACGGTCAAACAAGCTCTTACATTAGCCTGTCCGTCTACTTTTACACGGCATTCCATACAGTGGCCGATGTTGCAGTAGAATCCTCTTTGTGTTCCGCTATCCTCATGAACACGCAGCGTTCTCACGCCGTTTGCCAGCATGGCTGCAGCAATGGTTTCATTTTCATAGGCTTCATACTCTTTTCCATCAAATGTGAATGGAATCTTTTTTCTATCTTCTAATTTCCCTAAAACTGGATGATCTATAATTCTAGTCATTATTTTCACCTACTGTTCCAAATGTTACCGGGCGAATTGGAGGCTGATATTTTAATGGAATTTCGCCTTTTTCTATATTAGGTATGGCACTCTCAATGATTCGATCGACCATCACTCTGCAAGTACGTCCTCCGCAGAAACCCATTCCCGCCCTTGTTCTAAGCTTTAGTTCCCTGGCTGTGCATTGATGTTCTTCCGCTGTTGCGCAAAGCTGTCCATAGGTAACCTCTTCACAACGGCAGATCACAAGTGCTTCTTTGTTGTTCATTTGGAAATCCTCCCCTTCAATCATATGTTAAAAATATATGCAAAAATCGTACCAACTTATAAAGGGCCTCACGCAGCTAGCTTAGTCCTAGACGTTTGAGACGATTGTATAGAGTTGCTCTTGTGATCCCCAGTTTTTTCGCACATTCAAGCTTATTGCCATGGGTAACTGCCAATGCTTTTTCGAGCACCTTCTTTTCATGCTGATCCATTTCTTCTTGAAGAGGCAAGATGAGTGTATCAAATTCCATAAAGCTTTCCTGAAGCTCTGCATCAGCTGTAGAGGAATGGTTCGTCATGGGATGGAATGGCAAATATTCCTTCCGAATGACGCCATCTGTCGCAAAAACAACAAGCCTTTCCACAACATTACGCAGCTCCCGAACGTTTCCTGGCCAATCATATTGGAGCATCTCCTGCATGACTTCCTGTGAAAAATGATGGATCGGCCGCTGGTAGCGCAATGAAAAGTCATTTAAAAAGTAGTGAATGAGTTCAACGACATCCTCCCGGCGTTCTTTTAGCGGAGGAATTTTTAAGCTGACGACATTGAGCCGATAGTATAAATCCTCCCGGAATTGACCTTCCATCATTAGTTCTCTTAAATCTCTATTTGTTGCGGCAATGACCCGAAAATCAGTTTCCATTTCCTTTTCGCCGCCGACCTTATAATACTTTCTTTCCTGAAGTACACGCAGCATCTTAACCTGCATATCTAATGGCATTTCACCAATTTCATCAAGAAAAAGGGTGCCGCCTTTAGCCAGCTCGATCTTACCTTTTTTTCCTCTATGATCCGCACCGGAAAAGGCGCCCCGGTCATATCCGAATAATTCGCTTTCAAATAATGAAGCAGGGATAGCGCCGCAGTTAATTGAAATAAACGGTGCGTCAGGCCCTTCAGTTGCCTCATGTATGGCTTTGGCAAAGACCTCCTTGCCGACACCGCTATCTCCTAAGATCAAAACGGTTGACCTGACAGAGCACACTTTTTTCGCCATTTGCACCGTTTTTTCCATGACAGCGCTTTTGCCTTTAATGATATTAAAGGGATCGGATGGTCTATACTTAGCCATCTCCTGTTCTAAACGGTGCACCTCAGTTGACATATTAAATAATTTTTCATTCAGTACGACTTGGTTGGTCACATCAGTTTCGGAAACAACAGCCCCGATTATTTTTTCATTAAAATAAACAGGGTTTGCGTTAATAAGGACAAATAGATCAGATCTTGGCTGATGCTGCTGTCCCCGGATGGTTTTTCCGCTGTGCAGCGATTCCAAAATTTCAAGATTATGATGTTCAAAGAAATCTGTTATTGGCTTCCCCATAATCTCTTCTTTGCTGACAGAGAAGATGGTTTCTGCCCCTTCTGTCCAAGTACGGACGCGTTCATCCCCATCAATGACTGTCACCGAAGCATCCATTGTATGAATGACAGTTTCATAGAAAGCTTTTAACTGATTATAGGAATCATGCAGAAATTCAACGACCTGCTCAATTGTGATGCAGCCAAGCGTTTGACCGTAGGAGTCTATGACAGCAACAGCCTGGGAGCTTTTGAAGGCCTTTGTTAATACTGAGAAGGAATCATTTATATCAACCCTCTTTAAATCCTTCTCATCCTGTGTTCGGTTTAGCTGAATTAAATTATTTTCAATTATTTCTTTGACTGACGGTAATGCAAACATGACAGCCTCCTGTAGTGTATAAAAATTTTTACACTGTTTAATCTTTTATACACTAGTTTATCAAATTTTTTTAAAATTAAAAGTAAATTGAAATCAAAAATTTTAAATCATTGTAATATTTAACTGAAAATTGTCGTTTTATGCAAGCTTAAAATAATTGGCACGCATTTTGCATTAATAACAGCATGCAACCAGACGAAGGGAGATTGGTTTTTGTGGGACATCATTGTGACGTTTTGGTTATAGGCGGAGGAATCATAGGCTGTGCAATTGCCTATTATACTGCCAAATCTGGAAGAGACGTAACGGTTATTGAAAAAGGTGAATTCGTCAGCGGCACTTCTTCCCGCTGTGATGGAAATATTCTAGCAATAGATAAAGACCCTGGCTTTGACAGTCAAATGTCGCTGGTCAGTCAGAAACTAGTTGATGAACTAAGCAGAGAATTAGAACATCCATTTGAATACCGCGCTCCTGGAAGCATTCTTGTCTGTGAGACTGAGGAAGAAATGATCGCTGCACAAAAATGGGTAGACCGCCAGAAGGAGGCTGGGCTGCCGTTTAGAATGCTGGACCGCGAGGATATTCGCCAAGATTCCAAGTATTTTGCAGATGATTTATTGGGCGGTTTAGAGTGTGCAACAGACTCGACCGTTAACCCATACCTTCTTGCCTTTAACCTTCTTGAAGGTGCAAAGAAAATGGGGGCTAAAGCCCATAAGCAAACAGCTGTTACCGGAATGAAAAGGGAAGCAGACGGCACTTTTACCGTCGAAACATCCAACGGGGTGTTTACGGCGAAAAATGTCGTTAATGCTGCAGGGGTTTGGGCTCCATATATCGGCGAGATGCTGGATTTGTCAATTCCGATTAAACCAAGAAAGGGCCACATTATTGTCGCGTCGCGCCAGGAATTTGTTGGGCCAAGAAAGGTTATGGAGTTTGGTTACTTGATTTCCAAGTTTGGAGGCAAGCGCCAGGTTGATCCGATTACAGAAAAATACGGGGTTGCCCTTGTTTTTGAACCAACAGAAAGCCAAAACTTCCTAATTGGAAGCAGCCGTGAGTTTGTTGGCTTTAATACAAAGGTCAACAACGAAATTATTAAGTGCATTGCCAATCGTGCCATCAGATTTTATCCAAAAATGGCTGACATGATGGTTATTCGCTCCTATGCAGGCCTGCGCCCATGGACGGAGGATCATTTGCCAATTGTTTCAGAGGTTGAAGGAATTCCAAATTATTATATAGCAGCCGGCCATGAGGGAGACGGAATCAGCCTTGCCGCTGTCACTGGAAAAGTGATAGAGGAGATGCTTAATAACAAGGAAACATGCATCCCTACTGAGCCGCTGAGGTTCTCCCGATTTACGGAAAGGGTGTTGAGCTGATGAAGGCAAATCGAGTTTTTACGACCATTGATACACATACGGGCGGCAACCCCACCCGGACTTTGATAAGCGGACTCCCTGAGCTAAAAGGGGCAACCATGTCTGAGAAAATGCTCCATATGCAAAGGGAGTATGACTGGATCCGCAAGCTGTTGATGAACGAACCGCGAGGGCATGATGTCATGTCAGGGGTATTATTGACAGAACCATGTCATCCTGAAGCAGATATCGGCGTTATTTATGTCGAGACTGGCGGGTATTTGCCAATGTGCGGCCATGACACAATCGGTGTCTGTACAGCATTAGTGGAAGCAGGGCTTATCCCAGTGCAAGAGCCAGTTACCTCAATCAAAATTGATACACCAGCAGGCCTTGTAGAAGCAGATATTAAGGTGGAAAACAAAAAAGCGGTAGAGGTTTCCTTCTGCAATGTCCCCGCCTTCTTATTAAAAAGTGTTTCTGTAGATGTTGAAGGAATTGGAACAGTTGAGGCAGACATTGCGTATGGCGGTAATTTCTATGGAATTATTGATGCGAAATCTGTTGGATTGGAGCTAATTCCAGAGAACGCGTCAAGGATTATCGAGAAAGCAATTAAAATTAGAAACACGATCAATGAAACAACAGATGTGGTTCATCCGCAGCACCCATTTATTCGCGGCTTGACTCATATTGAGTTTTTCACAGAGCCGACTCATGAAGAAGCAGATGTGAAAAATACGGTAGTTGTCCCGCCGGGCGGGATTGACCGTTCTCCATGTGGCACAGGCACATCAGCCAAATTATCAGTTCTCTATTCCAAAAAGGAAATAGGCATTGACGAAGAATTTGTACATGAAAGTATTGTGGGTTCTTTATTCCGCGGACGCGTCCTTGAAACTGCCGATGTGCAGGGTGTAGAGGCTGTTATTACAAGAATCGCTGGTTCAGCATGGCTGATGGGAATGCACAGGTTCTTTTATAACGAGGAAGACCCGCTTAAAGAAGGCTTTTTACTCATTCCCCCAATGGAACATGAAATGGAGGATGTGAAATGAAAATTCAAAAGGCATACACAGCAACGGATGTTCACGTAGCAGGCGAGGCCTTCCGCATCATTAAGGATGCGCCGTTTGTCCATTATCAGAGTTTGCAGGAGTTAAATGAGCAATTTCCGCTTGTCTATGAGGAAGAGATTAAACTTTTATTAAATGAGCCGCGCGGGTTTGCCGGGTTAAATGGCTGTTTGGTTGTTCCGCCTTTTAAGAGCGGGGCAGATGCAGCAGTTGTCTTTTTCGATCACAGCAGAACGTTTACGGTGCAATATGGCGGAGTAGTTGCTGTTATAACAGCATTGCTGGAATGCGGCCAGCTGAAGGCAAAGCCATCAAACGAATATAGCATTGAAACGGTCAGCGGCATCGTTAAGATTACTGCTGCTATGGAAGACGATGAGGTGAAATCCGTCGAATTGGAAAGTGGAGCATTCAAGATTGTTGCAACTAATGCAGCAGTTTCCTATTTAGACGTACAGACAGAAGTTACGCTTGTTCAAGGCGATCAGGTATATGCAATTTTTGATAAGGCGGAGCTGCCTTTTGAAATTGAGACGGAGAACCTTCCTGAGATTAATCAATGGGGACAGAAGGCGATTGAAGCTTTAGAAGGCAAATCGGTTGATCGAGTGATTTTGCTGGATCATTCGCAAAAAAGTGAAGGCAAAATCAAAACGGTCACATTCCGTCCGGACAATTATATTGTGCGTTCACCAGGCTTTGGCACACTCGCTGCCTGCAGCGCCTATTTAATAGGAAATGGCGATGTACCTGCAGATAGCCCAATTGAAAATGAAAGCATTTTTAATGGCAAATTGACAGCAGAGCTTTCAGCACAAAATGAAGCCGGTTTTGAGTTTGTTTTTAAAGCCCGCGGATTTATTACAGGGATGCAGAGCTATGTGCTAGATCCAACAGATCCTTTAGCTGCAGGGTTTTTATTAAAATAATTACATTGTTAAAAGTTAGGAACTAGTTGATTGGAGCGGAAGGCACGAAGACTCCTTGGGGATCAGCATTGAAGTGAGACGTGAGCAGGAGCGAATGCGACGAGGAGGCTCACAAAATGCCCCCAGGAAAGCGCAGTGCCTGGAGCGGAAATCAACGGCTTTGTTAAGTTAACACAACTAAATAAAAAACTATTAATCATACAGGAGGAAATTAAAATGACAACAATCAGAGGAGCTTATCCAGTATTAATTACACCAATGACACAGGAACAAGAAATTGATTGGGCAGGAGTAAAAAACAACGTCAATTACTTCATAGACCAAGGCGTAGCAGGCATCGTTATCAACGGAAGCACTGGTGAATTTGTCAGTCTATCAAAAGAAGAAAAATTCCAAATGGTAGAAACGGTTATGAAAGAAGTAAACGGCCGTATTCCAGTTATCGTTGGTACAGCTGCAGAAACAACAAAAGAAACGATCGAATATACAAAGCAGGCAGAAGCACATGGAGCTGATGCTGCCTTAATCATCAACCCTTATTACATGAAGCCAAAGGAAAATGAAATCTATTACCATTTCAAAGAAGTTTCCAGCGCTGTGAATCTGCCAATTATGCTTTATAACAACCCATTTACTTCCGGCGTTAATATGAGCACAGAATTAATGCTTCAGATTGGCAAGGATTGCGAAAATGTAACACATATCAAGGAATCTAGCGGCGAGATTGGTAAAGTTAGAGATCTTGCAAGAAAAGGAAAGGGAGACTTTGAAGTATTCTGCGGCGCGGAAGAACTTGTTATGGAGTCTTACCTCGTTGGAGCAACAGGCTGGATTTCTGTGGCAGGAAACATCGTGCCAAAGCTTGTAACAGACATGTATAACCATTTCCAAAACGGCGAGCTTGAAGAAGCATGGGCAATCAATGACCGTATTTTACCGCTGTGTGCGTTCCTAGAGGGATCAGGAAAATACGTGCAAATCGTGAAGAGAGCCATGGAATTAACTGGCCAGGCTGGAGGACCTGCACGTTACCCTCGTCTAGGCTTATCACCTGAAGAAGATCAGCAATTAAAAGAACTATTAGCTGACCTATCAGTTGCATTAGTTTAAGGCATTAACGCAATGGGGGCCTGACCCCCGGCGATTGTTGCATTAGTTTAAGGCATTAACGCAATGGGGGCCTGACCCCCGATGGTTTAAAGCGTTAAAGCCAGCGCGGGATTTCTAGATGAATAAATTTGTGAAGGAGAGATAGTATGCAAGCGACTAATTACACATTGAAGCCAAAGGTGCAGGAGTTTTTAGAAGGTGTAAAAGGTTTATATATTAACGGTGAGTATGTGCCATCGATTAGCGGCAAGACGTTTGCTGTTTTAAATCCAGCAAATGAAGAAGTGATTGCTGAAGTGAGTGAAGCACAAGAGGAAGATATCAATGCTGCGGTAGCTGCTGCAAGAAAGGCCTTTGATGAAGGTGAATGGACAAAGATGGATGCGGCTGAGCGCTCCCGGATCATCTATAAATTTGCTGATCTCTTAGAAGAGAACCGTGAAGAGCTAGCCCAGCTGGAATCATTGGATAATGGTAAACCATATGAAGTCGCTTTGGCAGATGACGTCGATGGAACTGTTCAGCATTTCAGATACTATGCAGGCTGGGCAACAAAACTATTCGGCAAGACTACGCAAATTTCAAAGGATTATGTTACTTACACAGTACATGAGCCGGTTGGAGTTGTAGGCCAAATTATTCCATGGAACTTCCCGCTCGCCATGGCTGCCTGGAAGCTTGGATCCGCACTAGCTGTCGGCTGTACAGTCGTTATCAAGCCGGCAACTGAAACACCGCTATCTCTTCTATATGCAGGAAAGCTTTTTAAAGAAGCAGGTTTTCCAGACGGTGTTGTAAACATTGTACCGGGATCTGGAAGAATTGCCGGTGAAGCTATCGTCACACATAAAGATGTTGATAAGGTTGCCTTTACTGGATCAACAGCTACTGGAAAAGAAGTTATGAAAAAAGCTGCCGAGCAAATTAAAGGTGTTACGCTAGAGCTTGGCGGAAAATCACCAGCCATTATTTTAGATGATGCTAATCTTGATGAAGCTATCGAAGGGGCATTTAGCGGAACGATGTATAATCACGGGCAAAACTGCAGTGCATGTACCCGTGTATTTGTCCAGCGAGGCATCTATGATCGTGTTGTAGAAGCTTTAGCAGAAAAAGCTAAAGCAGTGAAAGTAGGACCTGGAATGGATCCTGAAACAGAAATGGGACCGCTTGTTTCAGCTAAACAGCATAAAACGGTTCTTAGCTATATTGAGCAAGGGAAAAAGGAAGGCGCTCGCCTTGTAGCCGGCGGCGAAAAAGCATATGAAAAAGGATATTTTGTGCAGCCAACTGTTTTTGCCGATGTAGAAGATCAAATGGTGATTGCCCGCGAAGAAATCTTCGGTCCTGTTATGTCCATTTTTGTTTTCGACACAATCGAAGAAGTTATTAAACGTGCAAACGACAGTGATTACGGCTTAGCAGCAAGTGTTTGGACAGAAAATATCAAAAAAGCCCACTATATTGCAGGAAAGCTGCAATCAGGTACAGTTTGGATTAATGACTTTGGCCTCGAGTGGGAAACAATGCCATTCGGCGGCTACAAACAATCAGGAATCGGCCGCGAAATGGGCGGCGAGTATGGCCTGCAAAACTACACAGAAGTGAAAAGTGTATTTGTTAATATTAAGCAGGATCAATAATTCTTCTATTTGGAAAACGGTTCTGACCTTGTGTTGAACCAATAGCAGGTTACGGTGGGACAGGGTGCCTGTCCCCGTGTCCTTTACGGGACAGACCAGATGCCCTAGCTGCGGGCAGCAGGTCTGTCCTCATCTAAACTCACTATTATCTGAAAATTACTATTGTTGAAAAGGATATAAAAAGATAGAATTGTTTAATCAAGACTAGTTCGAGGAGGGATAGGATGGAAGAATTAGTGAATAAAGCGTCAGGTATGGTATGGAGCCTTGGATTAGTGGTATTTGCTCTTGGTGCTGGATTGTTTTTTTCCATTATGACACGTTTTGTGCAAATTAGATATTTTAAGGAAATGATCAAGCTTCTTTTGGAAAAGGGTAATCCAGAATCAGGTGTTTCTTCTTTCCAAGCGTTTGCTATGTCTTTAGCAAGCCGTGTTGGTATTGGAAATATTGCTGGAGTAGCCACTGCGATTGCATTTGGCGGTCCGGGAGCAGTTTTCTGGATGTGGGTTATGGCTATATTAGGAGGCGCAAGTGCCTTTATTGAGTCAACTCTTGCTCAAGTCTATAAAGTAAAAGATGGAGATCAATATCGAGGCGGAACACCATTTTTTATCGAAAAAGGGTTAAATATCAAGTGGTTTGCAGTGTTTGTTGCGATTGTTGTTACTATTTGCTATGGCGTTTTCGTCCCCGGCATACAGGCCAACACTATAGCCGTTGGATTTGAAAACACATTGGGTCTAAACAAAAGCATCACTGGTATTATTCTTGTCGCTTTAATTGGTGTCATTATTTTCGGCGGAGTTAAACGAATTGCTTCTGTTGCGGAAAAAGTTGTTCCATTCATGGCTTTGGGCTATGTGATTATCACCTTAATTCTATTAATTGCTAATGCAACAGAAATTCCATCAATGCTGTGGCTAATCATCTCAAGCGCATTTGGCGCTAATGAAATGTTCGGCGGAATGATTGGAGCTGCTATTGCATGGGGAGTTAAGCGGGCAGTATTCTCTAACGTTGCCGGTGTCGGAGAAGGTACCTATAGTTCAGCAGCTGCTGATGTTTCCCATCCGGCCAAACAAGGTCTTGTTCAAGGATTCTCTGTTTATATTGATACTATCGTTGTATGTACAGCTACGGCACTTATGATCCTAATCACCGGTATGTACAGTATTACACCAGAAGGTCAGCAACAGCCGATTGTTGACAACATTCCAGGCGTTGAGGCTGGACCAATGTGGACACAGGCAGCCGTTGAAAGCGTTATCCCAGGATTTGGCGGATTTTTCGTAGCCGTTGCGATCTTCTTCTTTGCTTTTACAACTTTGATGGCTTACTACTATATTTCAGAAACGACTTTATTCTACCTTGGCAGAAATAGAAATTTAAAAGGGCTAAGGACAGGCTTAATGATTCTTTTCCTAGGAATGATTTACTTCGGCAGTGTGGAGAATGCATCCTTGTTATGGGGATTAGGTGACTTCGGCTTTGGCCTAATGTGCTGGCTTAACTTAATAGCCATTCTATTTTTAACAAAAACGGCCTTAAAAGTATTTAAAGACTATGAAACTCAGAAAAAAGCAGGCTTAGACCCAGTCTTTGATCCAATTAAACTTGGTATTAAAGGTGCTGATTTCTGGGAGGAAAAGATCAAAAATGAAGCTGCAAAAAATAAGAAAAACGTTGGTTAAATAGAAATAGGGCGGTTTTCCTTCTTCTTATGAAGGGGAGATCCGTCCTAGTTTAATTTAGGATGAACACACAGTTTGTACAGCGAACAGGTGAATAGTCAACTATCTAAACAATAGAAAATTAATGATCGGAGGAAAATCATGAATTTTAGTAAAATGTTTACAACGGTTGATTTGCATGTGGATGGAGAGCCGCTTCGTGTTATTACTGGCGGGTTCCCAGAGATTAAAGGGGAAACACAGCTCGAAAGACGGGCTTATTGTATGGAACATCTTGATCATCTTCGAGAAATTTTAATGTATGAGCCGCGCGGCCATCACGGTATGTATGGTTGCATCATCACACCACCGGCAAGCACGCATGCAGATTTCGGTGTGCTGTTTATGCATAATGAAGGCTGGAGTACGATGTGCGGCCATGGAATCATCGCGGTAATGACTGTTGGCATTGAGACTGGGATGTTCGATTTATCTAATGGGAAAGAGAAATTTATTATCGACAGCCCAGCTGGTGAGGTGATTGCCTATGCGAAATACGAGGGTAATCAAGTTCAATCCGTATCTTTTGAAAATGTTCCATCCTTTGTTTATAAAAAAGATTTTCCGGTGACAATCGATGGCTGTGAATTTACCATTGATATCGCTTTTGGCGGAGCTTTTTATGGGGTTGTAGACAGTAAGAAAATGGGGCTTAACGTGAATTTTGAAGACCTCCGCAAAATTCAAGCCTGGGGAACAAAAATAAAAAACTTTATTGAAAGCAATATAGAAGTAATGCATCCGCTGGAGCCAGACCTAAAGGGAATATACGGCGTAATTTTTTCAGATGAGCCAAGGAAAGAGGGCGCGGATCTTAGAAATGTTACGATTTTTGCAGATGAGCAAGTCGACCGCTCAGCTTGCGGTACCGGTACTTCTGCCAGAGCTGCAACATTGTATGAGCATGGCCGATTAAAAGTAGGTGAAAGCTTTGTTCATGAGTGCATTACCGATGGCCAATTTATAGGAGAGATCTTGTCGCTTACAAAGGTAGGAGAATATAATGCTGTCATACCAAGAGTGTCCGGGCAAGCCTTCATTACTGGTTTTCATCAGTTTGTTGTTGATCCGAGGGACCCGCTGAAACAAGGTTTCTTATTAGAATAATATATATATAAGCCGGTTTGCTGCTCAATAATGGAGCGGGGACCGCTTTTACTTTTAGAGATTTTCATTAAATATCGAAATTATTGTGTTTAAATTACGAGTTTATCTATTTTACATATAAAATGCTGGAGTTTAATATTGCTTTAGAAATGTCCAAATATTCAGATTCGATGTGGATTAGTACTTACAGACGTAAAGCTTGCTTTTATCATTGTATATCAGATGTTCATCCTTAAACGAGAGTCACAAAAGGAAAAGGTGACGAGTAATTTAATAAGAAATATAAAGAATAAGAGGGTGGAAATTGTGGATTTGGTATTTTTTAATGGTCAAATAATGAGAATGAATGAAGTTAACATTTCTTTTGAAGACCGCGGCTATCAATTTGGGGATGGAATTTACGAGGTTATTAGAGTTTATGATAGAAAACCATTTACTCTAAAAGAACATCTTGATCGTTTAGAACGAAGTGGCAGGGAGATTCTTCTTGAGTTGAAGGATATGCGAAAAGACATAGAAGAAAGTATTCTAACTCTAATTGAAAAAAATAATATAAGGACAGGAAATGTATACATCCAGATTACTCGGGGAGTAGCTCCAAGAAATCATGATTTTCCAGATGGGGATACAAAACTGCAAGTAATAGCTTATACAAATGAAGTTGAACGTCCGATTCAAAAACAGAAAACAGGAATCACTGCAACTCTAAAAGAGGATATACGCTGGCTTAGATGTGATATTAAAAGTCTAAATTTATTAGGTAATGTATTAGCTAAACAGGAAGCAAAGATGAAAGGGTTTCAAGAAGCCATTCAACATAGAAATGGAACTGTTACTGAAGGCAGTGCTACTAATGTATTTATCGTTAAAAATGAACAGCTTTTTACACATCCATTGTCTAATTTAATATTACCTGGAATCACTCGTGAATTAATAATAAAATTAAGCAAACAAATTGGTCTTCCAGTCATTCAAGAGCCATTCACTGTAGATCAGCTTTTAGATGCCGATGAAATTTTTATTTCAAGTACGACAAACGAGGTAATGCCGGTAATAAAGGTGGATGATAAAATTATTGGGAATGGAACCCCAGGAAAGATAACTAAAGTGCTCCAGGATCAGTATGAAAAGTTGGTTTCTGAAGTGATAGCTAAGGTTTAATTGACATCCTCTTATAGTAGAAAAAAGGGGCTGTCTGATAAGTCCCTAAATTAAATAAGGGTGGAAGAAAATCAACAAATTTTCTCCACCCTTATTTTTATCTTTTGAATTTTTCTCTGAAAGTAGCTGGCGGATGCCTGCTACTTTCAGTATGTTGTGGGCTAAAGCCACA
>NZ_JBXAFB010000007.1:0-241272 GCF_058792595.1 Cytobacillus sp. MT66
GCTACGCATCGTTGCCTTGGTGAGCCGTTACCTCACCAACTAGCTAATGCGCCGCGGGCCCATCTGTAAGTGATAGCAGAAGCCATCTTTCAGCTTTTCTGCATGAGCAGAAAAGTATTATCCGGTATTAGCTCCGGTTTCCCGAAGTTATCCCAGTCTTACAGGCAGGTTGCCCACGTGTTACTCACCCGTCCGCCGCTAACCTCTGGGAGCAAGCTCCCATTGGTTCGCTCGACTTGCATGTATTAGGCACGCCGCCAGCGTTCGTCCTGAGCCAGGATCAAACTCTCCAATAAAGAGTTGATATAGCTCACTTTTTAGTCCCATACGGGACAAATGTTTTACGTTGGCGTTTCTGTTTCGTTTAGTTTTCAAAGAACTTAGCTTCTTAAAAGCGACTTTATTAATATATCACTCACAGCACTTAATGTCAACATTTTTTTAAAAAGGTTAAATTTAAGCAACTGATAAATGATGACTTGAATTATTATAACAACCTAGGCTTTTCATGACAAGTACTTTTTTAAAATAATATTCTGTTGTCTAACTATTTTATAATTTCCTCTATAAATAACTGTCTATTCTTTTCTAAATGAAAGATTTCTTCTGTTTTTATCAATTTGACTAATGGTCTGGTTGGAGACTTGTCATCAATAAAAATAATTTCAGCAACCTGTCCATCTGAGAGCTTAACCTTGCTTCCAATAGAAAATGTCATAATACCCGATCCCAATGCCTGCATTGCTTGGATATCATATTTTCCGAACATATCCTGCATCATCATTTCCAATACCTTAAAAGGTGATTGTTTTTGACGATAAAGTCTGTTGGATGTCATAGCATGGAAGGTATCAGCAACAGCAATAATTCTGGCAAATCTATTTATCTTATTCCCTCTTTCGCCAAATGGGTACCCGCTCCCATCTAATCTCTCATGGTGCTGGAAAATACCTATTTTAATGCTGTCTCTTAACAATGAAATAGATTGGACCATTTTATAGCTATAAACTGTATGCTTTTTAATCTCTTCAAATTCCTGTTCTGACAGCTGGCTGGTTTTATTTAAGATGACTGGCTTTATTTTTGCCATCCCTGAGTCAGACAGACATCCGCCAATGGCCAGCTGTGCAATGTCTCCTCTTTTAAAACCTAATTTCTTCCCGATAAACGCACTAAGAAGTCCAACAGCAATTGAATGCTGGTATAAATACTCTGCTTCGTTAGATAAACGATGAAGAAAGAATATCTCTGAAGGAAAGGATAAAGATTTTTCTACAAGCGGAAGCATAATGCCTCTAATTTTTGAAATATCAATTGGGAGCCCTGATTGCCAATTTTTAAACTCGCTTTTAAACTCCTTTGCTCCCATTAAAAATAACTCTTCTAACCTTACTTCTTCAAAAGAGGCTGCTTCGTGCTCTGCTGGTTTGCCTTCTTCAATCTTTTCTTTTACTGTAATTGGCGAGCCGTTGACAAGCAGCTTTTCTACCGCAATCTCTTTAATTAAGAACGCTTTTAAGACCTTAATTATATCAGCAGTTAGAACCGTTTTTTTATTAACTATTGGCCGATTGGTCAGACTGTATACATCCTCAGATAGGATGCATCCTTCCTGAATTTCTTCAATTTTTATCCGCATGGTTTCCACTCCATTATCCCTGAGCCTTTTATACTATATTACTCCAATTTACACAAAAAAAGGAACACAAATTTGTGTTCCTTCCTTGAAACTATTCTTTTACTCTTCACTGTCTGTGTCTATTAGCTCTTCTTCCGGAAGAGAATCGGCATTTTCAATTGGTTTTGTCAATTCTTCTTCCTTGTCTTCTTCTTTTTCAACCTTAGCAACAGTAGACACTTGCTCTTCCGTTGATTCATCCAGACGAATAAGCTTAACACCCTGCGTATTACGCCCCATCGTTGAGATATCGTTTACATCCATACGGATTAGGACGCCGCCTGTTGTAATAAGCATTAAATCCTCTTCCCCTGTTACCACTCTCATTGAGACTAGTTCACCGTTTTTCTCAGTAACGTTGCAGGTCTTGATTCCTTTTCCGCCTCTGCCCTGAATACGATACTCCTCAGATGGAGTACGTTTGCCATAGCCATTTTTCGTGACAATGAGGACTTGGCTGTCTTCTTCAAGAACTTCCATTCCAACTACTTCATCGTTATTACTTAAGCTTATTCCTTTTACTCCCGTTGCTGTCCGACCCATGGAACGGACGTCTTCTTCGTGGAAACGGATCAGCATGCCATTTTTCGTACCAATAATCATTTCTTTTTGGCCGTCAGTCAGGCGAACAGATATAAGCTCATCATCTTCTTTAAGATTTAATGCAATTAACCCATTATTTCTGATATGTGCAAATGAAGTTAAAGGGGAGCGCTTTGAAATCCCCTGTTTTGTTGTAAAGAACAAGAACCAATCATCCACAAATTCCTCAATTGGGATAATGGCATTTACCCATTCATCCTTTTCAATTCCGCCTAGAAGGTTAATAATCGGGATTCCTTTGGCCGTACGGCTAAACTCTGGGATTTCATATCCCTTTGACCGATAAACCTTACCCTTGTTCGTAAAGAAAAGGATTGTGTCATGGGTAGATGTAGTCATCAAATGCTCTACAAAGTCATCTTCATTTGTCCCCATTCCCTGTATTCCACGGCCACCGCGTTTTTGCGAACGGTAGGTGGAAACTGGCAGACGTTTGATGTAACCTTTGTGCGTCAATGTAATGACGATATTTTCTCGAGGAATAAGATCCTCATCCTCTATATGTTCAATTCCGCCGGAAACAATTTCTGTACGGCGTTCATCATTGTATCTTTCCTTAATTTCCGTTAGTTCCTCACGGATAATTTCCAACACCTTTTCTTCATCCGCTAAGATTGCCTTTAGCTCTGCAATTAGCTTAACAAGGCTTTGGTATTCTTCTTCGATTTTCTCGCGTTCCAGTCCTGTTAAACGCTGGAGGCGCATATCTAAGATTGCCTGAGCCTGCTTTTCGGAAAGATTGAAATTGGTCATCAATCCTTCACGGGCAATATCAGTTGTCTGCGAGCTGCGGATTAGAGAGATTATCTCATCGATATGGTCAAGCGCGATGCGCAAACCCTCGAGAATATGAGCCCGTGCTTCTGCTTTTCGCAATTCAAACTCAGTTCTGCGGCGAATGACTACCTTTTGATGATTAAGGTAGTACTCAAGGCATTGTTTTAAACTAAGTACCTTTGGTTCTCCGTCAACTAATGCAAGTAAGTTAATTCCGAAGCTTGTCTGCATCGCCGTATGCTTATAGAGGTTATTTAAGATGACGCTTGCGTTGGCGTCTTTGCGGACCTCCATAACAATCCTCATTCCCCTGCGGTCCGACTCGTCGCGCAGGTCTGTGATGCCGTCGATCTTTTTATCTCTGACTAGCTCTGCGATTTTTTCTATTAACTTTGCCTTATTCACCTGGTAAGGTATTTCATTGACAATGATGGTTTCCCGTCCATTTGCCTTCTGTTCAATCTCAACTTTTGCCCGTATAGTAATAGATCCTCTTCCTGTTTCATAGGCTTTGCGGATCCCGCTCCGGCCAAGAATGATTCCAGCTGTCGGGAAGTCCGGCCCAGGGATAATATCCATAAGTTCCGGAAGTGTGATTTCAGGATCCTTACTGACCTCTAATACTGCGTCAATGACCTCGCCGAGCTGATGCGGCGGGATATTTGTTGCCATCCCAACAGCAATTCCAGAGGTGCCGTTTACTAATAAATTCGGAAAACGGGAAGGAAGAACCACTGGCTCTTTTTCCTCTCCATCGTAGTTATCCTGATAATCGATGGTATCTTTATTGATATCTCTTAAAAGCTCCATAGAGATCTTCGACATCCGTGCTTCGGTATAACGCATAGCGGCAGCGGAGTCACCGTCAACAGAGCCAAAGTTCCCATGCCCGTCCACTAGCATATAGCGATAGTTAAAGTTTTGAGCCATACGCACCATTGTTTCATAAACAGCGGAGTCCCCGTGAGGGTGGTATTTACCAATAACATCTCCGACAATACGAGCAGATTTTTTGTAAGGCTTGTCTGAATGCATGCCAAGGTCATGCATCGCATATAATATCCGGCGATGAACAGGCTTTAATCCATCCCGCACGTCTGGCAATGCACGAGAGACAATAACGCTCATTGCATAGTCCAGAAAGGATGAGCGCATTTCCTTGCTTATATTTATTTCTCTTATCTGAGGCTTTGGAGTTTCGGCCATTATTTGAACCTCCCTTATAAGTGAAGCAATCTTTTATTTATAAAGTTTCTGTTTTCTTATCCTAAAAACCAGGATAGCCTACTATCCTGGTCACTATGGAAATTAGCTATTTTAGCTTAATATAATTACAGGGTACTTCCTTTAAATATCCAAGTTTTTAACATATAACGCATTTTCCTCAATGAATTGACGGCGAGGCTCTACTTTGTCCCCCATCAGGATTTCAAACGTTTCATCCGCCTCAATGGCATCTTCTAGATTAACCTGTAAAAGAGTTCTTGTTTCAGGATTCATTGTTGTTTCCCAAAGCTGTTCAGGGTTCATTTCCCCAAGACCTTTATAACGCTGTACATTTGGCTTAGGCTGGCTTGGGAGACTGCCCATAACTGTTTGAAGCTGCTGTTCATTATAAGCATACTCAATCCTTTTTCCCTGCTGTATTTTATATAGAGGAGGCTGAGCAATATAAATATATCCTGCTTCAACAATTTGTCTCATATATCTGTAAAAGAAGGTTAATAATAATGTTCGAATATGTGCTCCGTCAACATCAGCATCTGTCATGATGACGATTTTATGATATCTTGCCTTTGAAATATCAAAGTCATCGCCAATTCCAGTGCCGCAAGCAGTGATCATAGCTCTTACTTCATTGTTTGATAGAATTCGGTCCAGACGGGCCTTTTCTACATTCAGAATTTTACCTCTAAGCGGAAGAATCGCCTGGAAGTGACGGTCGCGCCCCTGCTTAGCTGAGCCCCCCGCAGAATCACCCTCAACGATAAATAGTTCGGAAATGGACGCATCTTTTGATGAGCAGTCAGCAAGCTTTCCGGGAAGGCTTGATACTTCTAACGCACTTTTCCTTCTTGTTAATTCACGGGCTTTTTTAGCAGCTAAGCGTGCCCGTGAGGCCATAAGGCCCTTTTCCACAATCTTTCTACCTACCGATGGATTCTCCATTAGGAACTTTTCAAGAGATTCCGAAAAGACGGTATCTGTAATGGCCCGGACTTCACTGTTTCCAAGCTTCGTCTTTGTCTGCCCTTCAAATTGCGGGTCCGGATGCTTAACAGACACAATCGCAGTAAGTCCCTCGCGCACATCCTCACCGGATAGGTTGGAATCTGCTTCTTTAATGAGGCCGCCCCTGCGGGCATAATCGTTAATCACACGCGTTAAGGCCGTCTTAAAGCCGACCTCATGGGTTCCGCCTTCATAAGTGTTAATATTATTGGCAAAGGAATAAATATTGCTGGTGTATCCATCATTATATTGAAATGCTACTTCGATGGATATCCCGTCACGTTCACCCTGAATATCGATAGGCTCCTCATGGAGCGCTTCCCTTGAGCGGTTTAAAAGCTCTACATAGGACTTAAGGCCGCCCTCATATTGGTAGACTTGTTTTTTCCCTTCCGGGCGTTTATCCTCAATCGTAAGCTTTAGCCCACGGTTTAAAAAGGCTAACTCTCTTATACGATTGGCTAATGTATCAAAGTCAAATTCAACTGTTTCTGTGAATATTTCCGGGTCAGGGACGAAATGAGTAGTCGTTCCTGTATGGTCCGTTTCACCAATGACTTTAAGCTCTTCTACTGTGTTGCCCCGTTCGAACTTAATATAGTGTACATGGCCATCACGATGAACAAATACTTCTAATTCTGTTGAAAGTGCGTTGACAACAGAGGCACCGACGCCATGCAGGCCGCCGGAAACCTTATAGCCTCCGCCGCCAAATTTTCCCCCGGCATGAAGAACAGTCATAATAACCTCAACAGCAGGGCGGCCCATTTTCTCCTGGATATCAACCGGTATTCCCCGACCGTTATCAACAACAGTAATACTATTATCCTTTTCGATGTACACATTAATTTCTGAACAATAACCGGCTAACGCTTCGTCAATACTATTGTCTACTATCTCCCAAACAAGGTGATGCAAACCTTTGGCACTTGTTGATCCGATATACATCCCAGGGCGTTTTCTAACCGCCTCAAGACCCTCAAGAACCTGTATCTGAGTCGCATCATAGGACTGCTCCTCCACTGCCTTCTGTTCCATTGACACATCGATCACCTACACTTTCATTGACAATAATTATCTATATAAAAATCGGTCTGTAACGATTAAATAAAAATATCGCACAAGTTAAATCTGTTTTAATGCACTTAAGTATTATTAAAAATCTTGGGCAGCGGCTGATTTATCGGAACGCTTTTTTAGGGTTCCGGAAGCCAATGGGGAAAAATAGACTTCATTTCTGGTGATAACTACAGATTTATAAGACCCTTTTGAGAGGTTAATAATAGATTCTTTATGCTGCTCGATAAATTCCTCAGCAAGCCTGGAGGAGTTTATGCTTTGCTTATCAATAATTGCAATAATATCCTTGGATCGAACTAGAATATCTTCTCCGACATGGATGTACAAATGACCACCTCATTGAATCTTATTCATTTTTCCCGCTTCAACACTAAATGCTGCAGCTTCCTTCAGGGTCTGATGATCAATTCCTTCTACACTTGTCGTCGTAACAAAGGTTTGCACCTTCCCCTGAATCGTATTTAATAAGTGCGATTGGCGGAAATCATCAAGCTCTGAAAGCACGTCATCAAGAAGGAGAATAGGGTATTCGCCAATTTCAGAATGAATCAGTTCTATTTCCGCAAGCTTAAGGGATAAGGCTGTTGTCCTTTGCTGGCCCTGGGAGCCAAATGTTTGTACATCACGCCCATTTACAAAAAAGACTAGATCATCCCTGTGAGGGCCGAACAGGGTAACTCCGCGCTCTACTTCCCTTATTTTCACCTTTGCAAATTTATCCTCGTATCCTTTAATCATTTTCGACAAATCTTGCTCTTCTGATACATCTGCAGAGGCTTTATACTCTATTTTCAAAGTTTCTAGTCCCCTTGAGATCCCCTCATGAACCGGCATTGCCCAATTTTCAAGCAATCTTAGAAATTCAAAGCGCTTGGCCACGATTTTAGCAGCTGTCTGGATGAACTGTTCCGTTAATATTTCCAGCATAGTTTCATCAGTCTGCTTTTTAAGCTGAAGCAGCTTTAAGTAATGATTTCTCTGCTGCAGGATCTTTTGGTATTGGCTGATATCATGCAAATAGACAGGCGAAACCTGCCCAATTTCCATATCAATGAAGCGCCTCCTGACTTGAGGGCTCCCTTTTACAAGATTGAGATCTTCAGGTGCAAACATGACAACGTTCATATTCCCAACATATTGGCTTAGTTTCTGCTGTTCAATATGGTTGCATTTTGCCTTTTTCCCTTTTTTTGATATAACAAGCTGCATGGGCATGGACCCATGATCCTTTTCAACTCTACCTTCTATTTTAGCATATTCTTGGTCCCAGCGAATAAGTTCTTTATCGTTTGAGGTTCTATGTGATTTAGCCATGGCAAGAACATAGATAGATTCCATTACATTGGTCTTGCCCTGGGCGTTTTCCCCCAATATGACATTGACCTTGTCTTCAAAGGAAATCTCTAATTCCTCATAATTTCGATAGTTTTTTAATTGCAACTGTTTTATAAACATATTAATTGCATCCTCATCATTCGCTTCTTTTCAAGAATTAACGGTTTATAAACCGCTGATTTCCGCTGCAATCAGCTAATAAGAAAAGACCCAAATCCAGGGATTTCTACTTTATCCCCGGCTCTTAGCTTTCTGCCTCTTCTTTGATCCAGTTCTCCGTTGATATAGACCTCATATTCGCTTAAGAACCATTTGGCCATTCCGCCTGATGAAATGACGTCAGATATTTTAAGAAATTGGCCTAATGTAATATATTCTGTATCAATTTTAATTTCTGTCATCGTTTCACTCTTTCCATTGGTTTGATCTCTTGCCTTTAGTAAAACCAAATCAATTTTTAGAATGTGCTCCAATATTTTATTTTACTAAACTTTTTGCCAATACACAAAGAAAAGCTAAAATGAAAAGCTGCCGGTGGCGGCAGCTTATTTTTAGAAAGTAAAAAATATAAATGTTCAGCCCCGAGAAGTGTCTAGCGCAAGCGCATGCAAAAAAGGCTGCCTGTGCTCTTCTTAGTACGTTCTTACAGGTAAAATGAGCTGCAAGATTGATTCGTCATTCATTGGTCTAATAACAAATGGCCTCATAGCGCCAGTGAAACTGATTGTAATTTCAGATCCCTCAATCGTCTTTAGCGCATCCATCATAAATTTTGCACTGAATGAAATTTTCAAATCCTCACCTTGGACCGATTGGCCCTGCACTTCCTCAATAACATTTCCAATCTCAGGAGTGTTTGAAGAAAGCTCCACGACTCCATCCTCTTTCGTAAGAAGCTTAACAACGTTATTCTTGCCCTCTTTTGCTAATAGAGATGCACGATCAATCGCATGCAGGAAATCCTTCGTAATGACAACAATATCCGTTTTGCTTTCTGACGGAATCAGTCTTGAAGTGTCAGGATAATTTCCTTCCAGGAGTCTTGAGAAAAACAGTAAATGCTTCGCTTTAAACAAAACTTGATTTTCAGTAATAACAATATCTACTAATTCATTGCTGTCATCTAGAATTTTACTCAATTCATTTAAGCTTTTTCCAGGAATCACGACATTGTACTGTTCGTTTGTTTCTGTTTCAATCCTGGCCTTTCTCAGTGCCAGCCTATGACTATCTGTTGCAATACAGGTTAATTCGCCATTTTCCACCTTCCAGTTTACACCTGTCAAGATGGGGCGTGTTTCTGAGGTGGACACTGCAAATACTGTCTGGCGGATCATCGCTTTTAGCAGGTCGGTCGGGACTTTAAAGATATTTTCTTCAGTGATTTGCGGCAGCAGCGGATATTCCTCTGCATCCTGCCCGTTTAATTTAAATTCTGATTTTCCAGAGCGAATAACAGCCTGCAGCTGATTTTCTATACGGATCTCCACTGTATCAGTAGGAAGTTTTTTAATGATTTCACTGAAGAATCTTGCTTGGAGAACAATGGATCCAGTCTCTTTAATTTCAGCAATTTCATCTCCAGCCTCTTCCTTTGGGATAAATGATTCGATAGAAACGTCTGAATCACTTCCTGTTAAGGTAACCCCTTCTGAATCAGCAACAATTTTTATTCCTGTTAAAATTGGAATGGTTGTACGGCTGGATACAGCCTTCATGACATCCTGCACGCTTTGAACTAAGCGGTCCCGTTGGATTATAAATCTCATTTCTTAATCCTCCGTTTTTTTAGCATTTATAGTTATATTTTTCTTTTAAAAAAATAATAGAAGTACTAGTAGGGCCTGTTAATATGTGGATAACTGCCTTTTTCGAAAGGAAACACAGCCTATCCACATGTGGACAGACTGTGTGTAATTCATGCAGAGTTATACACATCAGATTTTCAGAATTTCATTTATTTCTTGGAGCTGCCTTTGCAGCTGAGCGTCTGTTTGCAATAATTTAGAGATTTTTTCGTGGGCATGGATAACTGTCGTATGATCTCTACCTCCGAATTCCTCTCCAATCTTCGGCAATGAAAAGTCTGTTAATTCTCTTGATAGATACATGGCAATTTGTCTTGGAAATGCAACAGATTTAGTTCGCTTCTTCGCCTTGAAATCTTCAAGTTTGACATTATAGTGTTCTCCAACCACCCGCTGAATATCAAGAATCGTAATAACTTTCGGCTTTGAGCTCGGGATGATATCCTTTAGGGCTTCGGCAGCCAAATCTGCATTGATATCTTTATTAATTAAGGATGAATAAGCAACCACGCGAATGAGTGCGCCTTCCAATTCCCGTATATTGGTATCAATTTGATTGGCAATATAAAGCATGACTTCGTTTGGTATGTCTAAACCTTCCGCTTTTGCCTTTTTCCTAAGTATGGCGATCCTTGTTTCCAGGTCTGGAGGTGTAATGTCGGTGATTAGCCCCCATTCAAACCTTGACCGCAGGCGATCTTCCAATGTTGGAATTTCCTTTGGAGGACGGTCACTGGAAATGACAATCTGCTTGCTTTCCTCGTGAAGCGTATTAAAGGTATGGAAAAATTCTTCCTGGGTTGATTCTTTTCCAGCTAAAAATTGAATATCATCAATAAGGAGCACATCTACTTTACGATATTTGTTTCTGAACTCCTCTGCTTTATTGTCCCTAATGGAATTAATAAATTCATTCGTGAATTTCTCTGATGATAAATAGACAACCTTTGCGGACGGGTTGTGGTCTAAAACGTAATGGCCAATAGCATGCATAAGGTGGGTTTTGCCAAGCCCAACTCCCCCATAAATAAATAAAGGATTGTATGCTTTTGCCGGAGCCTCTGCAACTGCCAAGGATGCAGCATGAGCAAATCGGTTTCCTGAACCAATGACAAAGGTATCAAAGGTATATTTCGGATTGAGCATACTTCCCAGCAATTCATGCTGGTCCTCTTCCTTTTGAACTTTTTTTGGCGGATTAGGCAAATCATGTTCCTCATCTCCGCTGTTTTGGGGAATGATAAATTTTACTGCTAAGCTTTCTCCAGTAATATCATAGAGAATTTCAGCGATCAGTTGGGAATATCGCTGCTCCAGCCAATCACGCGCAAACTCATTCGGGGCTGTAATCACTAAAGTATCGCCTTGCAGCGAATGAGCTTTTGTTGATTTCATCCACGTTTCGAAACTCGGTTTGCTGATTTTTTTCTCTATATTGGCCAGAGCTTTATTCCAAAGATCCGCAATGTTCTCCAAATCATGACCCTCCTTTGCTCATTTCCTTTTGAAACGAACGGTACTTTATGATTGGATTTGTTTTCTTCCAAAGAAAAATATAGGTTATACGGCTGTACAACCTATACTTTTTAAACCGCCAAAGCGGAGTTTGTATTTTTATTCAAAGCTGTAAATGTGGAAAAGAATATAATAAGGAATAAAAACGGAATTTCGACAATATCCACCAGATGTGGACAAGTTTTATTAACTGGTGTGGATTTATTATCCACAGGTTATCCACATTCTGTGGATAATATAGTTATGCACAAGAGTTTATTAAGTGTGAAAACACAAATATGATAACAGATAATCCTAATAAGTTCAACGGTTTTTATGATATTGTCCACAAGCAAAACAGCGTGTGGATAGAAATTGTCCACATATAGTGGTTGTGTGAAAAAGCTGTCAATATCTGTTGTGGATAATAAAAAAATGTCGATTAAAATATCCACAACGGAAAAATGGGGATAAGGGGGGTTTTAGAAAAATAATTTTTTTCCATATGACAAGATAAAGAAAATAAGGTAAAATCACTAAGTGGGATTTTTTAGTCGTAGTTGACAATATTCCTATAACATCTTTATAATTAGTAAGACTGTCCTTAAAAGCTATCCTCAGGGAGGTGTCATATAGTGAAAAGAACTTATCAGCCAAGTAAACGTAAAAGAAGTAAAGTTCATGGTTTCCGCAAGCGCATGAGCACTTCTAACGGTCGTAACGTATTAGCTCGTCGCCGTCGTAAAGGAAGAAAAGTATTATCTGCCTAGGCCACTGAAATGTCAGTGGCCTTTTTTTCCAGGTAAGAATATACAACTTTCTACTTCGAAAACTGTCCAGCTCTATGCGCCAGCGGCGAGACGACTTCGCTCACCTCCCTACGATAAGTCAAACACGAATGCGCTGTCGCTCTTCGTGTTTCCTTTATCTCGGTCGGAGGGCTCCAGTCCATACGCCGCTAAACGGGCGCATTCCGCTTTTCTTAAAAGGAGGGTAATTGGCGTGAGGAAGGAATATAGGGTTAAAAAAAATAATGAATTTCAAGAGGCTTTTAAAAAGGGAAAATCATTTGCAAATCGTCAATTTGTAATCTATTCATTAAAAAAACCGGAGCAGAGCCATTTTCGCATTGGTCTGTCAGTTAGCAAGAAGATCGGAAATGCAGTGACAAGGAATCAGGTTAAAAGATATATCCGCCAAGCCTTTCTTGAGCTGGAAAATGATATTGAACATGATTATGATTATATCATTATTGCAAGGAAGCCAACCGCTGATATGGGATTTCATGACATAAAGAAAAGCCTGATACATGTTTTAAAACTTTCAAAGGTATTTAATAGACCCAAAAAAGGCAATAATGCATTACCGGAGATCTAAGAAATTTGTCTCTTTTTTGACGCCTTTATTTTAAAGACATAACATAGCAAAAATGTTAAAATACATATTAGGTTTCCATAATCTTCTGTAATTTTAAGGTCCCTCTTTTTAAAGAGAATGAATAATGAATGTAAGCCTTTATTTAGAAGTGGACAAGCATGGGAAAAAAACAAAGCAGCGAGGAGGAAAAAACGTTTGAAAAAAAGAGTATTTCTTGTAATCGGCCTTATTTTTATCATCTCAGTTTTATCAGGCTGTACACAGGTTAATGAACCGATTACTTCTGAAAGTGAAGGCTTTTGGAACCAGTATATTGTCTATCCGCTTTCACTATTTATTATAAAATGTGCCGAATTTTTTGGCGGCAGCTTTGGTCTGTCAATTATTGTAGTAACACTTATTATCCGCCTGCTAATCCTGCCATTAATGATTAAGCAGACAAAAAGCTCGAAGGCTATGCAGGCACTGCAGCCAGAAATGCAAAAATTAAAAGAAAAATACAGTTCAAAGGATCAAAAGACACAGCAGAAGCTCCAGCAGGAAACTATGGCATTGTTCCAGCAGCATGGGGTGAATCCATTAGCAGGATGTTTCCCATTGGTTATTCAAATGCCTATTCTAATTGGTTTCTACCATGCAATTGTTCGTACACAAGAAATTAAGGCTCATGATTTCTTATGGTTCCAGCTTGGTGCTCCAGATCCATTTTATATTTTGCCGTTAATTGCTGGTGTAACTACTTTTATTCAGCAGAAAATGATGATGGCTGGAACAGCTAATCAAAATCCGCAAATGGCTATGATGCTGTGGCTGATGCCGATTATGATCATTATTTTTGCGATTAATTTCCCTGCAGCACTTTCCTTGTACTGGGTAGTGGGGAATATCTTCATGATTGTCCAGACTTATTTTATTAAAGGACCGGAAATTAAGGCAGCAGCCGCCGGGAAATCAGGAGGAGCAAAAAAGTGAAACAAGTAACTGCAACGGGAGTTACGGTCGAGGAAGCAGTAAAATCTGCTCTGGAACAGTTGCAAACTACTGAGGATCGAGCAGAAATTACGATAGTCGATGAAGGTAAAAAAGGGATTTTTGGAATTTTTGGATCCCGTCCAGCTGTTGTGAAAGCAGTCATGAAAATTAATCCAATTGAAGAAGGAAAGAAGTTTTTGCTTGATGTAAGCGAGAAGATGGGTGCATCTATTATAGTTGATGTCATTGAAGATGGACGCAATATCGAATTCAATCTTTCCGGCGAGAAAATCGCTCTTTTAATTGGAAAGCGGGGACAAACACTCAATTCCCTGCAATATTTAACACAGCTGGTTATGAACCGCTTTTCTGAGCAATACTTAAATGTCCTTGTTGATGCCCAGGAGTATCGGAAGAGAAGGAATGATACGCTCATCCAACTGGCAGGGCGGCTGGCACAAAAGGCCATTAAGACAGGACAGGATATTTCTTTAGAGCCAATGCCATCTTATGAAAGAAAAGTCATTCATACAGCACTGGCAGAAAACAAAAGGATCAAGACTTATTCGCATGGAAATGATCCGCATCGTTATCTAGTAATTTCGCCAAATACCAAATAAATAAGACACTAAAAAGACCTAACGGATGTTGGGCCTTTTTTTTATGGTTCGGAAGACATTCGGAAATGTATTCGGAATGTCTTCGGAAGGGAGTGTCCCAAATATTAAGCTATACGGATTCTCCATCTTCATAGTCCAGAAACAGCGTTTTATTGTTATTCACATGTGGATAAGTTAAAATAAAGCATAATTTTATTTTTAAGTGTGGATAATGGTAAGGCTAAAAAATCAACGAACAATGTGGATAAGTCAAATCTAAGTTCTTTTTAAAAGAAAAATGATGTGATATTCTATTATTTTGGAGAAATAAAAATAGTTCATTCGTTATTTCATAGATTGGATTCAATTTTGGAATGGAGAGAGGTGGGAAAATGGAACTTGATACAATAGCTGCCATTTCAACGCCAATGGGCGAGGGAGCTATCGCCATTGTACGGTTAAGCGGTGATAAGGCCATTGCCATAGCTGATCAGCTGTTTAAAGGCGTTGGGGGTAAAAGGCTGTTAAATGTTGTTTCGCATACGATTCACTATGGGCATATCCTTGATCCAAAAACGGAGAAGGTAGCTGAAGAAGTTATGATTTCAGTAATGAAAGCGCCGAAAACCTTTACAAAAGAGGATGTTGTTGAAATCAACTGCCACGGCGGACTAGCATCTGTAAATCGCGTCCTGCAGCTGTGCTTAAGCCATGGAGCAAGATTAGCTGAGCCCGGTGAATTCACAAAGAGGGCCTTTTTAAATGGGCGCATTGATTTGTCTCAGGCTGAGGCTGTAATGGATTTAATCCGTGCTAAAACAGACCGGGCGATGAATGTGGCCCTTGGACAGATGGATGGGCGATTATCGAGATTGATTCGAAGTCTGCGCCAGGAAATTTTAGAGACTCTAGCCCATGTGGAAGTGAATATAGATTATCCAGAGTATGATGATGTGGAGGAAATGAGCCATCATCTTTTATTAGAAAAGTGCACTTTGGTTAAAGAGGAAATTGAAAAGCTTCTGCGCACCTCACAGCAGGGGAAAATTTTGCGTGAGGGACTGTCCACGGTCATTGTCGGGCGTCCGAATGTTGGAAAATCTTCCTTGCTCAATAGCCTAGTGCAAGAAAATAAGGCGATTGTTACGGATATCCCAGGAACTACGCGAGATGTCATTGAAGAATATGTGAATGTGCGCGGTGTGCCGCTGAGGTTGCTTGATACAGCAGGAATCCGTGAAACAGAGGATATTGTTGAAAGAATCGGCGTAGAGAGATCAAGAAAGGTCCTTCGCGAGGCGGATCTAATACTATTAGTTCTTAACTATGCAGATGAATTGACGCAAGAGGATGAAAATCTGTTTAAGGCAATTGAAGGCATGGATGCCATTGTTATCGTAAATAAGGCCGACCTTAATCAAGTGATAGATATGGAACGTGTAAAAAAGCTTGCAAGCAGCCATAAGCTAGTGACAACTTCTCTTTTAGAAGATAAGGGCGTTGATGAGCTTGAGGAGGCCATTGCAGAGCTATTTTTTGAAGGTTCAATTGAAGCGGGGGATATGACGTATGTCTCCAATTCCCGGCATATTGCCCTTTTGAATCAGGCCTTGCAGTCGATTGATAGCGCCCTGAATGAGATTCAAATGGGTACACCGATTGACATCGTTCAGATTGATGTAACAAGAACATGGGAATTGCTCGGGGAAATCATTGGCGACAGTGTCCATGAAAGCTTGATAGACCAGCTATTCTCGCAGTTTTGTTTAGGGAAATAAATTTGAAAAGGAGGCAGCATCATGCCATATGAAGCAGGAACATATGATGTCGTCGTAGTTGGAGCGGGTCATGCTGGCTGTGAGGCTGGCCTTGCCTCAGCCCGGATCGGCGCAAAAACACTAGTTATTACAATCAATTTGGATATGGTTGCCTTTATGCCTTGTAATCCGTCAATAGGCGGCCCTGCAAAAGGAATTGTAGTCAGGGAAATTGACGCACTGGGCGGGGAAATGGCAAAGAATATTGATAAAACCTATATCCAAATGCGTATGCTCAACACCGGAAAAGGCCCAGCAGTGCGGGCTCTAAGAGCTCAAGCAGATAAATTTATGTATCAGCATGAAATGAAAAAAGCGCTGGAGCAGGAACAGAATTTAACACTCCTTCAGGGAATGGTTGAAGAATTAATTATTGAAGACGGCGTTTGTAAAGGAGTTATTACAAAAACAGGAGCTATTTACCGCTCCAAAGCAGTCATCCTTACAACAGGCACCTTCTTAAGAGGAGAAATTATTTTGGGCGAACTGAAGTATTCAAGCGGTCCAAATAATCAGCAGCCTTCCATTAAACTTTCTGAGAACCTCGAGGAAGTAGGTTTTGAATTAAACCGTTTTAAAACAGGTACGCCTCCAAGGGTGAATAGTCATACGATTGATTACAGCAAAACAGAAATTCAGCCAGGGGATGAAACGCCAAGGGCTTTTTCCTATGAAACAACCAAGTATATAACCGATCAGCTTCCATGCTGGCTAACTTATACAACAGAAAAAACGCATCAGATTATTGATGCCAATCTTCACCGTTCGCCCATGTTTTCCGGAATGATTAAAGGGAAAGGGCCGCGTTACTGCCCATCCATTGAGGATAAAGTAGTACGTTTTCATGATAAACCGCGCCATCAGATATTTCTTGAGCCTGAAGGAAGAAATACAGAAGAAGTATATATCCAGGGCTTGTCAACGAGCCTTCCCGAGGAAGTGCAGCATGAGTTGATTAGAAGTGTTCCAGGCCTTGAAAATGCACAAATGATGCGTGCAGGCTATGCAATTGAATATGATGCAGTCACGCCAACTCAGCTATGGCCAACGCTTGAAACCAAAAGGGTGAAAAACCTTTATACAGCTGGTCAAATCAACGGAACATCCGGATATGAAGAAGCTGCCGGCCAAGGCTTAATGGCAGGAGTTAATGCTGCTTTAAGAATTCAAGGAAAAGAGGAAATTATTCTAAGCCGGGCAGATGCATATATCGGGGTTATGATAGATGATTTAACCACAAAGGGGACTGTCGAGCCTTACCGTTTATTAACATCCCGTGCGGAATACCGCTTATTGCTTCGCCATGATAATGCAGATTGGCGCCTGACTGAGCTCGGCTATTCCATTGGCCTAATCAAGGAAGACCGCTATCAGGCATTTATTGCGAAAAAGCATGCGGTAGAAGAGGAAGTCAGCCGTTTGAAAAATATCATCATCAAGCCATCAAAGGATGTTCAGGAACTCATCAATAGCTTAGGCGGCAGTGAACTAAAGGATGGAATCCGTGCATCCGATCTGCTTAAGCGCCCTGAAATGACCTATGAACATATTTGGCAGCTCATCCCCGGCGAAGAGCGGCTTGATCATGAAATAGAAGAGCAGGTTGAAATTCAAATAAAATATGAGGGATATATTCATAAATCATTGCAGCAGGTAGAGCGCCTGAAAAAAATGGAGGATAAGAAGATCCCGGAAAATATTGATTATGATGCCATTAATGGCATTGCTTCAGAAGCAAAACATAATTTAAAAGAGGTAAGACCGCTATCCATCGCACAGGCTTCGCGGATTTCTGGCGTGAATCCTGCTGATATTTCAATTTTGCTTGTCTATATTGAACAAGGACGGATTGCAAAGGTTACGAATGAGTAAGATGTGATCATTTGAGACGGAAAGGATTGTCCAATGAATACAGAACAATTTAAAGATATGCTTGCGGCAAAGGGAATTGCCCTTTCACCGCAAGCAATCAGCCAGTATGAAGCATATTATTCGCTGCTGGTTGAATGGAATGAAAAAATGAATTTAACGGCTATTACAGATAAGCCTGAGGTGTATTTAAAGCACTTTTATGATTCGATTACAGCTGCATTTTATTTTGATTTTAATCAGCCCCTGCATATTTGCGATGTTGGAGCGGGAGCGGGCTTTCCGAGCCTTCCTATTAAAATTGCCTTCCCTGAATTAAAGATAACGATTGTCGATTCACTAAATAAACGCATTGGCTTTTTAGAACACTTAACAAAAGAATTAGGATTAGAACATGTGCAGCTGGTACATGACCGTGCGGAAACCTTTGGGCAGAAAAAGGAGCATCGGGAAAAGTATGATGTTGTGACAGCTAGAGCCGTTGCCAGACTGTCGGTTCTTAGTGAATTATGCTTGCCTCTTGTCAAAATTGGCGGAACCTTTGTTGCGATGAAAGGGGCTAGTGCCAAGGAGGAGTTGGATGCTGGAAAAAAAGCTTTGACGATCCTGGGGGGCAGCCTTGAACAATCTCATACTTTTAAATTGCCGGAAGAAGAAAGTGAGCGGAATATTTTAATAATCAAAAAAGAAAAGGCAACTCCGAAGAAGTACCCGAGAAAGCCAGGTACTCCGAACAAAACTCCTATTGAATGAGGTTACGATTTTTTAAAACTTGTGGCATAATGAAAAGTAAATGGCCATTTTGTTTCTTAAAAGAGTAAAAAAGCTATTTTTTATTGAATAATGCAATCTATTCGGCAGGATTTGTCAATTATATATAGAATATTTAACTTTATTAAGCAGAAGTCTCCCACTTCTGTAAATGGTGAGATGTATAAAAGGCAATAATTTAAGAAGGAATATATCCTTGGCTTAATAAAGTTAAAGCCTCCAGCGGATGCCTCAGGTTTTTTAGAGGAAATGATTGGGTTAATGCCCGATAAAAATCTGGGCGCAAATCCACAAAGGCGGATTTGATTTAGGGAGTTTCGTAAAGGTGGTGCAGGGTGATGAAGCATTCTTTCTCACGCTTTTTTGGCCTAGGCGAAAAGGAAGAGCAAGCAGAAACAGAAAAGCTGCAAGAACAATTAGAGGAAGAGAAGATTGGGGATTTCGAAGAGATTCGCAAAATACCAATTGAACATATTGTTCCAAACCGTTTTCAGCCAAGAACGGTATTTGATGATGAAAGAATAGAGGAACTGTCACGGACAATTCATACACACGGCATTATACAACCGATTGTTGTACGGGAACTGGAAAATGGCCAATTTGAAATTATTGCCGGTGAACGCAGATGGCGCGCAATGAAAAAGCTTGGCTGGGAGGAAGCTCCAGCCATTGTAAAAAACTTAAATGATACGGAAACCGCATCAGTGGCGCTAATTGAAAACTTGCAAAGGGAAGAATTATCGCCGATTGAAGAAGCGATTGCCTACGGAAAGCTGCTTGAGCTTCATAATCTTACCCAGGAGGCTTTGGCTCAGCGTTTAGGTAAAGGTCAGTCTACGGTTGCAAACAAGCTCAGATTATTAAAGCTCCCTGAGCCTGTTCAGGATGCATTATTATGTAAGGCAATTACAGAGCGCCATGCAAGATCTTTAATCCCGCTTAAAGATCCGGAAAAGCAAGTGAAACTGCTGAGTGAGATTATCGAGAAAAATTTAAATGTAAAGCAAACCGAAGATAGGGTTGTTAAGCTTCTAGAGCAAAATAACCCAAAACCAAAGCCAAAAAGAAAAGCATTCAGCAAGGATATGAGAATTGCCGTAAATACCATTCGTCAGTCATTATCGATGGTGAGTGACAGCGGAATTAACTTAGACTCATCTGAAGAGGAATTTGAAGATTTCTATCAAATAACTATTAAAATTCCTAAGAAGTAGACTACTTTCATAATAGAGAACATCAAATGAGAAATTAAAACGATCTCTTTCGTTTAATTTCTCTTATTTTTTTCTTAAAAAAGTACTTTTCATGATAAAATAGAGTACATGACTGCAGAAACTCTTTTACTTGATTAATAGAAGGCTATTTTAAGATGAAAGTAGGTGACATCGTGGGCAAAGTGATTGCAATTGCGAACCAGAAAGGCGGAGTAGGCAAGACGACTACTTCGGTGAACCTCGGTGCTTGCTTAGCATACATAGGGAAGAAGGTTTTATTGGTAGACATCGATCCTCAGGGGAATGCCACCAGTGGGGTTGGAATAGAAAAGGCTGATGTGGATCAGTGTATTTATGATGTGTTGGTAGATGATGTAGAGGCGCCAAAGGTAATTCATCCAACACGGGTGGAAAATTTATATGCGATTCCTGCCACCATCCAGCTTGCTGGTGCAGAAATTGAACTAGTGCCAACAATCTCAAGAGAGGTGCGGCTTAAGAGGGCTCTTGAAGAAGTCAAAGATGACTATGATTATATCATTATCGACTGTCCTCCATCATTGGGATTGCTGACGTTAAATTCTTTGACTGCTTCCGATGCAGTTATTATCCCAGTTCAATGTGAATATTACGCTCTTGAAGGGTTAAGCCAGCTCCTTAACACGGTACGGCTCGTTCAAAAACACCTGAATAACGATTTGAAAATAGAGGGCGTTTTGCTTACCATGCTCGATGCCAGAACGAATTTAGGTTTGCAGGTCATTGAAGAAGTGAAAAAGTATTTCCAGGACAAGGTTTATAAAACCATTATTCCGCGGAATATCCGGTTAAGTGAAGCACCAAGCCATGGAGAACCAATTATTACTTATGATCCAAAATCACGCGGAGCTGAGGTTTATCTAGAATTGGCAAAGGAAGTGGTTTCGAATGGCTAAAGGTTTAGGAAAAGGACTTAACGCTTTTTTTACAAATCTTGAAGTAAAGGAAGAAGCTGTTCAAGAGATAAAAGTAAAGGAGCTAAGGCCCAATCCTTATCAGCCGCGCAAAATTTTTGAAGAGGAATCGATTGAGGAGCTAAAGCAATCGATTCAGGAACACGGAATTCTTCAGCCCATTATTGCGAGAAAAAGCATTAAAGGTTATGAAATCGTTGTTGGTGAAAGAAGATATCGTGCAGCAAAAGCTGCGAAATTAGAAACTGTTCCAGTCATCATTAGGGAATTGAGCGAACAGCAAATGATGGAACTTGCTGTATTGGAAAATCTGCAAAGGGAAGATTTAAGCCCAATTGAGGAGGCGGTGGCCTATCAGCTTTTATTAGAGAAACTGAATATTACGCAAGAAGAGCTTGCCAAGCGTCTAGGGAAAAGCCGTCCTCACATTGCTAACCATATCCGACTTCTGTCACTGCCGCCCAAGATCCAAGAGTTAATCTCTGAGGAAAAAATTTCTATGGGCCATGGCCGAGCACTTTTAGGATTACGAAACAAAGAAAAACTAATGACTTTAGCAGATAAAGTGATAAAGGAAGGGTTAAATGTCCGGCAGCTTGAATACTTGATTCAGCAATTAAATGATGTTTCACGTGAAACGAAAAAGCCAGAAAAACCGCAAAAGGATGTATTTGTTAAAGAACAGGAATCCATCCTTAGAGAGAGATTTGGAACGACTGTTAATATCAGGCAATCTAAAAATAAAGGGAAAATTGAGATTGAATTTTTCTCAAAGGAAGACTTAGAGCGGATTTTAGATATGCTGGAATTAAATAAGCATTCCTCTTAAGCCATCTTTTTCGATGGTTTATTTTTTTTGCTGGAATTTACAAAAATAAGATTGTCTGAAATACGTTAAAGTGTTACTGTAAAACACATCGAATACGAATTTTTTGAAAATAAGGTGAATGAAATGTTTTTACTTGGAACAATCGTGAATGGAGTATTAATTATTATTGGTACTTTATTTGGGAAGCTGCTGAACCGGATTCCGGAAGGGATGAAAGGAACAGTGATGCATGCGATTGGTTTGGCTGTGATGGTTCTTGGACTGCAAATGGGCTTTAAAAGTGACAACTTTTTGATTGTTATCCTAAGCTTGGTCTTTGGTGCTGTAATTGGAGAATTTTTCGCTTTGGAGGATAAGCTGAATTCACTTGGGAATTGGCTGGAGAGGAAGATTGGATCTAATGGACAAGGCAGTATTTCACAAGGCTTTGTTACAGCGACTTTAATTTTTGTTATCGGAGCTATGGGTATTATTGGCGCTCTGGACAGCGGAATCAGGAATGATCATGATGTTCTTTATACAAAGGCTATTATAGACGGCTTTACTGCACTTATATTGACAACAACACTTGGAATTGGTGTTTTGTTTTCAGCTGTGCCGGTGGTGATCTATCAGGGCCTGATTGCCCTTTTTGCTACGCAAATTGATCAGTTTGTTCCGCAGGTCCTAATGGACAGCTTTATCAAGGAAATGACCGCTACAGGCGGTGTTATGATCTTTGCAATCGGGCTAAACCTTACTGGAATAATCAAAATCCGCGTAGCCAACCTGCTCCCAGGTATACTAGTAACCGGAATCATCGTAACGATTATGCATTACTACGTGCAGTTTTTTTGATTTAGGACTTTAAAGCACCGGGGGACAGTCCCCCGGTGCTTTAAAGTGATACAGAGATCTAGGTTGTTTGTTCCTCGTTTAGGTCCCAGTTCAGGGTGGTCAGGAGACTTTTTCTTTCGATAGACCTGCTTGCTTCGTGAATTCCGCTGGCAATGGTTTTGGCCATATTTAAGACAAGATGCAAACGGGTGTTTTGGAGTACGAAGAACTCCATAAAGCCGCTCACATTTACTATTCCAGTAATATGCATATGGCCAACCTCAGGCAGATCTTTGTTTACTCCTGCTCCAGGCTTTACAGGGCCTTCTCCGATTTGAATGACTCCGACACTTTTCATGCGGCCTAAACAAGCGTCAATCCCAATAATAAAGGGATTTATATGCTTCCTTTTGATATCACTCAGCTGATCAGCTAAGTTCACCGCGTGGATAGGGTTTTCCAGGGTTCCGTACACGTAAAAGGGGGAAATGTCCTTCTCTTTAAGCAATGTGCCTACGAGTGGACCCAATGAATCACCTGTTGAACGGTCTGTTCCGATGCATACAAACACAATTGGCCGCTGACTTATACCCAAAGGCATATGTTTGCCGATTTCAGCTGCCAGCTGCTTGGCTGCTGCCGGCTCATCATGCATGATTCTTGGTGAGCTGGCTTTATTATGATCGAATAATTGAGGTTTGAATTTCATTGGTTACACCCCTTTTGATTAGTAGTAACAGTATACGGAAATATTTACTAATCTATACATCTCTTTTAAATTAACGGGAATCGGTTGTTCCTTTATCCATTTTTGAGCCTAGGCAAAGGGTCTTTGAGTTGGAAAATTAACAGGGAAGTAAAAGTTAGAACAGGTAAAAAACTGTAAAATGGCAGGGGAACTTGTTAAAATGAATTTGTTTAATGATTATTAAAAATCTAGGGTTAGTGATAGATGATATTTTTTAAAGAAAGAATACATATAAAAAGTGCGAAAATATGGAGGGGTAAATGTGGAACAAAAGGAATTTAATCTGAATGATATTGTGGAGATGAAAAAGCCTCATCCATGCGGAGTCAATCGCTGGAAGATTATTCGCATGGGTGCAGATATCCGGATTAAATGTGAAGGATGTGCCCATAGTGTGATGATACCCAGAAGAGAGTTTGCAAGGAAAATGAAAAGGGTCCTTGTTAAACATGAGGAATAGCAGATACACCCACAGATAGCTTCTTGCGCTTTTCAATCCTACTATCTATAATTGTGAGGGGCTTATAGGAATAGCGCAAGGCGCACGCGCCTAAAAGCGGGACAATTCCCGAATCGGACTATTTATATTTTCTTATTAAGAATTGATAGATATTTTAATAATAGAGGAGTGGCAATAAATGGCCTTAACAGCTGGGATTGTAGGTTTGCCGAATGTCGGAAAGTCTACATTATTTAATGCAATTACCCAGGCGGGAGCGGAATCTGCAAACTATCCGTTCTGTACGATTGATCCAAACGTCGGCATTGTCGAAGTACCAGATCAACGCCTGAATAAATTGACTGAACTTGTTCAGCCAAAAAAGACGGTACCAACTACATTTGAATTTACGGACATTGCGGGAATTGTGAAAGGCGCAAGCAAAGGAGAAGGGTTAGGGAATAAATTCTTATCCCATATTCGTGAAGTAGATGCCATTTGCCAAGTTGTCCGCTGCTTTGCAGATGATAATATTACGCATGTTGCCGGGAAGGTTGACCCGATATCTGATATTGAAACGATTAATTTGGAATTGATCCTTGCAGACCTTGAGTCTGTTGAAAAGCGCATCAGCCGGGTAGAAAAGATGGCTAGACAGAAAGATAAAGACGCCATGGCTGAACATGAAATCCTTGTGAAGCTTAAAGAGGCCTTTGAAGCGGAAAAGCCTGCCCGTACAGTTGAATTTACAGAAGAGCAAATGAAGATTGCCAAAGGACTTCATCTGTTGACCATTAAGCCTGTTCTTTATGTAGCTAATGTAGGGGAAGATGATGTTGCAGATCCTTCCTCTAATGAATATGTTCAGAAGGTCAAAGAATTTGCCGCACAGGATAATGCAGAAGTCATTATCATCTGTGCAAAAATTGAGTCTGAAATTGCTGAGCTTGAAGGAGAAGAAAAGGAAATGTTCCTTCAGGAGCTTGGCATTGAGGAGTCAGGTCTTGATCAATTGATCCGTTCTGCATACCATCTTCTTGGACTGGCAACCTATTTCACTGCTGGCGTTCAAGAAGTACGCGCATGGACCTTCAGAAAAGGAATGAAAGCACCGCAATGTGCAGGAATTATTCACTCCGACTTTGAAAGGGGATTTATTCGTGCAGAAACGGTTTCTTATGAGGACCTATTAGCAGGCGGAAGCATGAACGCTGCGCGCGAAGCTGGAAAGGTTCGCTTAGAAGGAAAAGATTACGTTGTACAAGATGGGGATGTTATTCATTTCCGTTTTAATGTGTAGACTCTGTTAAGGATTAATGTTGATTTAATAATCTAGTTGATTGGAACAAAAGGCGCGTAGACTCCTGCGGGAGAAGCGTGTTCAGGGGAGACCCCGCAGGAGCGGTAGCGACGAGGAGGCTCCCGAACCGCCCTAAGGTGCGCGAAACGCCTGGGTGGAAGTCAACGGCTATATTTAACATGCCATGTTTAAAATTAAGCTCTGCAGTATATTCACTGCAGAGCTTTTTGCATTGACATTGCAATATCAATAATTATATGCTATACTTTCAACTTGTGAGTAATGAATAATTGCTCCTTGCCCGTTAAACGCGGGCCGTTTAGTCCAAAAGGAGGTGAAAGTGATGAAAAAGTACGAAGTTATGTACATCATCCGCCCAAATATTGAAGATGAGGCAAAGAAGGCTCTTGTTGAGCGTTTTAATGCGATCTTAACTGAAAATGGAGCGGAAGTATTAGAATCAAAAGAGTGGGGCAAGCGTCGTTTAGCATACGAAATCAATGATTTCCGTGACGGCTACTACCAACTTATGAACGTTAATGCTGGTCCTGAAGCTATTGATGAATTCTCTCGTTTAGCTAAAATCAGTGAAGACATTATCCGTCATATCGTTATTAAAGACGAAAAATAATAGACAAGCACTTTAACCAAAATGTTCCATGTGGAACATTGGCAAAAGGAAGGAGTTGATTCTGATGATGAACCGTGTTGTTCTTGTCGGACGTTTGACAAAGGATCCTGATTTAAGGTACACACCTAATGGAGTAGCTGTGTCTTCGTTTACGCTTGCTGTAAATAGAACGTTTACAAACCAGCAAGGGGAAAGGGAAGCTGATTTCATTAACTGTGTTGTTTGGAGGAAAGCTGCTGAAAACGTAGCAAACTACCTGAAAAAAGGCAGTCTTGCAGGTGTTGACGGCAGAATTCAAACGCGCAGCTTTGAAGGCCAGGATGGAAAACGGGTATATGTAACAGAAGTTTTGGCTGAAAGTGTTCAATTCCTTGAGCCGCGTAACAGTTCTGGCGGCAGAGGTGAAGGCGGAGGTTTCAGCTCTCCTAAAGAACAGGATTCTCCTTTTGGAAATAACAACAATCAGAATCAACAATATAATCGTAACAATCAAGGGTATACGAGAGTGGATAATGATCCATTTGCAAATGACGGCCAAATCGATATTTCAGATGATGACCTGCCATTCTAATATCCGATAAGCAACGATTTATAAATAAAAAAGGAGGGAAATGAACATGGCTCCAGGAGGACGTAGAGGAGGACGTGCAAAACGTCGTAAAGTTTGCTATTTCACTGCAAACGGAATCACACACATCGACTATAAAGATGTGGATCTTCTAAAGAAATTCATCTCTGAGCGCGGTAAAATCTTACCTCGCCGTGTAACAGGCACAAACGCTAAATACCAACGTAAATTAACAATTGCTATTAAGCGTTCTCGCCAAATGGCTTTACTTCCATATGTTTCAGGTGAATAATAATTGTCAAAAAAGCACACTTCGGTTGTGCTTTTTTTTATGCACATATTTAGTTTTTAAATAATGGCGGTAAAGTTGAACATCCCCTTCATTCTAGTTAAAATATACCTTATGGGATTAAGGAGTGTTGAAATGAAAAATGTGCATAAACTGACTGAAGGAGCATTGCTGCTGGCAGCCTATACTGTTTTAGTGCTGATCACAGTCTATTTACCTATTATTGGCATGGTGAGCAATTTATTTTTAGCTGTCCCGTTTATTCTATTTGCGGCTAAAAATACCAAATTGAATTCTTTTGTCTTTTTTATAGCTGCTGTTATCCTTTCGGTGATTGTCGGTTCGGTATTTGCTCTTCCGCTAACCCTATCGTATGGATTAACAGGACTGGTAATCGGCTATTTCATCCAGACTGGCAAAAGCAGATCTGCAGCCTATCTTGCTTCTACTCTTGTCTTTCTCGTTACTCTTTTGCTGCAGTACGCTGTCGCAGCTGTTCTGTTTAATATGAATATCATAAAAGAGTTAATGAGTTCGGTAAGAGAGTCTTTTGACATGTCAAAAAATATGCTGGAATCACTGGGGCAAAATGTGGATGAGCAAATTTGGGAGCATTTTGATGCCATGTTTCAAACCATTGAAACATTAATGCCAAGTCTGTTTGTACTGACTGCCTTATTTGCTGTTTTCTTAATTGAGATTGTTTCCCTTCCAATTGTAAAAAGATTTGGTGTAACGGTAAGCAGATGGGGACCGTTTAGGGAGCTAGTTTTGCCAAGAAGCATCCTTTGGTATTACTTAATTACTATCATTTCTTCCTTTGCTTTTAAGCCTGAAGAAGGAAGCTACTGGTACATAGCACTGGTTAATCTTGGGTTTATCCTTCAAATGCTGATGGTATTACAGGGGTTATCGTTTATTTTTTACTATAGTTTTAAGAAGGGCCTGTCGAAAGCAATACCAGTGATTGCATTGGTCCTAACATTTATCATCCCGTTTTTCCTTTCTATTGTCAGGATATTAGGTATAATTGACTTAGGGTTTGATTTAAGAAAGAGAATGGAAAAAAGTTAGTGAAATTTGGGAGCTGAAAAAATGCCTGCTTATTTAGAAAAGCGGTCTCTTCGCTATCCTATCTTTGGGTTGATAGGCATAACCATAGTGCTTCTCGGATTGTTGGCGTACTATAATTGGATATTAAGTCTGATTGGCATAGTGCTCGTTATCTATCCATTTTACTCAATGTTTAAAAGGGCTGAGCAGCATAGAAAAGAGACAGAAGAGTATATATCCACTTTATCCTACCGGGTAAAAAAGGTAGGCGAAGAGGCGTTAATGGAGATGCCCATTGGGATTATGCTTTTTAATGATGACTATTATATTGAATGGACAAATTCCTTTCTATCTTCATGCTTTGATGAGGATTCCCTGGTAGGAAGGTCACTCTATGATGTCGGTGATTTTCTGATTCCTCTTATTAAGCAGGAGGCAGAGACAGAAATTATTACATTGCATGACCGGAAATTCCGAGTCATTTTGAAAAGTGAAGAGCGTCTGCTCTACTTTTTTGATATAACTGAGCAGGCAGAGATAGAGAAGATGTATCAGGAAGAACGTTCGGTACTCGCGATTATCTTTTTAGATAACTATGATGAGCTCACTCAGGGGATGGATGACCAGACAAGAAGCGGTCTGAATAATACAGTAATCTCTATCTTGAACAAATGGGCAAATGATAACGGAATCTTTTTAAAGCGAACATCCTCGGATCGATTTATTGCTGTCTTTAATGAACATATTCTTGGCACTCTTGAAAAAGGGAAGTTTTCCATCCTGGATGAAGTAAGAGAGACAACCTCTAAGCTGAATGTGGCTCTCACTTTAAGCATTGGTGTAGGAGCGGGTGTGTCTTCTATACCGGAGCTTGGCGCGCTTGCTCAATCTAGCCTTGATCTGGCTCTGGGCAGGGGTGGGGATCAGGCTGCTATTAAGCAGATCAACGGAAAGGTCAAATTTTATGGAGGGAAAACAAATCCGGTTGAAAAGAGGACAAGAGTTCGGGCAAGAGTTATTGCCCATGCCTTAAAGGAGCTTATAGGTGCAAGTGACAAAGTTATTGTCATGGGGCATAAAAATCCGGATATGGATGCAATAGGGGCCTCTATCGGGATACAAAAAATTGCCCAAATGAATCAAAAGGATGGTTATATTGTTGTTAATCCCCAGGAAATAGATATTGGCATACGAAGACTAATGGCAGAGGTGCGGAAGAATGAAGCGTTATATTCGAGGTTCATTAGTCCGGCGGAAGCTTTGGAAATAGCTACCGAGGATACGCTATTAGTTGTTGTTGATACACATAAGCCTTCTATGGCGATTGAGGAAAGGCTGGTTCATGAACTTGACCATGTTGTAGTCATTGACCATCATCGCCGCGGTGAGGAATTTATTCATAATCCGCTTCTGGTCTATATGGAGCCTTATGCTTCATCTACGGCTGAACTTGTCACAGAGCTTTTAGAGTATCAGCCCAAGCACGGGAAAATTGAAATGCTGGAAGCCACTGCTTTATTAGCTGGAATCATTGTCGATACAAAAAGCTTTTCCCTAAGAACCGGGTCCCGCACCTTTGATGCTGCTTCCTATTTGCGTGCACAGGGGGCAGATACCGTATTAGTCCAGAAGTTCTTAAAAGAAGATTTAGATACATTTATAAAACGTGCAAAATTGATTGAAAAGGTGTATTTTTACCGTGAAGGCATTGCTATTGCTAAGGGTGAACCAGATATAGAATTTAATCAGGTTCTTATCGCCCAGGCAGCAGATACCTTATTAGCGATGGATGGTGTGATTGCCTCCTTTGTGATTACAAAGAGGTCAGAACACTCGGTTGGCGTCAGTGCCCGTTCCCTGGGCGATATAAATGTGCAAGTGATCATGGAGAGTCTGGAAGGCGGAGGGCACCTGACAAACGCTGCAACCCAGCTTAAGGACACCTCCTTAGACGAAGTAGAAGAGCGCCTGCAAAAGATAATTGATGAATATATGGAAGGGAGAAAAAAAGAATGAAAGTTATTTTCTTAAAAGATGTGAAGGGCAAAGGGAAAAAAGGCGAAGTTAAAAACGTTGCGGACGGCTATGCACAGAACTTCCTCATCAAGCAGGGATTAGCTGTAGAGGCAAGCCAAGCCAATGTCAGTTCATTAAACGCACAAAAGAAAAAAGAGGAAAAGCTTGCAGCAGAGGAACTGGCAGAAGCTAAAAAGCTAAAGGAAGTTATGGATAATATTACACTTGAATTCTCAGCAAAGTCCGGCGAGGGCGGCCGTTTGTTCGGCTCAATTACAAGCAAACAAATCGCTGAAGAGCTGCAAAAAGCGCATAAAATTAAAATTGATAAACGTAAAATTGAGCTTTCAGATGCGATTCGTTCACTAGGATATACAAATGTTCCTGTTAAGCTTCATGCAGAAGTAACTGCTACATTAAAGGTTCATGTTAAGGAAGCAAACTAAATTTGGAAATCCCTTTTTTCACTGAAACATGTTAAAATAAAGATGTCGGAAATGTGATCGGTTGCTGCTGGTCACATTTTTTCTAGTCTTATAAAGCAAATAGAATTGATATAGATAATTTTTGAATGATATCCTCTAACAAATAAAGGAGGTTTTACAGGTGAGTGAATTATTTGCAGATCGTCTCCCACCACAAAATATTGAGGCGGAGCAGGCGGTTCTCGGTGCCATTTTCCTTGAGCCTTCTTCTCTCACTCTAGCTTCTGAAATCCTAATTCCTGAAGATTTTTATCGTGCATCCCATCAAAAGATTTTTAATGTGATGCTCAAATTGAACGACCAGGGCAAAGCGGTCGATTTAGTAACAGTAACGGAAGAACTTAGTGCAGCGAAGCTGATAGAAGATACAGGCGGTGTCAGCTATTTAAGTGAATTAGCTGGCTCCGTTCCTACTGCAGCTAATATTGAATATTATGCGAGAATCGTAGAAGAGAAGTCTTTGCTGCGCAGGCTGATCCGGACGGCTACCGGAATTGCTCAGGATGGCTATTCACGTGAGGATGAGGTCGAGTCACTATTAGGCGAGGCTGAGAAAAAGATCCTTGAAGTTGCCCAAAGAAAGAACGCAGGTGCTTTTCATAATATTAAAGATGTACTTGTCCGGACCTATGATAATATTGAAATTATGCATAACCGGAAAGGGGATATTACCGGGATTCCAACTGGCTTTGCGGAGCTGGACAAGATGACAGCGGGATTCCAGCGGAATGATTTAATTATTGTCGGAGCCCGTCCATCAGTGGGTAAAACGGCGTTTGCCTTAAATATTGCACAAAATGTAGCTACAAAGACAAATGAAACGGTTGCCATTTTTAGTTTGGAGATGGGGGCGGAGCAGCTTGTCATGCGTATGCTGTGTGCTGAAGGCAATATCGATGCGCAGAGACTGCGTACCGGTTCATTAACGGATGAGGACTGGGGAAAGCTGACGATGGCGATGGGCAGCCTTTCGAATGGGGGCATATTCATTGATGATACTCCAGGTGTCCGGATTCAGGATATCAGGGCTAAGTGCCGCCGCTTGAAGCAGGAGCATGGACTTGGCATGATTCTTATTGACTATTTGCAGCTGATTCTAGGGAGTGGACGTTCCGGAGAAAACCGCCAGCAGGAGGTTTCGGAAATTTCCCGTTCATTAAAGGCGCTTGCCCGTGAATTGCAGGTTCCTGTCATTGCCTTATCACAGCTGTCCCGTGGAGTGGAGCAGAGACAGGATAAACGGCCGATGATGTCTGATATTCGTGAATCAGGGAGTATTGAGCAGGATGCGGATATTGTAGCTTTCCTATACCGTGATGATTATTATGATAAAGAATCGGAGAACAAAAATATTATCGAAATCATTATTGCTAAACAGAGGAATGGTCCTACTGGCACTGTTTCGCTGGCGTTTGTTAAGGAATATAATAAATTTGTAAACTTAGAGAGACGCTTTGATGATGCATCCGTGCCGCCTGGCGCTTAATTGGCTATATGAAAAGGGTTTGATTTATTCGGCAATACTGCTGTAAAAAATCAAGCCCTTTTTATTATTTTCATATTTTCATATTTAAACGAATGATAAATAATAATTCGCTATAAATATTCGTGTTTTATTGACGCGTGCGCATTTTAATTGCTAAAATGAACAGTGTTGTTAGAGAAAAATTAAATAGAAAATGTCGGAGGTGCTTTTAGTATGACATCTGTTGTGGTTGTTGGAACGCAGTGGGGAGATGAAGGCAAGGGGAAAATTACTGATTTTCTATCTGAAAATGCTGAAGTAATTGCGCGGTATCAGGGAGGAAATAATGCTGGCCATACAATTAAATTTAATGGCGTGACCTATAAACTTCATTTAATTCCATCCGGAATCTTTTATAAGGAAAAGGTTTGTGTCATTGGAAATGGAATGGTTGTGGATCCAAAGGCTCTGATAAAAGAGCTTGCCTATCTGCACGAACAAGGCGTCACAACTGATAACCTCCGTATAAGCAATCGTGCCCACGTGATTTTGCCGTACCATTTGAAATTGGACGAAGTCGAAGAGGAAAGCAAAGGGGCAAATAAAATTGGCACAACCAAAAAAGGTATTGGTCCAGCCTATATGGACAAAGCTGCCCGTATTGGCATCAGAATGGCCGATTTATTAGACCGTGAAGTTTTTCAGGAAAAGCTTGCGCGTAATTTGGAAGAAAAGAATCGCTTATTTGAGCGAATTTATGATACTGAAGGCTTTAAAATCGAAGATATACTAGATGAGTACTACCAATATGGCCAGGAGATTAAACAGTATGTATGTGATACGTCTGTTGTTCTCAATGATGCTCTTGATGATGGACGAAGAGTACTGTTTGAGGGTGCACAAGGGGTTATGCTTGATATTGATCAGGGAACCTATCCTTTTGTTACATCTTCCAATCCGGTTGCAGGCGGCGTGACAATTGGCTCTGGAGTAGGACCATCAAAAATCACCCATGTTGTTGGTGTATGCAAAGCCTATACAACACGGGTAGGGGATGGGCCATTTCCAACTGAACTGAATAATGAAATTGGAAATCAGATTCGCGAGGTTGGCCGGGAATATGGAACTACAACTGGACGTCCGCGCCGCGTCGGCTGGTTTGACAGCGTGGTTGTCCGTCATGCACGCCGCGTCAGCGGGTTAACAGATCTTTCTCTTAACTCTATTGATGTGCTGACAGGGATTGAGACATTGAAGATCTGTGTGGCATACCAGTATAAAGGTGAAGTTATTGAGGAGTTCCCTGCAAGCCTGAAGGTGCTCAGTGAATGCGAGCCTGTATATGAAGAATTGCCAGGCTGGACGGAGGATATAACAGGCTGCAAGACGCTGGATGAGCTCCCAGCTAATGCGCGCCACTATCTAGAGCGGGTTTCTCAGCTTACAGGCATTCCGCTGTCTGTTTTTTCCGTCGGACCTGACCGGACACAGACAAACGTCGTCAGAAGCCCTTGGAGACAAAGCTAATTTTATGCCTTGCTGCAGCTCTAACAATGTTAGGGCTGTTTTTTTTTTATAAAAAAGCCTTGCGCACACCATAATTGTTATGTTAATATAGAAAACGTTGTTGCAAATGACTTATAAATTAGAGCCATTAGCTCAGTCGGTAGAGCATCTGACTTTTAATCAGAGGGTCGAAGGTTCGAGTCCTTCATGGCTCACCATTTTTAGGCCCGTTGGTCAAGCGGTTAAGACACCGCCCTTTCACGGCGGTAACACGGGTTCGAATCCCGTACGGGTCATGGCGAATGGCAGTTGGTAACAAGCTGGCAAGGACGGCTTAAACTGACTGCCATTATTTTTTTTGCCTTAAAGTATGACAAAAAAATCCCTTTTTTGTTACATAATTGTAATATTAGAGGCGTTTACCACATTTAAAATCCAACATCCAATTCAAATTCTGCTTTTTTAGTTATTTATCCTCTATTAATCCCTTCAGTGCTTGAAAACACAAAGAATTCAATGATCCTTTATTCCTTTTCTTTCGACAAAAATACCGACTTTTTTGTGCGTAAATGGGAGAATTTTGTCACCAATTATACATTTATGTTACATTATTGAGTCTAACAGTCTATTTTACTCCTTTTATGATAAAGTAGAGAAGGTCAAAATATTGGAAAAAATACTAGTAACACTTAAGCTAGTTTACTTCTAAGAATCTAGGAGGAAATAGCCTTGCATGACGCAAATAACCCATACAAGTTAAAGAAAAGCTTTACATATAAAAACTTCATAAAGAAATTTAAAGGTGCAGCCATTGCTGCAATTGCCGCAACCGCTATTCTAACAGCAGGAGTCACATCTTACGCCAATGAAACCTTAACAACCGTCTACTATGTGTATGTTGATGATCAATATGCCGGCACCGTTTCCGACAAAGAAGCGATTGAAAAGTTGGCTGAAGAGAAATTAGAAGCATCAAAAGCTTCATATGGTGACTTAAGTCTTTCCCTCGGCACTAAAATTTCCTATGTTCCGGAACATGTTTTCCAATCTGATTTAAAAGTCAATAATGCCCAGGTGGAGAAAAAGGTATCTGAGGAGTTAAATGTACAGGCAGAGGCAACGGCTCTTGTCATTGACGGCAAGCAAGTGGCATTTGTTGAAAGCGAAGATCAGGCAAACCAAGTGATCAAACAGCTTAAGACAAAGTATGTATCTGAAGAAACGCTAAATTCTGTTGAGGATATCAAGGCGGCTAATCCAGAGGACCTTCCCCCGCTAAAGGAAAATGAGACTCGTATTTTAGATGTCCATCTTTCAGAGGAAATTGCCTTCGCTAATGAAAAGGCAGATCCAAAAAATATCCTGACGGTTGAAGAGGCTGTCAAGCTTCTTGAAAAGGGCTCATTGGAAGAGGCTAAGTATAAGGTCAAAGAGGGAGATGTGCTTGGCAAAATTGCCAGTGCACATAACCTTAAAACGAAAGAGCTTCTGGCCATTAATCCTGGCTTAACAGACGATTCTCTTTTACAGATTGGACAGGAGCTAAGCGTAACGGTACTAAAGCCTTATGTCCAGGTAATAATTGAGAAGGAACAGTTTAAGAAAGAAACCATCCCGTTTGAAAAAGAGGTGGAAGAGACTGATTCCATGTTCAAAGGCGACACAAAGGTCAAGCAGGAAGGAAAAGATGGCGAGCGCGCAGCCACTTATCATATATCCGAGCAGAATGGCGTTGAAGTTAAAAAGGACGTTATCAAAGAGGAAATCCTTAAAGAACCTGTTAAAAACATTGTCTTAAAAGGGACAAAGGTCATCCCTTCACGCGGTGACGGCAGCTTTATCTGGCCAACGGCAGGGGGCTATATTTCGAGCAAACAGGGACAGCGATGGGGCAGACTGCATAAAGGTATTGATATTGCAAGGCCAAGCAACCGCACAATTAAAGCAGCAGATAATGGGAAAGTGGTTTTTGCCGGATATCAGCGCAGTTTTGGAAATAAGATAGAGATTGATCATCAAAACGGCTATAAAACCATTTATGCACACCTTTCTTCCATTGATGTGAAGGTTGGACAAACGGTATCAAAGGGCTCTAAAATCGGTATAATGGGTTCTACAGGGGACTCAACAGGAGTACACCTTCATTTTGAAATCTATAAAAATGGCAATCTGCAAAATCCGTTAAATTATGTTCGTTAAGTCTCTAGCTTTTGCTAGAGACTTTTCCTCTTTTTAGCGCAAGTCTGCTAATATATACTAGTTTGTAAAAGATGAATTCCTATTGGTAAAGTGGTAAAGTAAAATGGAATATCTATTGCATTTTTCAAAGCCATTTGGAAATTCGGCAAACTGCTTGGAAGCTCCCGAATTAAATATACAATTAAAAGGAGAAAATTTATGGATAAGAAAATTCTAGTAGTCGATGACGAAAAGCCAATTGCAGATATACTTCAGTTCAACCTTAAAAAGGAAGGCTTTGAAGTGGTTTGTGCATACGATGGAAATGAAGCCTTAGATAAGGTTGAGGAAATAAAGCCGGACTTAATCATTCTTGATATTATGCTGCCGCAAAAGGATGGTATTGAAGTCTGCCGCGAAGTGAGAAAGAAGTATGAGATGCCTATTATTATGCTGACAGCAAAGGACTCTGAGATTGATAAGGTTATCGGCCTTGAACTAGGTGCTGATGACTATGTCACGAAACCGTTCAGCACCAGGGAATTAATTGCCCGCATAAAGGCCAATTTAAGACGCCATCAGCAAGTTGCTGCAAATGCTGCTGAAGAGGAAGAAACAAATGAAATCACAGTGGGATCTCTTACGATACATCCAGACGCATATATTGTTTCAAAACGCGGTGAAACCATTGAACTTACGCATCGTGAGTTTGAGCTCCTTCATTATTTAGCTAAGCATATTGGTCAGGTAATGACGAGGGAACACCTGCTTCAAACGGTTTGGGGATATGATTATTATGGCGATGTACGCACAGTCGATGTCACAGTGAGACGGCTGCGGGAAAAAATTGAGGATAACCCAAGCCATCCAACCTGGATCGTAACGAGAAGGGGAGTTGGGTATTATTTAAGAAATCCTGAACAGGAGTAAGGTCATATATGCAAAAGGTTGGTTTTTTTCGTTCCATTCACCTGAAATTTGTCATTATATATGTACTTCTTATTTTAGTTGCGATGCAAATCATCGGGGTTTATTTTGTTAGGCAACTGGAATCCACTTTAAAGGATAATTTTAAAACGACGATTCAGGACAAGGTTAATTTGCTTGCCTTTTATTTAGAAGAGCAAATGACGAAGGAAAGGCTTCCTGATGAGGAAGGTCCGACGCTTGAAGAGGATGTTTATAAATTATTAAGAGATTATAATTCCGAAGACATTAAAGAGGTTCGTGTGATCGAGGCTGATACATTAAAGATTATCGGCACATCAGACCTTGGCAACCAGGGTGTTGTTGGCCAGAGGACAACTGATAACTTAATCCGAATGACAGTCGCAACTGGCCAGCAGGCAAGCGAGGATTTAATTGACCGTTATACGGGCAAGCGCTTATGGGTGCTTGTTACCCCAATTAAAAAGGGCGGGGAAGTACTAGGCGCAGTATATCTTGTCGGTAAAATTGAAAATGTGTTTGAACAGATGAATCAGATCAATAGCATTTTCATATCTGGAACGGCGATTGCTCTGGCGATAACGGCCGTATTAGGCGTTTTGCTCGCCCAAACGATTACACGGCCTATGTCTGATATGCGAAAGCAGGCTCTTGCGATGGCGAAGGGGAACTTCTCGCGCAAGGTAAAAGTATATGGCAATGATGAGATTGGCCAATTAGCCATGACCTTTAATAATCTGACAAAGAGATTGCAGGAGGCACAAGCGACAACAGAAGGCGAAAGGCGGAAACTTTCTTCCGTGCTGTCATATATGACAGATGGGGTTATTGCCACCGACAGAAAGGGCCGGGTTATTTTAATTAATGATCCCGCAGCAAAGATGCTGGATGTTTCACATGAAACAGTATTGTCTACTTCCATTGTTGCGCTTTTGGGCCTTGAAGATGAATATACATTTGAGGAGCTGCTGTCTGAACGAGATTCAGTTATTTTAGATTACAGCAGCCCGTCGAATCCGCTTATCTTAAGAGCAAACATTTCAGTCATTCAGAAGGAAACTGGGTTTGTGAATGGACTGATTACCGTTCTGCATGATATAACCGAACAAGAAAAAATTGATAATGAACGCCGCGAGTTTGTCGCAAATGTTTCTCACGAGTTAAGAACTCCTTTAACAACAATGAGGAGTTATTTAGAGGCATTGGCAGACGGAGCCTGGCAGGATGAAGAAATTGCTCCGAACTTCCTTCATGTGACACAAACAGAGACAGAGCGGATGATTCGCCTTGTCAATGATCTTCTGCAGTTATCGAGAATGGACAGCAAGGACTACCGCCTGAACAAAGAATGGGTCAATATTATCGCCTTTTATAACCGGATTATTGACCGCTTTGAATTAACAAAAAATCAGAATGTGGTCTTTGAACGGAAGCTTCCGAATGAGGATGCTTATGTTGAGATTGACGGGGACAAGCTGACGCAGGTGCTGGATAATATTATATCTAATGCTCTTAAATACTCCCCAGAAGGCGGAAAGATAACCTTCCGTGTCGACGAACAGGCGAATTTTGTCGTCCTTAGTGTTTCTGACCAGGGAGTTGGGATTCCAAAAGAAAATCTTGAAAAAATATTTGAACGTTTTTACCGTGTGGACAAAGCAAGGACAAGAAAGCTTGGCGGTACAGGTCTTGGTCTGGCAATTGCCAAGGAAATGGTCGAAGCTCACGGCGGAAAGATTTGGGCGACAAGCAGGGAAGGAAAGGGAACAACGATTTCTTTCAGTTTGCCCTATGTTCGAACCGAAGAGGATGATTGGGAATGACATATGAGAATTTTAAATCAATCATACTGACCGTTTTAGTCTGTATCAGCATCCTTTTGACCTGGAGCATATGGACCTATCAGCCAAGCTATGAATTTTTGGAGAAGCCTGATACGGTTCAGGAGGTTTCCATTGGCCCGAAAAAGGATGTTAAGAAGATTGTCAAACCAGATCGAATGTTTTTTCATTATACGAAGGACAAGCATCTCGGAACCGTCGACACGGGTGAGATTGATAGATTGCTCAATGATATTAGCAAATGGAATTTTACCAGCATTGAGGATGTTTCCGACCAGGTCAAGAACTTTTCAACCTTTGTCCATAATCCCGGGAATGCTGTGATTCACTTTTCTGATTCTGTTCCGATGGAACTTTACCGGACAATTATTGATGTCAAAGATAAGGACTTTCCTAATTTCTTTTTTGATCGGATTGTCATCGATGTGGAGAATATTCAAAAGGAGCAGGGGTATGTCTATTTTGTTTCAGAAAAGGAAAGACGGGCTTATAAGAGCCATGTAGCCTCTTCTTTTGTTAACAACTTTAAAAATGGTTTATATAAGAATGCGGAATTTAGTCCCAACTTTGCCGATTACTTTTCGTACCGGGCAGCAAATGAAACATTGCTTTTTCTGCCTGCAGGTGAAACAGACATTTCTAGCTATCAATACTTATTAAACCCATTGGATTCAGAGAAATTTAAGTTTGCCTTGTTCAAGGACCCTGGCGTTGTTCAAAGAAACTATCAGCCATGGGGTGAAGAATATACAAATGGCTCAAGCCTGCTCCGTATTTATCAGGACAAAAATATTCTATCTTATGTAAATCCTGTCGGAGGAAATGATACTGGAGACTTTTCAAAAAGCTTGCTGAAAAGGAGCATTGACTTTGTAAATGAGCACGGCGGGTGGACAGATAATTACAGGTATGTTGAGATGGATGAGGCAAAGCACAAAGTATTGTTCCGTCTTTATGACAGCAAGGGATACCCAATATTCAGCGAAAATAATATCTCTGAAATCAGCCAGACCTGGGGTCAAAATGAAATAAATGAATACATCCGCAGCAACTTCTATCTTGGACTGCAAATGGAAGCAACCAGCACGATTCTCCGTTCGGGTCAGCAGGTAATGGAATATCTAGAGAGCTTGAAAGGGTTTGATAGAGAAAAGCTGCAGGATGTTGTTATTGGCTATACAATGACGAAGGATCCGCAAACAAGGGTGATCTATTTAGAGCCTTCTTGGTATTACCAATATGACCATTCATGGAAACAGGTCACAGAAGATGAACCGGGAGGAAGAAATCGTGGATTGGAGTAAAATCAAGACCATATTTATTTTGACCTTTCTGGTTTTAGATATTTATTTGATGTATGAATTTTTTAAGGTAAAAGACTCAAGCCAATATGAATATGTGACGGAGACTTCCTTTGAAAAGCGGCTAATCGCTGATGAAATACAGTTTGGGGAACTGCCGAAAAACCACTTAAAAGATATGTATTTAAGCGCAAAGCCGAAGAACTTTAATAGCGAAGTATCGGAAGAACTTAAGGTTTCCATCCTGAAAGGACAGAAAGTCAAAGTAAATGATGGAACAGTATTGGAGTCGGTTCTCGACGAACCCTATGAGGTTGGGGAAAAAGGGGACCTCGCTGAACTTAACACCTTTATTAAAAACAATGTTCTATATGGCGACCATTATCGCTTCTGGAAAAAGGAAGGAAATGTAGCGATATATTATCAGCAGTTCAGGGATAAGGTTTTTTATAAGAATGCCAGCGGAGAACTGACGATCTATTTTAATGATGAAAATGATATTGTCTCATACAGGCAAACCCTTCTTGCTGAAATTGAAGAGCTGTCTGAAGAGGAAAAAATTATTCAGCCGATGAAGGCGATTGAAACACTGTACAAAAATGGTTCACTAAGGCCAAAAAGTAAAATTACGAATGTTGAACTGGGGTATTTCACTTTTGTGGATACAAGTACGTCTCAGGTTTTAACTCCAGCTTGGCGGTTTGTCATAAATGATGAAGAAAATATTTTCGTCCATGCCTTTGAGGGACAGATTATTCAGCTCAACAACGAAAAGAAAAATAAAGTGGAGTGAGGGAAATGTCTTTGCAATTCAGCGTCCTCGCGAGTGGGAGTACTGGGAATGCGATTTTTGTAGAAACGGAGGAACATTCCTTTTTGGTGGATGCCGGTTTAAGCGGGAAGCAAATGGAAGCATTATTTCAACACATTGGCCGGGACGCAAGGAAGCTTTCGGGAATTTTAGTAACACATGAACATAGCGACCACATTAAAGGTGTTGGGATTTTGGCTAGAAAGTATAAACTGCCAATCTATGCAAATGCAAAAACATGGAAGGCAATGGATGGATTGATTGGAAATATATCTACAGAACAGAAGTTTACTTTTGATATGGAAACAGTCAAATCATTTGGCTCTTTAGATATCGAGTCATTCGGTGTATCCCATGATGCAGCAGACCCGATGTTCTATGTTTTTCATCATAGCGGGAAAAAATTTGTGGTTATTACAGACACAGGATATGTCAGTGACCGGATGAAGGGGCTTATCTCCAATGCCGATGCTTACGTTTTTGAAAGCAACCATGATGTGCAGATGCTGCGGATGGGGCGCTATCCGTGGAGCATTAAAAGAAGAATCTTAAGTGATGTCGGCCATGTATCTAACGAGGATGCTGCTATCGCCATGAGCGACGTAGCAGGCGATCAGACAAAACGCATCTACTTAGCCCACCTCAGCCAGGATAACAATATTAAAGAATTAGCCAGAATGTCTGTTGCCCAGACGCTCGAAAGCAGGGGAATCCTTGTTGGCGAACAATTCGAGCTATACGACACAGACCCAAAAGTACCAACAGCCCTGACGGCTGTATAATGACTCAGAAGGAATGAAAAGCTGTAAACATGCAGCTGATCATTCCTTTTTTTATAATTAAGACAACAATAATTTTGTATATAAAATAGAGTTGATTGGAGTGGAGGGGGCGAAGACTCCTGCGGGATGAACGGGTCTGGGGAGACCCCGCAGGAGCTTTAGCGACGAGGAGGCTCCCCGGGCCGCCCGCGGAAAGCGAAGCCCCCGGAACGGAAATCAACGGCTGAAAGTGCCAGCATTATTTTTTAAAGAAATCGTGCCAACCTATGACTAAATTCGTAAGATTGTTTCTGTCAATAGCTTTTCAATAGATTCTTAAAAAAGAGCGAGTATAATAATCAGTAAGAAGGAACAATAAAACTTAGCACTTATCTTTTTGCTTCAGCCTTAAAAATAAGGCAGTTACATTATAAGGAAAGGATTGGTCGATGATGGGTTACTATGATGATCATGAATCCCAGTACCGCCAGAAAAGGCAAAAGGGAAATCGAGGCGGATATTTTTTAGCAAGTCTTGTTGGAGCTATCTTGGGTGCCATTCTTGTAATTGTGGCTGTGCCTGGAATTGCAAACAATAATGTACTTCCATTTTCATCAGAGGAAGAGCCGGCAAGCCAAAGCACAGATCATACGCAAGCTACAGAGAATCTCCCAACCCAAAATGTATCTGTTAACGTGGTTTCCGATGTAACAAAGGCAGTGGATAAAGCGGGAGATGCAGTTGTTGGTATTACAAATATCCAGACCAGCAGTTTTTGGGGTCAGGGTGAAATGGACGGAGAAGCAGGCACTGGTTCCGGTGTAATCTATAAAAAGGCCGGCAAGGAAGCCTTTATTGTCACAAACCATCATGTGGTTGAAGGAGCAAACAAATTAGAAGTGACATTGGCTGACGGAACAAAAATCCCTGCAAAACTATTGGGGAGCGATATTTGGACTGATTTGGCTGTTCTATCAGTAGATGCTTCCAAGATCAAAACCGTTGCTGAGTTTGGAAACTCTGATGCGCTTAAGCCTGGGGAACCTGTTATTGCCATCGGAAACCCGCTGGGTCCAACATTTTCAGGATCTGTTACACAGGGGATTGTTTCAGGACTAGAGCGAACTATTCCGATAGATATTAACCAAGATGGTATTATTGACTGGAACTCTGAAGTTTTACAAACCGATGCTGCCATTAATCCGGGAAATAGCGGTGGCGCTTTAGTGAATATTAAGGGACAGGTAATTGGGATCAACTCCATGAAAATTGCCCAAAATGAGGTAGAAGGAATCGGCCTTGCTATTCCTATCAATTCAGCACAGCCGATTATTGCAGACCTAGAGAAGTATGGAGAAGTTAAAAGGCCTTATATGGGTGTTGACTTAGTATCTGTGAATGAAATATCCAGATATCATCAGCAGGAAACATTAAAGCTTCCAGCTGATGTAACCAGCGGTGTGGCATTAAGACAAGTAAGGCCAAATTCTCCAGCAGCTCAAGCTGGTTTGAAGGAACTTGATGTTATTGTTGAAATGGATGGCGAACCAATTAAAGATATCGTCGACCTTCGGAAGCATCTATATACGAAGAAAAAAATCGGCGATGAGATGAAGATTAAACTGTACCGCAATGGAAAAATGACAACCGTCGCTATGAAACTTGGAGGAGAAACTTTCTAAGCTGTGGAAAACAGGATGGCGCTTATGCTTTCCTGTTTTTTTGTGTTCTGTTAAGATGGAATGTGGATAACTGGCTGGATGAATTCTATCCCCAATTCAAATACTAATCTTAAGAAAACATAGGGTAAAAAGGAGTTAATTAAAATGATTTACAGCTGTGAAGAACATATTGATATAGCCATTGATACGATTGTTGATGAGTATGAAACCTTTCCGTTAATGTCAAAGGTTTCTAATGAGGGAGAGTTATCAACAACCTGTGAATTCTGTCGAAATAAGGCGGTATATGTTGTAGCGAACGAGTGATCTCACACAAGATGTGGATAGAAATTGTGAATATGTGGATAACTTCTGTGGATATCTTGTTCGTAAAGTGAGGATTACTTGTGAATATCTCAATTATTACAGTAGGAAAACTTAAAGAAAAATATTTAAAAATGGGAATAGATGAATATCTAAAAAGATTATCTGCCTATGCAAAAATGGATATCATAGAGGTTCCAGATGAAAAAGCACCGGAAGAATTGAGCGAAACGGAGATGCTTCAGGTCAAGCAAAAGGAAGGCGAAAAGATTTTAGCCAAGATTAGTACAGACGCCCACGTTATTGCCTTAGCAATCGAAGGAAAAATGAAATCATCCGAGGAACTGGCAGACGGCCTTGATAAGCTTGCTACTTATGGGAAAAGCAAGGTCGCCTTTGTCATCGGCGGATCCCTAGGTTTAAGTGAAGAAGTCTTAAAACGGGCAGACGAAAAACTAAGCTTTTCTAAGATGACCTTCCCGCACCAATTGATGCGGCTTATATTAGTGGAGCAAATTTATCGAGCGTTTCGTATCAACAGAGGTGAACCGTATCATAAATAAATGCGGTTTGAAATTAATGCTTTAGGGATGTGACAAGATGAAATATAGTAAAACAATCATGACAAAATTAATAAATGAGCATCGTGAATTGCATGATGAACTAAAGAGGATAAAAGTCGAAATGGGCTTAGAGAAAAATTTAGCCATTAAAGCGCTGTATCATTCAGCTGTAGCAGATAATGGTCCATATATGAAAGACTATCAAGCAATAGATCGCTTGCATTAATAGTAAGGCCCTGTTTTGCTTTTGTCGCAGAGCAGGGTGTTTTTTTGATTTGACCTTGAATTACATGATTAATTACACATCTATAAAACAATTAATGGATGAAAGAGGAATTTGAAGATTAGGGGAGATGTATTATGACAAACGATATGGTGCTAAGACAAGTGGAAGTGGTTCGAGCTATTACACTTCAAAAGGTGGAATCTATTACAGAAGATGTGGCTGATATTATGCCTAAGGGATTTAACAATACGATCCGTTGGAACGTTGGTCATATTTTAATCGTTCAGGATCAGCTTGCTGCGAACTTTGCGGGACTGCCGCAGCAACTGTCTCCAGAATTTAACACTCTATTTGGCAATCGGACGAAACCAAGTGAATGGCAAATAGAACCTCCAACGCTGCAAACCTTATCCTATGAATTAAAAAGGCAAACTGCCTACATTAAGGAAACTCTCGGTAACCGTCTGCATGAAAAGGTAAAAAAACCCTTTGTACGGCTTGGTTTTAAGATGGAAACAATCGGAGAAATTCTAACGTTTAGTTTACACCATGAAGGAATGCATACGGGAGCTATTTATGCGATTCAACGGGCAATTGAAGGTTCCAACAATTGAAGAAGCAGCAGTGAGGATGGCAAGATAAGCACTTTTTATAAACTACTGTATTTAATTTTCACCTTTAATTTTGGGATTTGGGGAGACAAACTTACTTTCTAGTTCATAAAACTGTTTAGTTGCTATATGGAAAAACTGTAGAAAGTCCCCCAATTTTCTTGTCTAGCAAACTGAGGATAGATGGACATAAAGTTAATTATGATTGGAGTTTGATCAAGACGCGGGTATCTGTCAAATAAAAGCCTATCCCCGTATCGAATAGCTGTTAACGCAAGCGGTAATTCCCGTCTAAATATTTCATTGCGTTTTTTTGACATATTTTGGCTATATTCTCCTTGATCAACATGTAAATAAACATAATAATATAAGGAATTTCCATTTGCTTTCCATTCACCCAATACTTCATCTCTCATGGTATTGATTTTATCCCAGGCATAATGAGTTCCAATTGTTAAAAATAAATCACCTGTTAAATCAGAATGAGTTAATGTGTAACGTCTTGGTATGACAGGATCTGTAGCGGTAATACCCCCCTTGTATTCCACAGATAATTTTTCAGGAATGAATACGCTCAAGCAATCAACTCCCATTGGTTTTTAAATCATTATGCTAATCTTCATTTATTAATTCGTAAAATTCATAAGTAGAATAAGTCCTTATTAAGCTGCAGTATTTGGACTCAGAGTAAACAAAAATTCCCCTTTGTATTCTAATTAATGGGTAATTTATAATATAATAATCCTATAATTTTGAATTTTACATCCAATTTTAACTAAGTATTTTATTAGTTAATGATTATGGAGAAATGGGGAAAGCATGATCACAATTATTGGTGCAGGAGTATCTGGGCTATCCGCAGGGATTTATTTGCAGATGAATGGCTATGAATCTGAAATATATGAAAAGCACTATATACCAGGTGGGGTCTGTACGGGTTGGTATAAAAATGGATATTATATTGACGGCTGCATTCACTGGCTAATGGGTACCAAAAAGGGAACAGGCTATTCAAAAATGTGGGATGAGTTAGGAGTTCTAGAAGATATCCCAATTATTCAAAAGGATGTTTTCTTAACCGTAGAGCTATCTAATGGAGAAATATTTGAAATTACAAACGATCTAAAGCAGTTTATTAATCAATTGCATGTTATTAGTCCAGAGGATGCCTCTTTTATTAGAGATCTTGAGAACTCATTGAAAGCATTAAGTAAAGCAAACATATTTTTTGAAAAACCTGATGATATTGCAACGATATTTGATAAAGTAAAAAATGCAGTCCAATTAGGATCATCCCTTAAAGTTTTTTCAAAATACTCTAAGATAACTATAGGAGAGTTGACAAAATCATTTAATTCGAAATACCTGGCTGAAATTATCCAAGAAGTTATGGGAATAGATGATTTTGCTGCAATCGCTTTATTTACCACATTAAACAATTTTTTTATTGGAAATAGCGGAATCCCTCAGGGTGGGTCATTAGCTTTGGCAAAAAGATTAGCCCAACGATATCAATCAATGGGCGGAAAACTTCATTTGAACATGCCTGTTGATCGAATTATAACTCAGAATGGCAGGGCAACAAGTATAGTGGTTAAAGGGAATGAGATCGAAACGGATCTTGTTATTTCTGCTGCTGATGGATATATTACGTATACAAAACTTTTGGATAATGAGTATATGAGCAGTCAAATTAAGGATTTATATAAACATAATAAACCCTTCAAACCATTAATTATAGTATCGTATGGTTCAAATGATCAGTTAGAGGAAATTCCGGATGTGATTAGTTTTCCCTTAAAAAAAGTGATCGATGTTGGAGGGGAAAAGATTAACAGAATAAAACTTAGAAATCATAATTATGATCCAACTTTAAATAAGAAAAAAGGTGCAGTCATTCAGGTCAACTTATTTTCAAATTGGGAATTCTGGAATGACCTCTATCATGATTCAACATTATACAATGAAAAGAAAGATGAAATAGCTGCTGAAGTTCTTGAAGCTATTGAATGCCACTTTCCAACACTAAAAGGAAGACTTACTTGTGTTGATGTAGCTACTCCTAAAACCTTTTTCCATTTTACCTCCGTTTGGAAAGGAGCATTTGAAGGATGGCTGCTAACTCCAGATAATGTGACGACAAAACTTAAAAAGCAAATTGAAGGATTAGAAAATGTGTTTCACATTGGTCAATGGACGACCCCTGGGGGTGGCGTCACCATTGCAGTTAAAGATGGAAGGGATATAGCCAGGATTATTTGTCGGAGAAATAAAAGGAAGTTCAAAACATAATATCACTAAAAATGTATCTTTAATGAGCCTTGTAAGTTTATTAGGTTTAACTTCTGTAATTAACCCAGCCTTCACAGAGGGCTGGGTTTCATTGTTTACAAACATTAAAAAAAAAACAACATTAAATTAACATTCAAATAGTTTAATAGAATTAAAGTAAAGGAATCTATTAGGGGGATTATTTGATGATTAATAACAAATTTGTGAAAAAAGGAGCTGCTTTAGCACTTGCTCTAGCGATTACAGTTCCAGCATTATCACCAGCAGCAGTGTATGCCCAGGAAGATATAAAAATAGAAGCTGTTAAATTTAATGGAATGAATGCACCATCTACTATTGAAGAAATGGTAAAGACGTATACAACTGCAACAGTTGATGTGAAATATAGCAATGGAGAAGTAAAAACCTTTCCGTTGTCCTACAATTACCTTTTTAAATCGGAAGATAAGGTAGCAACTGTAAAAGGGGAAAAAATCCCTGCAGGGACACCTATTGATGTAAAAGGAAATCCAATTAAGGATCCAAGCAGTACAGAAGGAAAATACTTCGTTTCAGATGCTCCAGATTCAAACAGCTTAATGCTTCCTATTAATGGAAAACTTTATATGATTACACATTATGAATACCAAACCATTGATGCTGCTGGTAAATCAGCATATGGTTTAGTTCCTGCATCTATGTCTTTGACAGAATTGAAACAGGACAAAAAAACAGGTGAACTGGAACCTGTAAAAGTTGAAAAGATTGATTTTTCAGCAGTGGATGGACTTTGGATCCCATGTAACGGATCATTATCTCCATGGAATACACATTTAGGTTCTGAAGAGTACGAACCAGATGCACGTCTTTTCTTAGATACAACTTCAAAAGTCAGAAGCCAAGTTGAAACATTTGCTCAATTCTATTTTGGAGATAAAGCAAAAGCTAATCCTTATTTCTATGGCTACACTCCAGAAATTACAGTAAATAAGAATGGAAAAACATCAGTTGTAAAACATTACAGTACAGGACGTTTCTCTCATGAGCTAGCTAAAGTAATGCCTGATAACAAAACTGTATTTTACGGCGATGATGGTGGTAATACAGGAATGTTTATGTACGTGGCTGACAAAGAAAAAGATTTATCAGCAGGTACATTATATGCTGCTGCATTTAAACAAACTGGAACTGAAAACGGTGGTTCAGGAGATTTGCAGTGGATTAATTTAGGACATGCAACGGATAAAGAAGTGAAAAAAATTATTGATAGCGGCATTCAATTCAATGATATTTTTGAAGCTTCAGACGCGCCTAAAGAAGGTTTTACAGCTATTAAAACATACTCAAATGAAGGAAAAGTTGAGTATTTAAAACTTAAACCTGGCAAAGAAAAAGCAGCAGCCTTCCTTGAAACACGCCGTTACGCAGCAATGCTTGGTGCGACAACTGAATTTAACAAAATGGAAGGGATAACACTAAACGAAAAGGATAGTAAAGTATATATTGCTATTTCCGATCAAAGTAAAGCCATGGAAAAAGATTCAACAGGAAAAGATCCAGCAGACCATATTCAATTACCAAAAATTAAAGCTGGTGTAACTTATCAATTAGATTTGCAAGGTGCTCAAAAGGATAGCGAAGGAAAGCCTATTAACAGCTCTTATGTAGCACCATCCATGTCCGGATTAGTCGTTGGTGAAGATTTAAAAGAAGCTGATTCATTTGGTAACACTGCAAATGTAGATAAAGTAGCCAATCCTGATAACCTAAGCTATTCTGAATCAATGAGAACACTCTTTATTGGTGAAGATAGTGGGGCACACACAAATAACTACGTTTGGGCTTATAATGTTGATACGAAAGAATTAGATCGTGTCTTATCTGTTCCAGCAGGTGCAGAAGCAACTGGATTATTTGCTGCTGATGATCGCAATGGATTCTCATACATTTTTAGTAATTTCCAGCATCCTGGTGATGAAGTAGAAGGTAAGTCAATTACAGCTGTTAATAAGGATGAATTACTAAAAGCAGTTGACGAACAGATTGGTATTAATAAAACAGGCGGTATTGGTTATATTTCTGGACTGCCTTCTTTAACAAACATGCCTGAAAAAAAACCTATTAATAATGAAAAACCAAATAAAGAACCAAAACCAGGAAAAAAAGTCTATTGGGACGGATTATTAATGAAGAAGGGTCAAATCGGCCGCATTAAAATTGAAAAGCCTATCAATCTTTGGGAACGTGATGAAAATGGCAAACTTACTTTTGTCCGCACGTTAAAACCAGGTGAAACCTATCGTGTCTATTCTAAGGATGATCTGCATTCGGGTCAATTTGGCGTGGGCGGAAGCCGCAACATCACCGATATAAAAGGACATGTCAAATATGAAACTCCATCCAAACAAAAGCTTGAACAGCTGAATAATTAAGACAATAAGAGTAGCCCTGTAAGTAACATTACAGGGCTTTTTCTTAAGCCTGAAATAGGTGCAGTCAATCAAAATGAAATTCCCAATTTTAATGTATGAAATCCTCATTTGAAACAAAAAATAAAAATGCAATTTTAGTACTTAAAGGTAGCCAGTTTGACCGAAGAGTAAAGAATTGTATTTTTGAGGAATCTAATTTAAAGGAGGCAGCTTTCATGAGGACACTGCAAAGAATTGCCTTAACATTGGTGATCATTGGGGCAATTAATTGGGGATTAATCGGATTCTTTAATTTTGATTTAGTAGCAGCTTTATTTGGCGGACAAGACGCCTTTTTATCAAGAGTCATCTACAGTCTTGTTGGGCTAAGCGGTTTAGTCTGTTTGACCCTATTATTTAAGCAATGGGAAGAGACGGATTCTAGAGCAGAAGTTAATAATAGGCAAGACTATGGCAAACTTAATTATGGTACTGAATTTGGCGAGGAAAATGAAATAGCTGATTTCAAAAAAAGAGAAGACGAATAAAAAGAAATAAGAAGCTAACAACCATATAAGTTGGAAGCTTCTTTTCATTTTTGCGCAGTTTATTATTAGTTCTTTGTTAAGTCTCTGTGCTCCTGTAATAAATGAAAGGCAGATTGAACCATCCATTTTATACCGATTTTAATGGCTTCTTCATCGACCATAAATTCAGGGTGGTGCAAGCCGTGGATGATTCCTTTTTCTTCATTTCCTGAGCCTAGCCATACATAGCATCCCGGTACTTTCTTTTGGTAGTAGGAAAAGTCATCTCCGCCCATCGTTGAATCCGAGAGAATCGTATTTTCCTCTCCCACAATGGATACAGCTGCAGAGCGAACGATTTCTGTGATTCTTGCATCATTGACAACGGCTGGAATTAAAAATTGATAATCAATTTCAACCTCTCCGCCGAACCCTGTTACTGTATTGGTAACCATCTTTTTGAATACCTGGTAGATTTTTTGTCTGACTTCTTCATTAGAAGTTCTGACGGTTCCTTTCAAAATTGCCTTATCAGGGATGACGTTATTGGTGGCTCCTGCTTGGAAGGAGCCGATGCTGACAACGGCAGATTCCTTGGCAGATACGGTGCGGCTCACAATTGTTTGGAGCTGGCTGACAACGGCACTGCCGATCATAATTGGATCAATTGTGTTTTCCGGCAAAGCAGCATGTCCGCCTTTTCCCTTTATGGTAAGGATAAAATCATCACAGCTGGCCATGAAGGATCCCTCTTTTATCCCCATTGTTCCCGTAGGAATATCAGGCGAGTTATGCAGACCGATAATTGATTGGACTCCTTCTAATAACCCCTGTTCAATCATAGAAACGGCTCCGCCTTCAGTTTCTTCTGCCGGTTGGAATAAAAGGCGGACATTCCCAGGCAGCCTATCACTTAGTTCTTGTAAGATGATTCCTGCTCCTAAAGTAATCGTTGTGTGGACATCATGGCCGCACATATGACTGACCCCATCTATTTTAGAACGGAATGGGAGGGTAGATGCTTCTTGAATTGGCAGTGCATCTATATCAGCCCGTAAAGCAATCGTTGGTCCCTGTCCTTTTCCAGTTACTTCACCAGCGGTTCCTGTTATTAAATTGGCTGGGATTTGAGCAATTCCAAATTCTTTTAACCAGCCATTTATGCGTTTGGTTGTTTCAAATTCCTGACTGCTAAGCTCGGGATTCATATGAAGCTCTCTGCGGATTTCTATTAGCTTTGGAAACAGCAGATCTATTTTTTCATCAAGTATTGCGGCAAGTTCTTTATTAAATACATTATTCATAGCGGATCTTCTCCTATTTTAAATGTCCTAAAAATTCTTTTGTTCTTTCATGCTGGGGTGCTTCGAAGATTGTTTTGGGTGGCCCTTGCTCAATAATAAAGCCTCCATCCATAAAGATAACGCGATCGGCCACTTCTTTGGCAAACCCCATTTCGTGTGTAACAATGACCATGGTCATTCCTTCCTTAGCTAGTTGTTTCATAACATTGAGTACTTCTCCAACCAATTCAGGGTCAAGAGCAGAGGTAGGCTCATCGAACAGCATAATTTTTGGCTCCATAGCTAACGCCCTGGCAATCGCCACCCGCTGCTTTTGTCCGCCGGATAAACGGTTAGGATACTCGTGCGCCTTTTCTTCCAGTCCTACTTTTTTTAGAAGCTCCAGACCTTTTTTCTTTGCCTGATCTTTAGTCATTTTTTTCAATAAAACAGGTGCTTCGTTAATATTTTCCAACACAGTCATATGGGGGAATAAATTAAATTGCTGAAAAACCATGCCGATTTCTTGGCGAAGTTTATTTAATGAAGATTCTTTTGACTCTACTATTCTACCATTAATCGTGATTGTACCGAGATCAGCTGTTTCTAAATGATTCATGCAGCGCAGAAACGTGCTTTTACCTGAGCCGCTGGGTCCAATAATAACTACGACTTCACCAGGAGCAACATCTAAATCTATGCCCTTTAAAACTTCTAAATTATTAAATTTCTTTACGATATTTTTACATGAAATCATTCGTAAGCACCAACTTTTTTCTCAATTTTCCCTACAATATAAGACATAATAGTCGTTAAGAATAAGTAGATTAAACCAACCAATAGAAAAACTTCCATATATAAATACGTGCTGCTGATGATTTGTTGACCTGTCCGAAGCAAATCATATAAAGCAATGGTTGATACGAGGGAGGACTCTTTTATTAAAGCTATAAATTCATTTCCTAGAGGCGGCAGCATTCGGCGGAACGCCTGAGGAATGATGACACGTCTCATGGCTTGGCTTGAACTTAATCCAAGTGATCTGGCTGCTTCCATTTGTCCTTTATCAATGGACTGTATCGCTCCCCTTGCAATTTCCGCAATATAAGCAGCAGCATTAAGTGATAATGCAATGCAGGCTGATACAAACGGCGGCAACGTTAGGGAACTGAATACAGATGGAATAGCAAAGTGAATTACAAATAATTGCAGTAATAGGGGAGTGCCGCGAATGACCCAAATATAAAAGCGGCTCAGCTGTGATAGAAGGGGGTTCGATGAAACCCGGCCAAGTCCGACAAAGATTCCTATGATACTTCCAAAAATCACACTAATTACGGCGATTTCAATTGTGACTAATGCCCCTTGTAAAAGGTAAGGCAAATAGGTTGCCGTAAAGGACAAAAATTCGCTCATTGTTTAAACCTCTCCTTTTAAAAGTAAAAACGGATAAATCGGATCAACGATTTATCCTATATCTGTCTGTATTATTGTTTTGTAATATCTGAACCAAACCATTTTTGGCTGATGTCACTTAATGTTCCATTACTTTCAAGCGTTTCGACAGCCTCTTGCAAGGATTCCCTAAGCTCGGTATCACCTTTTCGAACGGCAATTCCCATAGGCTGAACATTGAATGCCTCGCCTGCTACTTCAAATACCCCGGGTTTTGTCGTCATATAATATCGGCCAATCATTTCGCCAACAACTCCAGCATCTACACGCCCAAGTCCCATGTCATTAAATACATCTGTAGTCAAATCATATTTTTTTACTTCTTTAATCCCGTCAATGGATTTTACTGCTGTTTCACCGGTTGAGCCCAATTGGACACCCACATTTTTTCCTTTTAAGTCATCAATTGTTTTAATATTTAAAGGATTGCCGGCTTTAACAGTTAACACTTGTCCAACGCCAAAGTATTCCACGAAATCGACTTTTTTCTTTCTTTCATCCGTTACATTCATGGAAGAGAGAATGATGTCAAAACGTTTCGCATCTAAGCCGGGAATAATTCCATCCCATGCGGATGGGACGAATTTGACTTTCACCCCAAGTTCCTTTGAAAGTGCATTAGCAAAATCAATATCAAAACCGACTAACTCATTTTTTTCATTACGGTATTCCATTGGCGGAAGTGTATCATCTAAACCAATGGTAATTTCACCTTTTTCTTTAATTTCAGCAAGTGTATTACTGGCAGATGAATTTTTTTTCTGTGTGTTTTTCGATGTGTCAGGCAGGTTAGGCTGTGTGCCGCAAGCCGCAACCATTAAAGCAAGTGCAGCAATAAATAGTAATGATAATGCTTTTTTCAAGGCTGAATCCCCCTAATATAGCTTTAGTGCTTTATTTATTTAGCATAGTAAAGTATTTTGATATAACTATTCTATTAAAATAATAATGGAAAAGCAAGATGATTTTATGAAAGTTAGCATTTTTAAAATATTGGAAAATAATAAATGGGGACGATGTGGGGGATATGTAAAACAGCGTATTAAAAAAGCTGCACTAAAGTAAATCATGCAGCTTTATTCATTCTTTTGATGTTTTAGATACAAAGACCAAACTGGAGTGCAACTGCAGGTATCTAGTTCCCTTGTAATTTATTAATCTTTCTAGCCGGCAAGCACCAGCCAAACCGATGTGAAGCAACACGTAAGATTAAGATCATAACAAAAATAGCATATAATAGATAGCTATCCTCTGCCCATCCCATACCGATGATAAATCCAGCAATTATTCCCCAAAAAATATATATATCCTTGCGAAATACCATTGGTTTCTGGTTAGCCAATACATCGCGAATAATGCCTCCTCCTGCTCCGGTAATTGCAGCAGAAAACATAGTAGCCAGTAGTGGCAGATTCATCATATGTGCTTGCAGCCCGCCTTGAACAGAAAAGGCAGAGAGTCCGATAGCGTCAAAAAGATTCCATTCATTCAATCGATGAACGGCATCGTCTGGTAAAAGAAATACAATCGTAATGGTAATAAGCGCAATAATAAATAGAGTAGTCTGCTGCCATAATTGGCTAATTGGAATCCCAGTCAGCAGGTTCCTAATAGCCCCTCCGCCAAAGGCAGTAATTAATCCTAGAATATAAATACCGATGATATCATACTTTACTTTCATCGCAGTAATGGCTCCGCTTATCGCAAAGGCAATGGTCCCAATCACGTTCAATACATCCCAAACCATAATAAACCCTCCAATCAATAAGTCCATAACAAAGGACAGAGAAACCTGTATGTCTCCTCTGTCCTTGTACCTGAGAGTTTATAACCTATTGTTGGAAGGTCTACCCCTTGGGTGGCTTGAAGCGCTCTCCAGAGATGCGTCCCATTGTGGTCCTTTTGCCTGAGAGATTCATCTTTTTTAAAAGATTTTCCCCTTCGGCGCCGTCTATACACACGGTCTCTCCCACAGCAGTCTTTCGCAAGTATTTTTTTTGATATTTATACAGTAGAGGACGACTGCTTGGTTTGTCAATAACCAAATGACGAATACGGTATTTTCCCTAATTATGGACATATATATGTTGAGAAATGGCGCTTTTATCCTTAATAAGGCGGTGAAAACATCATGAATCAGCATATAGCACGTATAACACAGATTTTAAAGGTCCTCACAGAAGAATCTCCTGCCAGCAAAAACCCTATCGGATTTAGACTAACTCCCCTCCTGCTGGAGATGGACTGGACAGTCAAGCATATCAGCCATCTCCTTGAAAAAGAAGATCAGAATAAAGAAGATCTTAAACAATATCTTTCCATTCTATATCGAGATGATGAAGCGGCTGACCCTTTAATACGCAGCTGGGTTCGGGCAGCTAGGTGGATGGATAGCCCCCAACTGCAAGAAATAGTCAGAAGAAGGCAGCTTTATCAGTCTTTAAAGGAAGAGTTAACAAGTATGGTTCCGGACGTTCAGAGCATTTTTGGAAAGTATGAAACCCGATATATTATCCCTCCATTATTCAGGGGCAAGGAAAGGAATGATGCGTAAATATGTCATGGAACAATGAATCCAGAGTGGATATGAATGTGTATTCCCAAGGGGAAGTTGATAAATGGGCCTATAGCACCTGCAATATTTGTTCTATCGGCTGCGGATGCTATATAGCTGTTAAGAATAATAAAATTGTAGGGATTAAGGGAAATGCCGAACACCCTATTAATAGAGGAAGATTAGGCCCAAAAGGAGAAAATCAATGGTACGCGAATAACAGTCCAGATCGGCTGCTTACGCCATTAATCCGCAAAGACGGTACGCTTGAGCCAGCCTCATGGGAAGAGGCACTTAACGTGCTAGTTCAAAAAACAAAGGAGGCCTTAGAGCGCCACGGGGGGAATGGGGTGGCGATTTATTCCACCGGCCAGTCCACGATTGAAACCTATTACACGATTGCGAAGATCGGGAGAGCAGGAATCGGCTCTCATCTATTAGATGCCAATACTAGACTGTGTACGGCTACAACTGAATGGGCTCTTCTTCAGTCCTTCGGTGCTGATGGCGTTCCTGCTTCCATGGAAGATGTCGATTTGACCGATACGCTAATGCTCTTTGGACATAACCCAGCCGAAACTGGAACAGTCCTGTTTGAAAGAATCATGAAGCGAAAACGTGAGACCGGCTATCCGTTCATGATTGTTGTAGATGTAAGGAAAACTTTGACCGCAAAGGAGGCAGATTTATTTTTACAGTTAAATCCCGGTACCAATTTAGCTTTGTTAAATGGAATTATTCACCTTGTGATAAGAAATGGCTCTCTTGACCACGAATTTATGCAAAATTATACAATTCATTTTGATGAGGTGAAAAGATCAGTTGAGCTATGGACGCCTGAGCTTACTTCTCAGGTAACAGGGGTGCCGGTGGAACAGATCAAGAGGGCAGCTGAAGTGCTTGGAAGGACACCTTCTCTAGTATGTACCACTCTTCAAGGTGCCTACCAAAGTGTTGACGCTACAAGTTCGTGTGTGGCGATTAACAATTTGCATTTGATGAGAGGGCTTATAGGCAAACCGGGAAGCGGTCCCTTCCATATGGCTGGCCAGCCAAGTTCTTCTTCCAATCGAACGGTAGGAGGGGTAGGTACCTACCCAGGAAACCGGAACCCAGATAATCCTAAACATATTGAAGAAATCGCCCATTTGTGGAATGTGGAAGAGAAGCAGCTCGAAGTAGGGCCAGAGAAGGGCATTGAGGAAATTATTTATTTAATGGAGCAGGAAAAGATAGGGCTCTTTTGGAATATTAATACGAATCCCATGGTTTCCCTTCCTAATCGAAAGCGTGCAAAGAAGGCCTTTGAGAAAACCTTTGTAGTTGTACAGGATGCATTCTTGACCGAGACGACAGAAGTGGCCGATCTCGTGCTGCCTGTCGCTATTTGGGGAGAAAAAGAAGGGACAATGGAAAATACGGACAGGACGATTAATCTGTTAACCAAGGCTGTGGACCCGCCAAATGGAGTTCTGTCTGACTTTGAAATCCTGCTTGAGTTCGCAAAGCGAATGGACTTCAGGGATAAGGAAGGCAACCCGCTGATTTCATATAATACTCCAGAACAATGTTTTGAAGAGTGGAAACGGGTCTCTAAAGGGAGACCGAGTGATATGTCCGGCATTACCTACGAAAAATTAATGAAATACAATGGCCTCAGATGGCCCGTCAATGAGGAGCATCCTCTGGGAACCCCAAGGTTGTATACGGATTTAAAATTTCATACAACCCCAGATGATGCGCAAAGTTATGGGAAAGTGCTATTTACAGGAAGGCCAAGGACAAGGGAAGAGTTTGAAGATCTTCACGCCAATGGCAGGGCCATCATGTATGCTACCCACTATGTTCCGCCGGCGGAGCACCCTAGCGGGGAATTTCCGTTTTGGTTAACGACAGGCCGTCTTGTGTGGCATTGGCATAGCAGGACGAAAACCGGGAGATCACCCTATCTTCAAATGGTCGCTCCTCAAGGGTATGCAGAAATAAATATTGAAGATGCTCAAAATTTGGGGCTGATTCCGGGAGAGGTTGTCAAGGTTTCTTCACCAAGAGGGAGCATTAAGGTTCCTGCTAGAATTGTGGATACGATCAAAAAGGGTGTGGTGTTTGTCCCGTTTCACTTCGGTACATGGGAAAACAATGAAGCGGCCAATGAGCTAACCGCTGATTTTACAGACCCTCTATCCAAGCAGCCGACCTTTAAGCATGCTTCCTGCCGAATTGAAACACTTAGGAAGCGATACCAAATCAGCTCATCCGTCACCCTTTTGCATGTTGCGGATGAAAATCGATTAACATTGGAAGAGCTGGCAAGAGTCAATCGAATGATGCCACCCTATAGAGCAGATATTGGCAAGGTGGTGGAGGTGCCGCTATCAAGAGTTAATGTGGAAATACCACCGTATATGCCATATCGGAGCATAGAAAAATTCCCATCGTTTAAACAAGCAAATCTTCCATATACACGGCTTGATCTTGAAAAAGGATAGGCCTTTTCCTTTTTAAAGTCCAGATAATTTATTCTCATATTTCTCGATTAATTGGGGGTTTTAGGTATGATTCCTGAAAATGAACTGCGGTATCATCACTGGGCGAATGTCCGGCTTTTGAAACAAATTAGCCATCTGGATAGCGAAGTGTTTATTAAAAATGTAAAAAGCGTTTTTCCGTCTCTTTCAGCAGTTTTTGAACATATATACAATGTCGATCAGCTGTGGATACAGAGGATGCTGGGAACTAATGACATAAGCCAAGGGATTAAGTTTGAGACGCCACTTATAGCCGTTCAGTGCTTCGAAAGAAACTTTCAACAGCTGATGGAAATTAGAACTAAAGGGGGGATGGTTTACTATCAAAATTCGAAAGGCAAGCCATTTCAAAACAAGATTGAGGAGATTTTGAGGCATCTTATCAACCATGGGACTTATCACCGCGGAAATGTGTCCGCTATCCTCCATCAATTAGGCGAGAAAAGTATTTCTACCGATTACATCTTTTTTTTAAGAGAGACGGAATAACATTGTTATGAGGAGAGCTTGAAATTGAATATATCACGATTGGATCACCTCGTTCTTACAGTGAAAAATATCGAAATAACCTGCCTGTTTTATGCTAGAGTCCTAAATATGAAAGTAGAAGAATTCGGCGGCGGAAGAAAGGCATTAACATTCGGGACGCAAAAAATCAATTTGCATGAGTATGGAAAGGAATTTGAGCCAAAGTCTGCATTTCCAACACCAGGATCTGCAGATTTATGCTTCATTACAGAAACGCCAATAGAAGACTGCATCGTGAAGCTTAGAAATGAAAATATAGAAATCGAGGAAGGGCCCGTTACGAGGACTGGGGCACTAGGTCCCATCATTTCCCTCTATTTCAGAGACCCTGATCAAAATCTCATAGAAGTTTCAAATTATCTATCCTTGAATCAGCCTTAGGGTGTTCTTTTCGGAGGTTTTTTCTCCAACCGGCAGCTTTAAGGAAAAGGCTGAAATATACAAGCTTATTTATATATTTCAGCCATTGATTCTTCAATAAGTGTCTTTGGGAGTGAATGGCCCAATGCCCTTTAATTCATAGTCGAAAAATTGAAGAATGAGCTTATTTTCAGTCTCGATGCAATAATATTTGTCAATGTCGGCTTTTCCGCCTTGCAGAATGTTTGCAAGTATAGGGGAGAAGAGCGGCAAATCGGTTAAGCTAAGATGTTTTGCACCTTTAAAATGGACCGTATAGGCATCTTTGAATGGTTCATTATTGAGTTTATTCGCTGTATAAGTAGAGTTGCTGTTGAGCTGATCCCAAACATCGTCAGAATAAATGTTGAGAAGCGGGGTTGTAAAGGGCACGCTTTTTGCCACAAAATCATTCATCTCTTTCTTATAGTCAAGCTCACTAAAGAAAGGAGCATCAATATTTACAACCGCACCTATATCATCACGTTCTCTTTCAAGCCAAACACTGGCTGCGCCGCCCATTGAGTGCCCGAATACACCAATTTTCTCTGTATTAATAAGCTTGTAAACGGGGGTATTGTCACTCTTGGCTTTCTCAAGTATCGTATCGATGACAAAATTCATATCATCTGTTCGCAGCTTCATCCATTTTTGAATAAGACCATACATTTCTTCTTTCGTGTAAATGCCTTCTTTATTAAGATTGCTGATTTCACGGTTATAATCCGCATTGATCAAAGCCATTGTTCCATCATCTGATGCAGTATAAAAGGAGTGATAGGGATGATCAATTGAAACGACTACATACCCGTGGCTGGCAAGCTCTGTATAAGCTGAGGTATTGCTCGCCTTTATTCCGTATGCTCCATGTGAAAACACCAGAAGCGGAAATGATTCATCTGCCTGTTTGGGATACCAGAATTCTACGTTAACAAATCTGTTTTTCCCCGTATCAGTAAATTCCTCACTGCGGCTTTTGTCAATATAGGTGTAAGCAGCAGTTGTGACTTTATATTCACCTGTAGCTTTAGGTGCTTTATGCTGCGGAAAAATAATGGCAGGTGTAAGGGCAAATACGGTTGCCAATATGGCCAAGGCCGATTTCCACAAAACTTTAGATGTTTTGTATTGCTTGGTATTTGTTTTGTTGCGGATAAGTGAAACCGTTCCGAAAACCGCCAATATAAAAAGCAGGCAAGCAAACATAATCCAGCGGAAGCTCCAAACAATCACCGATAAAAGTGTAAGAATGACAAATGCCGTAAATAGAGCAATCCTAATCCAATTTTTAAATTTTTTGTGGTTCTGTTTCGTTACGATACAGTAGACGGCAAAAGCAATCTCCAAAACCAGCATCATCAATAAAATCCACATAGCAGCGGCACCTTCTCTTTCGTCTCATTTTTATAAATTCATCATAAAAAATGGCGGGAAAAGTGTATATAGAAAAACAGTAAGTTGCCGTTTTGAGCAAATAAGATGCAAAAAAAAGCAGTGAGCTCTCTAAGGCTCGCCGCTTTCAAAATCTATAGAGATAATTTTATTGCTTTCTCATATAACGTCATTTTTAAATGCCTTTAATTTTTCATTCATTTTTTGAGCCTCTTTTTTATCAATTTGCCATGATAGGAGCCGAACTAGGGTGTAGATCACGGCAATTTGCAGTGCCAAAATGATAACATCAAACACACTGTCCACAATAGCAAAAACGCTGGCAATGGCAATTAATATAAACTCCAAAGTGATAAAATGAATGACCATTCTTATGCGCATGTTCTTATCACTTATATTATTGGGAGAATATAATATAAACCCTGTTAATGTACTTAAAAATGAAAAGCCCATAATGATATAAATTGACTTCAAATCGAAGGCCATATCGGGATAATAAATTTGCCTTAAAAAGGTGATGACAATCATGATGAGGGCAAAGATAATCAAGAAATCTTTAATAGCCTTTTGTATAAATCCAGATAGTGGCATGCCTATCCCTCCGTTTATAATCCAAGCATATTTTTAAGCACAGGCACATACTGCCTGGATATAACAGCACGTTCCCCGTTATCAAGCACCGCTTCGAACCGGCCGCTTATGGACGGATAAACGGAAGAAATTTTGGTTAGATTTAATATCGTTGATTTGGATGCACGAAAACAGTTTTTTCCTTTGCAAATTTCCTCTAACTCATACAGCTTTTGTTTTACTTCAAAAACATTGTCCCTGCAGTAAGTAAATACTTTTCCGTCCACTGCCTCGAAATAATAAATATCCCTAAGGCTAATACGGTGAAATTTATCATTCTTATAGCCGAGCACAATGATATTTTCAGTTTTTAGCTTGTTTAGGATTTCATTTATTTCATCATCTACTTCATGACACCTAATGAGGATTTCTTCTGCCAGTTCTTTGCTTATTTCTTCAATTGAAATTTTCATCCTATCACCCGCGAAAATTCAAACTATTCTTTATCATCTTTTATATTTTATCAGATTTGCACTTTGAATGGTGGATAATAAAGGAATAGCCATACCGTTATTATAAGATTTGTTTTGGGCAAATTACTATTGCCTGGCTATTATATATTGGATTAAAGGGGATAAGAGATGGAAGCAAACAGAGTTAATGAAACGCGAATTGTTCACACCGATCAAGTCCTCCTTAATGACTTGAACAATTACCATACATTATTCGGCGGAGTTCTCATGAAAAAGATGGATGCCTGTGCAACGCTATCCGCAAGAAGGCACACAAGGGTAGAGCAGTGTGTTACAGCTTCAACAGACTCAGTCAATTTCGTGGATCCAATCCGGGTAAGTGATTCGGTCTGTATTGAGGCATTTGTCTGCTATACCGGAAAAAAGTCAATGGAGATTTTTTGTAAGGTTATTGCAGAAGATCTTGTAACTGGACACAGAAGAATTGCAGCAACTGCCTTTTTAACCTTTGTTCCTCTTGATGAAAATAAAAGGCCGGTTGAAGTACCGCCTGTCATTCCGGAGTCCGATGAAGAAAAGTATTTGTTTGAAACCGGTAAGGAACGCGAGAGAATTCGAAAGTTAAAAAGGCAACAGAATAAAGAACTTGTATCAAAACTTTCTATTGCCAAGCCATGGGATCATTTATAAAAGAAGTTTGATTTGCTGATGGTATGCTTCCCTGAAGAAACAGCTATGCCTAATGGACTATTGGTGAATAGGTGGCCTTTTAGGTCTTTAGCTCCAATTTTTCCCAAAATAACCCCAAATGAATTTGTAAATGCTATGATACATTTGTAAATATATAGTAAAAGGGGAAACGGGGATGAAATTAAAGAAGTTGGCGGTATTTGGGCCTGTTTTGGCTGCGCTATTGCTAGGAGCATGCGGAAGCGAGACAGACGACAAAGAAGCGGCAAAGCCAGCTGCTGCTGAGGAGAAGGCAGATAATAACGAAGCGGCTGAAGCGGGTACGGAACAAAAAGATAAAGCACAAAAAGACGATGGAACAATATTGAATCCGTATATTGCAGAGGATTTAAATGCAGATGTAGAAGTGGTTTATACAAATAAAGAACCTGAATTGAAACATGCGTACAGCGATGACGTAACCATTCAGATCGATGAATATCAAATTGTGCATGTATCAAATATGAATGAATCGAGTAAGTCAAATTTTGACGGCGAAGATGAGGGTTACATCCTTACATATAAAATGACATTGGATAACAAATCAAATGAAGATGTGTATTATGCAGGAGGAGTTTCATTATTGTCAGATGATGGAGCGGATTACATCATCCCTAGGCAGCATCTTGTTGACCGCAATCAATGGCTAAAGGATGACAGCAGCGAGGACTTTTCTCAATACTCTAAAGGGAAAAGTTTTACTGGGATGAACGCTCATTCGATGACCAAAGCTCAATTTGAAAAGTTAAGCTCTCCAACATTGAAAATTGATGCATTATTCCTTAATAATAATGTATCGCAAAAATTAGGAGAGGAAGCAATATTCAAAATACCTTTTAATGATGAGGGCGCTGAAAAAGCTGCTGTCTCATCGCAGTTATACCAAGATAAATTAGTAACAGACAATATCGCAGATAAAAAAGTGTTTTTTGAAAAAATGGATATCAATGAAACGAAGGAAATTGACGGTGTAAAGATCACTTTAAACGGGTTACAATATGCGGATGTAACTCCGACGGCTGCTTATAAGGATAGTTTTACCGATTTTGGTGATACCGGAGTAGTCGCTTTGACTTTGAAGCTAACCGTTGAAAATGGAAGCAAAACGCCGTTTGATAAATTCTTTGTGGACAGGAAATTGATTATCGATGACAATCGCGGGACAATGTTCAATCAAGGCATGCTTGAACCAAATTACAGCGGTGTATCCAATCCTGGAGACAAAGATGAGTTCCTGACTGTTTTCTTATTTAGAAAAGACGAGTTCGGTATCTATAACAAGTTTGATCTTGTTGTCGGTCCGCTTAAAGACAGTGATGCCAAAGAGCTGTTTAAAGAGAAAACTGTGACATTTGAATTGCCTGTGAAAAAGTAAAATGAAATCCGGCTTAAAGTGAGGTGTTCACGTTAAGCCGGATTTTTTGTTTTTTGCCTGAAGGATTTCAAACATAGGGAAAAGGAAAGTGATAAAATGAGGAGTATACAAAATATTCACACTTGATATATAGGAAAACACATTTTTATAAAGGGGACATAATGAGATGGAGAAGCTATCTAAACCAAAGGCTGCACTCGGAATTGCCTTTGTTATTATTATTTGGGGATCTATTTGGCCAGTTTATAAAGTGTCCCTTTACTATTCTCCGCCGCTTCTTTACGCAGGATTGCGAGGAATGATAGGGGGGATTTTCCTATCGCTTATCCTCATTCCCCAATGGCGGAAAATTCAATGGCGAAAGACATGGCCTATTTACTTTATCTCAGCCCTTTTTAATATCGTCATTTTTAGTGGAGTTCAAATGCTTGGATTACAGTATCTGCCTTCCGGGCTATTTAGTGTGATTGTTTATCTTCAGCCAGTCCTTGTGGTGTTTCTGGCTTGGGCATGGCTTAAGGAATCCCTATCAGTAAAGAAGGTTCTTGGTATAGTAATTGGATTTCTTGGTGTGGTTGTTGTAAGTTTTGAGGGCATATCGGGAAATATTTCATTGCTTGGAATTGTTCTTGCCCTTACTAGCAGTTTTGGCTGGGCCGTCGGTGTTGTTTATGTGAAGAAAACTAGTACCCTGGTTCACGGATTATGGCTGGTAGCCATTCAAAATATTATTGGCGGCATGTTTATTTTGGGAGCGGGATTGGTTACTGAAGATATGCATGCGATCGAATGGAACCAGCCATTTATATGGAGTTTGCTGTATGGAGCAATCTTCGGAGTAACTCTGGCGACAGCCGTATATCTAAAGCTAATGAATACTGGTGAAGCAAGCAAGGTTGGCTCTTATACTTTTTTAGTTCCGATGATCAGCGTCATTATTGGAACATTGATGTTAGGCGAGCCTTTTACAGCCACTTTACTGGCGGGAATGGTATTCATTCTATTTAGTATCTATCTTATTAATAATAAAGCCTCACGGAAAACAAAGACCGAATTGGAAATGGGCTATGTGAGTTCAAAACAAACACTTAATAGATAAATGCAATGTGTATGATGAATGGGGGAAAAGGGGGACAAGGTGCCTGTCCCCCTGTCCTTTAGTTATCTTTATTCATAGCTTTTTGGATGGCTAGCTTGGCTAACAGTAGGGTTGGGTCTATCAGCTTCATATCTGTGTTAAAGTGTGGGAAAAGAAGGGGGATTTCCGTACAGCCCCCAATTATCGCTGAAGTGCCCTTTGATTGGTATGTTTGTATGAGTTGATTTAAACCATCTAAATAAGGGTTTGTCTTTATATTGCCTTTTTTCACCTCTTTAATGGACCCGTTTACTAACTTCTGTTCTTCTTCATTAGGGATAACAATCGTATAAGGGCTGCCTTTAAATGCTTGTTGATATAAATGATGCTGAATGGTTGATTCAGTGGCAAAGAGCAGTACCTTTCCATTTATATCTAATTTACTCTCCATTAGATGTTGAACAGTATTGTCGATCATACTATAAACTGGAATGTTAACGTTTCTTTTAAGTTCATCTAACCAGATATGGGCTGTATTACAGGCTATAATAATGAAGTCAGCCCCCGCATGCTCTAAAACTAATGCTGATCGGATTAATTCTGGTAACGGATTTTCCGCTCCTTTATTAAAAGCTTCTGTTCTTGAAGGGATTTTAGGATTATTATTAATGAGGATTCGGCAATGATCTTGGTCAATATTAGCAGGGGTATTTGAAATGATCTTCTCAAATAAATCTAATGTGGCAAGGGGGCCCATTCCACCAAGAATTCCAATAGTCTTTTCCATTTTATTTAGAGCCCCTAGAACCATGATTTTTTTCTTCCTTGGGAAACCCAGCTAAATATTTTGCATAATGCAGCCATGAGTCTTTTATTTTAGAAACCGTATCATCATCTCCAATATGTGAAAAAATACTGTCATTCGGAGAACTATTATTTATTTCAATGAGCCAAATGTGATGCTTTCGGTCCATGCCGATATCTACTCCATACTTATATATGCTTTCATATTTGTCCAATTCTTTGACAGCATGAATGGCAATTTCGGACATTTGCTTCCGATAACTAAGCATCTCGGCTGTGGTTAGATTAAAAGAATTTAAAAGCAGCGTTTCTCCTCGTTCTACTTTTCCTCCGCTTGAACGATTGCTCACAACACTGCCTTCCACTCCTTTTCTGCCAACCATGCCAACATCCTCCCATTGTCCATCCTGATTTTTTATCAGAACAATCCGAAAATCAATGAGGCAATTTTTTTCAATTTCTAAATCAATTTCTTGCTGTATGACATACTTCCCGCTTTTAAATTTACTTCTTACATAATTCAGCAGTTCGGTTTCAGAAGAGAAATCAATTGTCTTATTTTCCTTATCGCTTCGAAATTTAACACAATATTTCTCAGGCGTGGATATAAACTTTTCAACACCCGCGCCCTTTAATCCTGATTTTGGCTTGACATAAACTGTATGAAAGCTTTTTAAATAGTGGAGAATATCTTCTGGTTCTTTATATAGATATGTTTTTGGCAGATGGGGGAGCAAATTTTTATTTAAACTGAGCAATTGATACATTTTCCATTTATGAATAGAACCTGAATTGAAAAAACGGGGACCATACAGTTTTTTTAATTCATTTTGCTTTTTTATGGACAAGGACACTCTCTTAATGATTACTGAAGGAAAAGGAAAAGTTCTATTTTCCCAGCTTCTTGAAATTGGGTTGAAAATAAGGCCATTTATTATTTTGTTTTTTTCATCCATACCTTCCAGCGAAAATGCTGCTATAACTCCATTAACTAAAGGATATTGTTGAATGTTAAACTTAATCTTTTTTAGTTTTTCTCTAAGTTCAGATTGATAGTTTGCAATTAACAGGCCAATAAACGGCCCTATAATGATTTTATTGTTTTCAATGGAAAGTTCATATTCAGCCTCTAATAGAAGCTGCAGTTTGTCTATAACCGTCTTGGATAATCCAATTTCATTTTCTTTCAATGTATTTAACTGTTTGCAAGCAACCTCCATTTTTTCAAAGCCAAATTCAATCGTTGTTATCTTGCCTATTAGATGACTTTGATTGGGATGGAAAAAAAGACACTGACTTTGACTATTTATGGATACTGCTTTAAAAATACCTCTCAAACGAACACCCCCTACATAGATCTTGTACATAGTATGTTTTAATAAAAGACACGTATAAACGCTTGCCCCTTAAATCAATCCCAACTGTCAAGATCCTTTAAATTGGGTGTTAAAACAAACTCTTTTTAAAAAAGCTTCATATGTTAATGGTAAATGTCCGAAACAAAAGTGACACACACTGGAGTGAAAAGAGATTGTATTCAAAAGTCCAATTAATAGAAGACAGCCAGTCAGAGGATACTGTATGTGTACATCCATTAATAGCAATAAAGATGAGACTAAAAAAAGGGACGGGATCACTTCAATTTGGAACGCAAAAAGATACGGTGAAGATAGGAATTAATGGACAAATTCAAATAAATGAATTACTCATTTCAAGTAATGTAGTAAAGAGTCTAAAAATTCCTTTATACTGTGAGTTTGATCTTATTAACGACCAGCAAAATCTTATCATTGGGCCATTCATTGGTATTGTGGCAGCAAAGCGTAAAAATGAATTAAATAAAAAATTGAATGAATTTTTAGATTATCTTTATCACTATGATCAAATAGGCGGAGCAATCATGGTTTTCTCATTAGACCAGGTTTCACCAAACGAACAAACCATACATGGCTTTATGTATAATCCCTCCAGTAAAAGCTGGGAAGAAAACATATATCATTATCCTTCCTCACTCCATCTGCGTATCCCATGGTTTCGTTCAAAATGGCAGCGTCATTTTGAATCATTCATGGGTGATACTATTTTTAATAACTTCCACTACAATAAATGGAGCATACACAAACTTCTGATGGATACACCTGAGGTAGCCAGCCACCTTCCCGAAACCATTCTGTATACAGAGCCCTCTGATGTTATTTCTTTTTTAGAAAAGCATCCTTCAGCCTATCTTAAACCTATAAATTTTTCACGGGGAAAGGGTATTATAAAAATCAATCAAATAGGGATGAATGATTTTCAAGTTAAATACACAAAAGGCAAGAAAGTCATTCAAGAAGCTTTAAATAATGAAGATGAGATCAATCACTTTTTAAGTCAAAAGTTAAAACCAAAAAGGTACATTATTCAAAAAACAATCGATCTCATTTCAAAGGATACTAGTATTATTGACTTTCGAATTTACCTGACAAAGGATGAAGCAGGAAATTGGAAATGCATTGAATTCTTTTATAAACAAGGAGTACCGGGGCAAATTGTCAGTAACTTTTTTAGAGGAGGAAGTTTTGGTATGGGACTTCACCCGCTAAAAGAGACACTTAACCTCTCAGATCAAGAAGTAAAAAAAATGGAGGAAACCATCAGCACGATAGCGCTAAAGGCTGTTAAAGCCGTAGAAAATACAGGAGTCCATTTTGCTAATACAGCCATAGACATAGGAATTGATACCAGCAAAAGGGTATGGATCATTGAAGTACAGCACTGTGTGCCAGGGCATATGGATATTGATGAAACATATTATAACTATTTAACCACTATTATGCTTTATGCTAAAAAACTAGCAGGGTTTTAACACCAGAGAAGTCTCCAGTCTAACATGAACTGGAGATTTTCTTTATCATTTAAATCTTGTCAGGCTTTACTGCCACCAGCCTACTCTAATGGACAAGTTATCCATTTATCACCTTAATTAGGTGTTAAAACAAACTTTTTAAAAAAAGTTTCATATGTTGATGGTAAATGTCTGTAACCATTTTACCATATAGGAGTGAAGAGAGATTGAATCCGAAGATTTATTTGATAGAAAATAACCATTCAGTGGATACTGTATGCTTACATCCACTTACAGCGGAAAAGATGAAAATAAAAGAAGGAACCGGATCAATTAAATTTGGAACGCAAAAAAATACTGTGAAGATAGTCATTAATGCAGAAGGAGATAAAACAAATGAATTACTCCTTTCAAGTAATGTAGTAAAGAGTCTCAGAATACCATTATTCTGTCAGTATGATCTTATTAACGACCAGCAAAATCTTATCATCGGACCATTCATCGGTATTGTGGCAGCAAGGCATAAAAAGGATTTAAATAAAAAATTAAATGAATTTTCAGATTACCTTTATCACTATGATCAAATAGGCGGAGCAATCATGGTCTTCTCTTTAGATCAGGTCTCAACAAATGAACAAACGATACAGGGTTTTATGTATAATCCTGCTAGTAAGAGCTGGAAAAGGGGCATATATCATTACCCTTCCTCACTTCATCTGCGTATCCCATGGTTTCGTTCAAGATGGCAGCGTCATTTTGAATCCATCTTGGGTGACACCATTTTTAATAACTTCCACTACAATAAATGGAGCATACACAAACTTCTGATGGATACACCTGAGGCAGCCAGCCATCTCCCCGAAACCATTCTATATACAAAGCCTTCAGATGTTTTATCCTTTTTAGAAAAGCATCCTTCAGCCTATCTTAAACCAATAGATTTTTCCAGAGGAAAGGGAATAATGAAAATAAATCAACTAGGGATAAATGATCTTCAAGTTAAATACACAAAAGGCAAGAAGGTCTTTCAAGAAGCTTTAAATAATGAGGATAAGATCAATCACTTTTTAAGTCAACACTTAAAACCTAAAAAGTATATCATCCAAAAAACAATTAATCTTATTTCTAAGGATACTAGTATTATTGACTTTCGTATTTACCTAACAAAAGACTACACAGGGGATTGGAGATACATTGGAATATTCCATAAGCAAGGAAAGCCAGGACAAATTGTCAGTAATCTTTTTAGAGGCGGAAGTTTTGAAATGGGACTTCACCCGCTAAAAGAAACACTTTACCTCTCGGATCATGAAGTAGAGGAAATGGAAGATTCCATTAATAAAATAGCTTTAAAGGCAGTTAAAGCCGTAGAAAATGCAGGAGTCCATTTTGCTAATACAGCCATAGACATAGGAATTGATACCAGCAAAAAGGTATGGATCATTGAAATACAGCACTGTGTGCCTGGTCATAAAGGTTTTGAAGAAACCCTCTACTATAATTACTTAACCACTATTATGCTATATGCTAAAAAACTAGCAGGGTTTTAACATGAAATCTCCAGTCTAATATGAACTGGGGATTTCCTTTTACAGTTCTGTCAATAAATAAGTTAAAGGAGTGTTCATTCATTGTCTAAACAATATATAGGATTTCTTACACAAAAACACTTGTATACCAGTTTGAAAAAGTATAATCAAGCGTCAATAGATATTGTTTTTCTCGAAGAAGCAGCAGAGAAAAATCATTTAGTTCCTTGTTATTTCCTTATGAGCAGTCTCTTGGAAGGTCAGGATTCCATTCCTGCTCTAGTAAAAGAAAATGGCCGTTATCAAGAAAAAACGATCCAAGTTCCTCGTGTCATTTATAACCGCGAATGTAATTTCCCACGCAGACAAAGAAAGTTTAAACATTTGGCCAAAAAGGGAATTATGGTGTTTAATGAAACTAATTTTCTCAAAAAGTATGAATTTATGGCTCTCTTGGAAGAAAATCATGAGTTTCGCAAGTATTTGCCGGAAACCAAAATAGCAAATACCAAAAATCTTAAAGAAATGATGCAAAAATATAACCAATTAATTTTAAAGCCAGACATGGGTTTTGTTGGGAAGGGGATTCATAAACTTCAAAGGATTAATGAAAAGCAATGGTGTTTATCATACCAGTCGAAAGAGGGGAAAAGAGGCACTTGGAAAGAAATCACTTTTAGTGATACGATTCCAGAAATTTTACATCAGCTTATCGAAAAAAACCTCTATTTGATTCAGAATTTGCTTCCTTTAGCCACTTATAGAGGTGCGCCGTTTGATTTAAGAGTAGCGACGCAAAGGAATGGGTTAGGGAAGTGGGAGGTATCAGCCATTATCGGAAAAGTAGCAAGGGAAGGGAATTTTTTGACTAACATTGGTCAAGGAGGCACCTCCTATGCTCTCGATGAATTAATTCAAGAGTATCCGCACCTAAGTGCTGATCATTTAAAGGAGCAAATAGTCGCACTGGCTATAAAAATAGCCAATTTATTTAGTTCTCACTTACCTCATATTGCAGACCTTGGCTTTGACCTTGCTATTACGCCGGAGGGAGATATCTATTATATTGAATGCAATTTCAGTTCGGCCTACAATAAACTTACAACAAAAAACGGAGTCTTGCTGCATGAGGGTTGGGAGGCTGTTTTTACAAAGCCTGTAGAATACGCGCGATTTTTATTAGATAACAAATTGCTAGACTAACATGGTGACAGGGGGACAGGTTTAATGTCCCAGAATGTTAGGAATTGTTTATTTTTGGCTTAAATCAGAGCAATTACTTTCATCCCAAAATCAGTTAAACGTGGTATGATGACGTTAGCAATATTTTAAGGGGTGTAAAATGATGAGCAACAAGATTAGCCAATGGCATGACGTATACGGTCCCAACCTTGGTTATTTATTAGAGCAGTATGATTTATATGTGTCTGATCCGGAGCAAGTAGATGATAGTTTAAAAGAGTTATTCGCTTCATGGGGAGACCCGCAGCCTGAAACGGCTGAAATAAATGATCAGCAGCCGCAGGTGTCTGTTTCACCGGCAGTTATTATGAACAAATTGAAAAAACTAATAGATGTTTTAAAATTTGCGGAGAATATTCGCAAAAATGGCCATTTAGAAGCAAATATCTATCCATTGGAAAAACAGCCGCCCGCAGATCTTCTTAAATTATCTTATTATGGGCTGACAGAGGCTGATGTGAAGGAAGTCCCTGCAGAAATAATTCTTTCGCAGAGCAACGGGCAATTAGGGGATGGATTAGCGGCTATTGCTCACTTAAAACAGGTATATACAGGTGACATAGGTTTTGAAATACAGCATGTTGATCCTGAAGAAAGAGCCTGGCTGCAGCAAAAAATTGAGAATGAATATAGTAAAACGGCGCTGCCAGCAGATAAAAAGGCAGATTTATTAACAAAACTATTAAAAGCAGAGGGCTTTGAACAATTTATTCAAAAGACCTATGTTGGGCAAAAGCGTTTTTCTGTTGAAGGATTAGAAGTGCTTGTGCCAGCAATGAATGAACTGGTTCAGTTGGCTGCAGAAAAAGGCATTGAAAACGTTATGATATCCATGGCACATAGAGGAAGATTAAACGTTCTTGCCCATGTACTTGAAAAGCCTTATGAAGCAATTTTCTCCCAATTCCAGCATTCTTCATGGACAAATGATGATCCTGATTATTCCGAAACAGCTGGAAGCACCGGCGATGTAAAGTATCATATGGGTGCTTATAAAAATAGGGACATTAAGGGCAAAAAAATTAAGGTTAGCTTGGCATATAACCCAAGCCATTTGGAGTTTTCCGGTTCTGTTGCTGAAGGTGCTGCAAGAGCCGCTCAAGATGACCGATCACAAAAGGGATATCCAAAACAGAATGTATTAAAGGCGCTTCCGCTGCTAGTCCATGGCGATGCTGCTTTTCCAGGCCAGGGGATTGTGGCAGAAACATTGAACTTTGCCAGAACAAAAGCGTATCAAACAGGCGGAACCATCCATATTATTGCAAACAATCGAATTGGTTTTACAACAGAGAGTGAAGATTCAAGATCTACTAGATATTCCAGTGATTTAGCAAAAGGCTATAACATTCCGATTTTTCATGTGAATGCGGATGCTCCAGAAGCTTGTCTTGCGGTTATGCAATTAGCGTTTGAATACCGCCAAACATTTAACAAGGATGTTTTGGTTGATTTAATTGGCTATAGACGGATGGGCCACAATGAAATGGACGAGCCGATGGCAACGAATCCAGTTACTTATCATGTAGTCCGCAAGCACCCAACCATAACGGCTATCTATAAACAGCAGCTGCTCGACGAGCAATCCATGTCAGAGGAACAAATAAAAGAGATGGAGTCTGCGGTATCAGCACAGTACCGCGCTGCCTATGAGCGTATTGACAAAGAGCATGCAGCGGTTCAATCGATTGCAGAATTGCAGGCAGCCCATCACCGTGACATTCCAGCAATTGATACGGCTGTAGACAAAGCGGCTCTGACTAAGATTAATTCTGAGCTATTAGCATGGCCTGAGGGCTTTAATGTGTTTGGCAAGCTAAAGAAAATCCTAAACCGCAGATTAGATGTTTTTGAGAAAAAGGGAAAAATCGACTGGGCACATGCAGAAGTGTTAGCGTTTGGCTCTATTTTGCAGGATGGCACGCCTATCCGCTTAACTGGACAAGATTCAGAGAGAGGGACATTCTCCCACCGGAACATTGTTTTATCAGATGAGAAAACAGGCGAGAAATACAGCCCGTTGCATAAGGTCAGTACGTCAAATGCATCTTTTGCTGTTCATAACAGCTCGCTTTCAGAAGCCGCTATTCTTGGGTTTGAATACGGATATAATGTGTTCTCGCCAGAAACGCTTGTTATGTGGGAAGCACAATTCGGCGATTTTGCTAATGGTGCACAGGTCATTATTGATCAATTTATTGCTGCAGGCCGTTCAAAATGGGGCCAAAAATCAGGGCTTGTTATGCTATTGCCGCATGGCTATGAAGGACAGGGTCCGGAGCATTCCAGTGCTAGATTAGAGCGCTTCTTGCAGTTGTCAGCTGAAAATAACTGGACGGTGGCGAATCTGTCATCATCAGCGCAGTACTTCCATATTTTACGCAGACAAGCGGCTATTTTAAATACAGAAGAAGTACGGCCTTTAGTTATAATGGCACCGAAGAGCTTATTGCGCCATGCTTCAGCCGGAGCTTATCTAGAAGAATTCACCAATGGCCAATTCCAGGCGGTTATTGAACAGCCTGGGCTTGGAAAAGAACAAGATAAAGTAGAGCGATTGGTCTTATGTACAGGCCGTCTTGCCGTAGAATTGGCTGATCACGTTGCAGATCCTAGCGATTTCAACTGGCTGGATATTGCTAGAGTTGAGGAATTATATCCATTCCCAGAAAAACAGATTAAGGGAATTATTAATAAATATAAAAATCTAAAAGAGCTTGTTTGGACGCAAGAAGAACCTGAAAATATGGGCGCATGGAGCTATATTGCACCAAAATTAGAGAAATTAGTTTCAGAGCAAGTTAAGGTTTCCTATAACGGCCGTCCTGAGATGTCCAGCCCGTCTGAAGGTGATCCTTTGATCCATAAAAATGAACAGCAAAGAATCATAAACAATGCTTTAACACAGACAGATACAAAGGAAACTGTTGAAGTTTGACTTTCCATATAAAGATTGACGATCAGACAAGGTTGCCCAAAGGGTGACCTTGTTTTTTTGTGTGTTTGAAGGGAGGAGTAATTTGGACATATAGCTATGAAAAGGGCTTTGATTGTCTGGAGCTGAGCTTTTTTTAGACAGAGGGCAGAGAAAAAGGTCTCCGGCGGTCCGAAGAATAGCAGCCTTTAGACAGAGAGCAAAGAAAAGGTTCTCCGGCGGTCCGAAGGGTATCGCTCTTTAGACAAAGAGCAGAGAAAAAGGGTTCCGGTGGTCCGAAGAATAGCGGCCTTTAGACAGAGAGATAAGAAAAGGGTCTCCAGTGGTCCGAAGAATAGCGGCCTTTAGACAGAGAGCGAAGAAAAGGGTCTCAAGGGTATCGCTCTTTAGACAAAGAGCAGAGAAAAAGGGCTCCAGTGGTCCGAAGAATAGCGGCCTTTAGACAGAGAGCAAAGAAAAGGGTCTCCGGCGGTCCAAAGGGTATCGCTCTTTAGACAAAGAGCAGAGAAAAAGGGTCTCCAGTGGTCCGAAGAATAGCGGACTTTAGACAGAGAGCGAAGAAAAGGGTCTCCAGTGGTCCGAAGAATAGCGGCCTTTAGACAAAGAGCAAAGAAAAGGGTCTCCGGCGGTCCAAAGGGCATCGCTCTTTAGACAAAGAGCAGAGAAAAAGGGTCTCCGGCGGTCCGAAGAATAGCGGACTTTAGACAGAGAGCAAAGAAAAGGGTCTCCGGCGGTTCGAAGGGTATCGCTTTTTAGACAAAGAGCAAAGAAAAAGGGCTCCGGTGGTTCGAAGAATAGCGCTCTTTAGACAAAGAGCGAAGAAAAAGTACCGTGAGAGTCTGAGGCCGCAAGCTCTTCAGACAATACTTCATAGAAAACAAACACACGAGTCCAAAGTATCGCAAACCTCGGACCGATGAGGCCGGAAACCAGGCAATTCTGCCTTAATTCCAGGCGTCTCTGGTCAGATCAAGCTCAAAAATCCATAAAGTTGTCCAAAGACTGTCGCGTACTAATGCAAAGAAATTAACAAAAGGGAAAAATCATTCATAATAAGTGTCACTAGTATGCCCAAAGACAGAAAAGTGTTTCTGTAAAATACGGCAAATGGTCTTTTTGCTCAAGTCAACCTTGCACCACTCGTAAATGCCAGTGGTTGTAAGCCTTCTTTCAGGGAATAAGAGTTTATATTCCTTTGCACTTCGCAAAATAGCAAGTTCCAGCCTTTCCTGTTCTCCACATTTTTCGCATATAAAGACGTTCCGTTTCTTAGCAATCTGGAAGGACCCACAGTGATTGCAATAAGTCCCTTTCTCCAGGTGGTCATAATGATAGGCAGGCAGTACTGTATAACGGTTTTTAGTTTGATGCAGCGATATTAGCCTTTGAGCTAATTTTTTGTGTCCATCATTCAATGTTGATGGCGTTTTATCAAAGTCTTTTAAAAAACGATTAACTTGCGTTGGCAGAATAATGGGAATATCCCTAGGGGCTTGATATAAGGTGAATTCAGGGCTGATAAAAATAACAGATGCTTGAATAAGGTAATTTTGCTGAAGTTTTTGGAGCAGCATGCGCAGTAAAGTAGCACTTCTATCAATTTGGTTAACTGGATTTTTGTATTCTCGGTTAGTCGTAACAGAAAAAAGCCTGTCTGATTCTAGGTAATAGTCCCCTTCAAAATTTTTTATATCTAATAGGTGAATAAAGCTATGGGTAATGATTAATGAATCAATTTGAAATTGAGAGTTGTTTACCTCAAGCAGCAAATCATTAATAATAAACTTTTCTTCCTGAAGCTGATTTGCAAGAAGATCAAATTTTAATTCGCCTTCATAGCCTTTTTCGAGGTTTATGTAACGGAATTTTTCCTTTTCAGTTAACACCATGCGCCTGTTTAAGGATCTTAATACGAGTAACTCCTCTGATTCAGTTCGTTCCTTCAGTAACATAGCCCGCCTTCCTTTCTTTTTATATAAGCTCATTTTATAAAGATTCCCATTTCTGTCAAACGGAGAAAATTGATTTTTCGGCCGCTCTGCTTTACTAATAAAGCACCCTTTGATTGAATAAACTTTATTATTAAGCAAGGTTTATATGGGAGGAGTTCATAATGGCAGTTGAAGGTAAAGTGGTGGTTATTACAGGTTCGGCGAGCGGAATTGGGTTTGAAATAGGGAAAAGCTTTGCGGAGAATGGCCATAAGGTTGTTTTAACAGACATCAATGAGCAAGGGGTACAAAAGGCTGCAGAGGATCTAAAAACCCAAGGTTTTGAAGTTTTGGGGTTTAAGGCAGATGTGACGAGGGAAGAAGATATTAAAAGCATGATCGAATCAACACAAAAAGCCTTTGGCCGTTTGGATGTTTTAATTAACAATGCTGGTCTTCAGCATGTTTCACCAATTGAGGAGTTCCCGACATCGAAGTTTGAATTGATGATCAAAATTATGCTGACAGCGCCTTTTATAGCCATCAAGCATGCATTGCCTATCATGAAGCAGCAGGGATTTGGAAGGATAATTAATATTGCATCCATAAATGGGCTTATTGGATTTGCCGGAAAAGCGGCCTATAATAGTGCCAAACATGGTGTGATTGGTTTAACAAAGGTAGCTTCACTTGAGGCCGCGCCGTTCGGTGTAACAGTGAATGCGCTTTGCCCTGGTTATGTAGATACCCCGCTTGTTCGCGGCCAGCTGCAGGACATTGCAAATACCAGAAATGTCCCTTTGGATAAGGTGCTTGAAGAGGTAATTTATCCATTGGTTCCGCAAAAGAGATTATTGAATGTCAGTGAAATTGCCGATTATGCGCTGTTTATTGCCAGTGAAAAAGCAAAGGGGATTACTGGACAGGCACTTGTAATTGATGGAGGCTATACGGCACAATAGATGAAGGGGAAAAAGTTGACGTATAAAACAGAAATATTCTGTTTATATGTCAACTTTTTCGGGTAAATATGCTATACTAAATAGTGTTAATATTAGATATGTGATTTACTTTTTGATTTAAGCAAGGTTGTTAAATACTAATTGCCATATATGTAAAAATAATTATTTTAACCTATAAAAAAATTATACTGGACTATTTATGTTATAATTGTTACAGAAAAGTTGTGTGACTTGGTTGCGCCCTGGCTTGCTGAATGCAAAATGCAGGACCGACTGCACCCTTTCTGCAAATCTTACGGGATAAGGATGGGAAAAATGAGCGACAGACAAACTAATACAGACGTTATTTTAATCGGTGCCGGTATTATGAGTGCTACCCTAGGGTCACTGCTTAAAGAATTAGTACCGGACTGGAAAATTTCCGTGTTTGAGAAGCTCGAAAAAGCAGGAGAGGAAAGCTCTAATGAATGGAATAATGCTGGGACAGGGCACTCTGCACTGTGTGAGCTTAACTACACTCCAGAAAAACCAGATGGTTCTATAGATATTACGAAGGCTTTAAAAATTAATGAACAGTTTCAAGTTTCCAAACAGTTTTGGTCACATCTAGTTAACAGCAGCCTTATAAGCAATCCGCATGATTTTATCATGCCATTGCCTCATATGAGTTTGGTGTTAGGGGAGAAGAATGTTTCTTTCTTGAAGAAACGTTTTGAGGCTCTATCAAAAAGCCCGCTGTTTAAGGGTATGGAATTCTCCGATGATCCGAAAAAATTACAGGAATGGATTCCCCTTATTATGGAAGGCCGTACATCAAATGAGCCGATTGCTGCTACTAAAATTGACTCAGGAACGGATGTAAACTTTGGCGCTTTAACGCGCATGCTGTTTGAACATTTAGGAAATCAAGGCGTTGATATCCAGTACCAACGTCAGGTTGAAGATATTAAGCGCACTGAAGATGGCTTATGGGAAGTTAAGGTCTGGAATATGGATAATGGTCAAATTGAACGCCATTATGCCAAGTTTGTCTTTATCGGCGGAGGCGGCGGAAGCTTGCCATTACTGCAGAAGACTGGTATTCCAGAAAGCAAGCATATAGGTGGATTCCCTGTAAGCGGACTTTTCCTTGTATGCAACAAGCCTGAAGTTGTTAATCAGCATCATGCTAAAGTATATGGCAAAGCAAAAGTTGGCGCTCCGCCAATGTCTGTGCCGCATCTGGATACAAGATATATTGACAACAAGAAGTCACTGCTATTTGGACCTTTTGCAGGCTTTTCGCCTAAGTTCTTAAAAACCGGATCAAATATGGATTTATTGGGTTCAGTCAAGCCGAATAATGTCTTTACCATGTTAGCTGCAGGTGCTAAGAACATGGGACTGACAAAGTACCTGATTAATCAAGTAATGCTATCCAAAGAACAGCGTGTAGAAGAGCTGCGTGAATTTATTCCGAATGCAAAAAGCGAAGACTGGGATATCGTGGTTGCTGGCCAGCGTGTTCAGGTCATTAAAGATACTGAGTCAGGCATGGGGACATTGCAGTTTGGTACGGAAGTAATTACTGCTCAAGATGGCTCAGTTGCTGCATTGCTAGGTGCTTCACCAGGTGCTTCAACTGCCGTTCAAGTTATGCTTGAAGTGATTCAAAAGTGCTTCCCGCAGCATATGCAAGAGTGGGAGCCGAAATTAAAAGAAATGATTCCTTCTTACGGATTATCATTAATTGATCATCCAGAGCTTATCGAAGTAATTCATGAGACAACAGACAGGGCTCTTGGTTTAGAGAAAAAAAAACAAGATAGCCCGAAAGTGAATACACGCGTGTTACAGGAGGTATAATTGCCAAACGGCAATTATACTTTTTTTTTTACAATCTGAAGAAAGTTTACATGTTTACAAAATGTAAACAACTGTATACAAATTTGTTTACATGTATACAAACCTGTTTACTTTCAGCAATGACGCTATGTATACGTATTTGTCATCAATGTTTACAAAAATGTATACAACATTTAAATGTTTACGGAATGTTTACAATTTAAATACTTTTCCAATAAATGATTGAATCTTTCCTCGTTTTCTTTTAACCTTTAATTATACTGCCGTTGAAAAATAAATTGAAAAGGAATGATCTGCTAATGTCAAAGTCTAGAATTGCAGCTGTAGACGTTGGAAATGATTCAATTAAAGCCATCTTTGGAGAACTAGAATATGAACTTAACATTCCTAATATTGTCGCTCGAGATATTGAAGACCGTCCAGTAATCGGAATTGAAGAATTAGATAATAAAGACCCGCTTGATGGGATACATATCAAGGTACACTCCCCTGCCCTCAAAGAAAACAATGCTATATACCGTATAGGCAACCTTGCAGCAAAGAGTGATAATGCTACAGAGCTTGATCCAGGCAGCAGTAAATCAGAGGAAGATCAAACTCTCGTCATGCTTTTTGCCACATTAGCATTGGATGCAGTGAATGAGCGAAATAAAGATATCTTTCCTAAAGAGAAGAATATCATCGATGCTAATTACATACTTGGAACCGGATTGCCATTAAGGGAAGTAAAGGAAGGCAAGGATGTAGGGTATCGCTCTAAATTGCTAGGATCGGTTCATCAGGTTGAATTTCTTGTTACGCCTAAATACCAGGGATTAAAAGTAAATATTAAATTCAATGATCTAAAGGTCTACCCTGAAGGTTTTGCCGCCTACATTAATCTTGTGATGGATAATAATTTAAAGATTAACTATAAAGATTTAATAGATAAGCGCATCTTAATTCAGGATATTGGCGGATTATCAACAGATATAGCCGTTATTAAGAATCGGACAGTAGATGACGATAAAGCTCAGGGCTTTAATCTGGGAGTTTCAGAATCATTAGAGGCCATAAGAGAAGAAATCCTATCAAAATATGGGGTGGAATTGGACAGCCGCCGCGACGTCGTTGAAATTATTACGAGGAAAAATGACCGCAATCATATTATGGTGAAAGGAAGCCGGACAAGCGTTCATGATATTACCGACCGCATCCTATTGGATTTAGCCAAAAAGCAATACCGATTATTACGAAATGTCTGGAAGAAAAACTCTCAGACCGAGATTTGCTATTTCGTGGGAGGCGGATCTATTGTTTTAAAAGAATATATAAAAACTCTCAATAATAATCTGGACGGCTATAATATTGAGTTTTTTGAGGATGAAAAAGAAAGCATCTGGATGATGGCCAATGCCTATTATAAGCTAATTGCTAATTATGTTAAAAAGTCTGAGGCCAACACTGTAAAAAAGGAAACAAAAGAAACGGTGAAGAAGTAATTTAAGGTGATCATATGAAAAAGTCTGCTTCAAATGAAATTAAAAGGGGCCAAGCTATATCCTTTCGAGTGCCTTCAGATACACCGGATCATTTGTTAAAGCAATTGCAAAAGGTAAAAGAAACAGAACGAAGGAATTTTTCCAGTAAAATGGCTGAATTTGTCCTGCATGGTGTCAGCCAATCTTTAAAAAAAGATCAGGAGACCATTACGATTCCTCTTCCGCATAAATTAAGCAAGTCACAGCGGGACTGGCTGAAGCATGAGCATTCAGAAGCACTGCTGGGCAGTATTCTTTATCATCTGTTAACGGACCCAGTTCGGGCAACAGCCTTGCTAGCCTCGCTAAACAGCAGCTCTTTGGATATTAATGAAGCTTTATATCTTCAAGAAGAGGCGTCTGCGGAAGAAACTCCTATGGAAATCGAGCAAGAAGAAGTCTTGCAAGCAACTGAATTAGAACCATTTGAGGATGACCTCGAATCCTTTGATTGGTATCAAGCGAAACAAAGCCACTCAGACCAGCAAGAAGATGAAAAAGATGAAAGTGAAAATGATGACGATGACCTGGAAAGTCTTTTAGGAGATTTTCTTGCGGAAATGAATAAGTAATTTTGTAAAGCCATCCAATAAGGATGGCTTATTTAAATGCTATTTTAATATAGTAATAATTCCACGATAAAAACAGAAAGACAGGCTAGCAGAGACACATTAAACAAGCTGGAACCTCGATAGGCGAGAAGGATGGCCGTTATAAATCCAACGAATGCTGACCAGGGTGAAGCAGTTGCATCCAAGATGGACGGAAAAACCATAACAGCTAAGGTCACGTATGGAACATAGTATAAAAAGGACCTGACGTATCGATTTTTAATTTCCCTTCGGACAAAAGTGAGCGGCAATACTCTAATCAGATAGGTGACTGCTGCCATGATGAATATATATAGGTAGACATGATTCATGATACAGCTTCCTCCTCTTTAACAGGAAATAGCACAGCTGCCATGCCCGCAATGATAAATGTTAAAACAATAATTTTTACACCGGAAGAAATAGAGCTAAGCAGCGGGAATTCTGCAAATAATAGACTTAAAATCATTGATAAAACAATAATTCCGGATAGGATCTTGCTTCCTTTTGCCGGAGGGACAATTACGGCAATCAGCATTCCATATAGTGCCACGCTTAAGGCGCTGTTCAGCCTTGGAGGCAGGATGTTTCCGGAAATAATCCCTAAAAGTGTACCCAGAGCCCATCCCGGCAATGCCACGCTTATGGCTCCATATGTATAAAAAGGATTTAATTTCCCGGGAACTGCCATCGAAACCCCGAACACCTCATCCGATATGCCAAACGCCATAATGGCCCGGTGAATAAATGGCGTGCTTGGATCAATTTTTTGTGACAAGGCGAAAGACATAAGAAAATATCTTGAGTTAATAATCAGCTGCGTCAGCGCTATTTCAAAAAACGCTGCAGAACCAGCTATTAATGTAAGTCCTGCGAATTGCCCGGCTGAAGTAAAGTTTGTTGCCGACATAAGAACTGCTTCAAACGGGTGGAATCCTGTTTGTTTGGCAATAATTCCAAAAGTAAACGACACTGCCATATAGCCCAATGCAATGGGAATGCCATCTCTTACGCCGTCTCTCCATGCTTTGAAGTTTGCATTCATCTTGATTTTCCTCTCTATGATGTTTCTAGCAATTTTGTGAATTAAATATCTTTAGAAATTTGATTCTAGCATAGAAATTTACATTAGTGAAATTAATATATATAATTATTGTATTAGTAAAACTTATTTAAGGGGGGATCTTAATGAATCGTTATGAAGTCTTTATAAAAGTCATAGAAAAGGGGAGTTTTACAAAGGCGGCTGAGGAATTGGGTTACACGCAATCGGCAGTCAGTCAGATGATTCATACTTTGGAGGAGGAACTCTCCACTACGTTAATTTCCCGCTCCCGTAAGGGGATTACGCTGACTTCCGATGGAGTCGAGTTTCTTCCCTATATCACAAAAGTTTATAATTCGTTCAGAGAACTAATTGAAAAAAGCAAGGAAATGAAAGGGCTTGAAAGCGGTAATATTCGAATTGGGACTTTTTCCAGCGTATCCTGCCATTGGCTGCCAAGCTTAATTAAAGATTTTAAACAAATATATCCATCTGTTCATTTTCATTTACAGCAAGGCGAATATACAAGCATTGTACAGTACATTAAAGAGGGCAGTGCTGACTTTGGCTTTGTGAATCCGGAGGCTGGAGGCGATCTGCATACTGTTCCCTTAAAGGAGGACGAGATGCTGGCTGTGCTTCCTGCTGGCCACCCGCTTGCTGAACACTCTACTGTAACATTGGAGGAGCTTTCGAAGGAGCCGTTTATCCTTTTAGAAGAAGGCGAATACAGTGAACCATTGGAGATTTTTAAAGAAAATGGACTATATCCTAATATTCAATACCGGGTATTTGATGATTATACAATCATGTCCATGGTGGAAAAGGGTTTGGGCATTTCCATCCTGCCGCAGCTGGTCCTTAATCGCGTAAACTATCAAATCGTAATGAAGGAAATAACCCCAAAAATTGTCCGTACGATTGGCCTTGCCTATAATAATAAAAAAACATTGCCAATCGCAAGCAGGTACTTTATTGACTTTCTCATCCAGCAATTTCACCCTAAAAATTAAAAAAGGGATCCCAGGCTAAACTGCCGGGATCCCTTTTTTATCTATTAATTCCGAATGAGATAATCAAATGCGCCTAAGGCTGCAGTTGCACCTGATCCCATTGAAATAATAATTTGTTTGTAGGCACTGTCTGTACAGTCACCAGCTGCAAATACACCTGGGAGGCTAGCAGCACCACGCTTGTCTACAATAATTTCCCCGGTTCTTGTGCGTTCAACTGTATCAGAAAGCCAATCGGTATTTGGCACAAGTCCAATTTGAACAAACACACCTTGTAATTCAATATGGTGTTCTTTGCCTGTTTCACGGTCAATATAGGTAATGCCGTTGACCTTATCAGTACCTGTAATTTCCTTTGTTTGAGCGTTCTTAACAACTGTAACATTTGGAAGACTGTATAGACGATCTTGCAAAACAGAATCGGCTTTTAGCTCAGGGGCAAATTCAATAACTGTTACATGTCTCACAATTCCTGCAAGGTCAATGGCAGCCTCAATGCCGGAATTCCCTCCGCCAATGACAGCTACATCTTTTCCTTCAAATAGAGGTCCGTCACAATGAGGGCAGTAGGCAACACCCTTATTTTTAAACTCCGCTTCCCCAGGGACGCCAACATTACGCCAGCGGGCACCAGTTGATAGAATGACAGCTTTACTCTTAAGAACAGCGCCGTTTTCCAATTCGACTTCGATAAAGTCCTTCTTTTCTAAACGTTTGGCGCGCTGTAAATTCATCACATCAATGTCATACTCTTTCACATGCTCTTCAAGACTTGCTGCTAGTTTTGGCCCTTCGGTGTATTTAACACTAATAAAGTTTTCAATTCCTAGTGTATCCATAATCTGGCCGCCGAAACGTTCTGCAACAATTCCTGTTCGGATGCCTTTACGAGCAGCATAAACGGCTGCACTTGCGCCAGATGGGCCGCCCCCAACGACAAGCACATCAAATGGCTCCTTATTGGATAGCTCAGAAGGATCCTCAGAGTTGCCCATTTTCGCAAGAATTTCCTCCAGTGACATACGGCCGCTTCCAAAGACTTCACCATTTAGGAAAACAGTTGGAACTGCCATTACGTTTTTGCTTTCCACTTCTTCTTTGAATGCTGCACCATCAATCATCGTATGTGTAATGCCAGGATTGAGGACACTCATCACATTCAGTGCCTGTACAACATCAGGGCAGTTATGGCAGCTTAAGCTAACGTATGTTTCAAAGTGATATTCGCCTTTGATATTTTTAACTTGGTCAATGATTTTCTGATCAACCTTAGGAGCTCTGCCGCTCACTTGAAGCAAAGCTAGCACGAAAGAAGTAAACTCATGCCCAAGAGGGATGCCGGCAAAAGCGATGCCAGAGTCTTCTCCAATACGGTTGACACTGAAGCTAGGTGTTCTATCTAAGGTTGTTTTTTCTGCCTTAACTTTAGATGACATTGTTGCCAGCTCATCAACTAGAGACAGCATGTCATTTGATAATTTATCAGTTCCTGCACTGACTTTAAGCAATACATCGTTTTCCATAAGCTGAAGGTATTGATTGAGCTGTGCTTTTATTTCTGTGTCTAATATCATTTATAGCACCTCTTAAATTTTTCCAACAAGGTCAAGGCTTGGTTTAAGTGTTTCAGCGCCTTCTTTCCATTTTGCTGGGCAAACTTCACCAGGATTGTTGCGAACATATTGAGCTGCTTTAATTTTGTCAATAAGAATGCTGGCGTCACGGCCAATGCCATCTGCATTAATTTCAACAGCCTGGATGACTCCGTCTGGATCAATGATAAATGTACCGCGGTCAGCAGCTCCTTCTGCTTCTCTTAAAACTTCAAAGTTGCTGGAAAGGACATGTGCAGGGTCACCAATCATTGTATAAGTAATTTTTCCAATAGCTTCTGAAGAATCATGCCATGCTTTATGTGTAAAATGAGAATCTCTTGATACAGAGAATACTTCTACACCAAGTTCCTGAAGTGCTGGATATTGCTCCTGAAGATCCTCTAGTTCAGTTGGGCAAACAAATGTAAAGTCCGCTGGATAAAAACAAACAACACTCCAATGACCTTTAAAGTCTGCATCTGTTACTTCAAGAAATTCTCCGTTTCTATAAGCTTGTGCTGTAAAAGGTTTAACCTCTGATCCAATAAGTGACATAATGATAATTCCTCCTAGTGATATATTAAAATTACAGACTGATTGTTTAAAGAGAATGATAAACACTATCAATCTATAATTATTTCTTATTTACAATTATTATTATATGGGTTTAATTATTAATGTCAATATAAATACAATAATTATTCTAATTTAATAGTTGGTATGAAAAAGAAAGAGTGACGCCAGAGGCATCACTCTTATTTCCCTATGTACTTGACTGAATACATATGTGTCCTTGCAAGGTCAATGACCTCTTTAATAAATTCCTCCTGGGGTTCTTCAAAACCTGTATGGATCCAATGCCGAATGAGCCCGAAAAATCCATAGGCGGTATAGCGTTTAAAATAATCCATATTGACTGGCATATTGTTAATCGTTTCAAAAGCAAACTTTTCCTGATAAATCTTGAGAATGGTTTGCGGAAACCTTGTGTGAAGGCCAGGTAATGTGTCATCATACTTAATCAATTCAAAAAAATCCCGATGCTCATATATATAAGAAACAATATTCATTGAAGGGGGATGTATTTTAGCAGTATATACTTTTTGCCCTGGTACATATGGTTTGCCTACAGATTCTTCTAATCCATCTAGCATAGAGTTGAGTAAATCATCAGCCAGTTCAATTTTATCCTGATAATGGACATAAAAGGTACTGCGGTTATAGGCCGCGTAATTGACAATGTCTTTAACAGTGACGGAATGATAGCCTTCTTTTTTTATAAGTTCTATTAGTGATGTTTTCAAATGATCCTTTGTCCGATTTTTCTGCTGAGATGTTCCGCTATTCAAATTATTCATGACAAAACCTCCCCGAAGGTAGACAGTTAAATCCAAAGTGTCTAACTAGTAGACACTTAATGATATCTTGATGATTGTGATAAATAAACAGCGTAGTAAAATGAAATTGTGAACAAAATAGTACAAATTCAGTTTTCACTTTTCATTTTTGTGAAAATAGAGTATGGCTATTGAATCCATTATACAGGGGGAATTGATGATGGGAAAATTACAAGACAAAGTAGCGGTCATTACTGGGGGAGCATCAGGAATTGGTGCAGCAACAGCGCGATTATTTGTTTCAGAAGGGGCAAAAGTAGTGCTTGTTGACTTAAACGAAGAAAAAGGAAAAGCTTTTGAGGCAGAATTGAAAGCGCTTAACGCAGAAGCTCTTTTTGTAAAGGCAAATATAACCAGTGAAGAAGATGTAGCAGATATTTTTAAACAAACGATTGAAACATTCGGTAAAGTAGATGTTGTCTTTAACAATGCAGGAATCGGACGTGTTCATTCATCACATGACTTGGAATATTCCGAGTGGCGCAATACAGTCAATGTTGATTTAGATGGTGTATTCCTAGTAGCGCGTGAAGCAATCCGCGAAATGCTAAAAGCTGGCGGCGGTACAATCGTTAATACGGCTTCTATGTACGGCTGGGTTGGCTCACCAGGTTCAGCTGCTTATAATGCTGCAAAAGGCGGTGTCATCAACCTTACACGCTCACTTGCACTGGAATATGCTGAAAAAAGTATCCGTATCAATGCTTTATGCCCAGGTTTCATTGATACACCAATCATTCCGGAAGAGAGCAAACAAGTTTTATCGGAAATGACTCCAATGAAGCGACTAGGCAAAGCTGAAGAAATGGCTAAGGCTGTGTTATTTATGGCTTCTGACGATTCTTCATTCATGACTGGTAATACGTTAACTGTTGATGGCGGTTATACTGCTCAATAATACACTTTTAAATAGATAAGATTCACTTTTTAGGGGGACATTTAAAATGGGTAAATTTGATGAAAAAGTTGTTGTTATAACAGGTGCAGCTGGCGGAATTGGAAAAGCAGTCGCAAAAAAGCTTGCTGACGAAGGGGCAAAGCTATCTTTAGTAGATTTAAATGTTGATGCAGTTAAAGAAGTGATCTCTGAGCTAGGCCTTGATGATTCAAGAGCAATCGCTCTGCAGGCCAACGTTGCTAAAGAAGAAGATGTCATAGCATACGTTGATGCTACAGTTGAAAAGTTTGGAAAAATTGATGGATTTTTCAACAATGCAGGGATTGAAGGAATCACAGCAAATATTGAAGATTACCCAACTGAAACGTTTGAATTAGTCTTTAATGTCAATGTGAAGGGTGCCTTCCTTGGACTTAAATATGTTGTTCCTGTGATGAAAAAACAAGGATCCGGCAGCATTGTCAATACAGCATCAGGTGCCGGTCTAATTGGTGCACCAGGCATGGTTGGCTATAATAGCTCAAAACACGCTGTCATTGGCATGACCAAAGTCGTTGCATTAGAGGCAGCTCCATTTGGTGTCAGAGTCAACGCAGTAGCTCCCGGAGTAATTAACACTCGTATGATGCGTCAAATTGAGAAGAATACAGTTCCGGAGGATGCGGAAGGAGCAAGAAAGGCATTTGGTGCAGCTGTGCCGCTTGGAAGATATGGCGAAGCGGAAGAAGTAGCAAATGTAGCAGTCTTCTTACTATCTGACGATGCTTCCTATGTATCACAATCCATCTATACGGTTGATGGCGGACAAATTAACCAGTAATACATTAAAACCTCTCATGTAATCCGTGAGAGGTTTTAACTTTATCTTTGTTTTGTAATCGAGACCAATGATTTAAACACGACACTGTTGTCCCTTTGATTGATGCCCTCGATGTAGACGGCATTCTCATCTATCCTGGAAACATCTTTATATAAGGTAATAGAGTCTCCTGGAAGTGCCTCTTGGTTAAAATGAAGGTCAATGGTTTGAATGGTGTAGTTCTGATGGTCTTCGACAGGAAAACAATCCATGATATAGTCGACATACTTGGAATTGTTTAAGTGCCCGTTAAAGTCAATATCACTATAGCCAATGACTTTGTTATAGGCAATGTCTAATTGGCCAAAATCCTTTAGCTTAGCTAATCTTCCTTCCATTGCCCGTTCTGTCCGATCAGCCGGATGGTGGAAACCAATGAGTTCGCTTCGCTTAAGTTTTCTCTCCTTTATGTCCATGATCACCCATTTAGAAACAGCCTTAATAATGATATTTCCGTTCGCATCCTTTACAAGGTAATCCCGGTCAAATTCCACTTTACCCGGTGTTAGCGGCCAAGTTTCAATTGTAATTTCCTCATCCCATGTGGGGATTCTCTCAATATTCACCTGAATTCGGGTTAAAACCCACGCAACACCAAACTTCTTTTCCAGTGTGGCAATACCAAAGCCAAGCTCGTCGGCAGCCAGACTGGCAATATCCTGAAAATAGCTAAACAACGTGCTAAGCTTGAGCTTTTTTGTAAAATCAACATCCCTTAAATCAACATGATATTTTCCCTTAAAAACGGATGAAACAGCTGTCATTTCTATTTCTCCTTTATAAATATATTACTTAATTTTACCACATTTGGCAGGGGGCATGTCATCCTCAGCATCTTAGGAGGAGCGGGATTTCCCTCGATTTCCTATTAGCCCTTACTTGTAAAATTTGTTTTATTGAAATATTATTTTTACCTGTTTATCATAGAATATAGGAGATTAAAAAGATTAATAGAACTTTATATATTTTTTAAGTAAGGAAAGGAAGTATTAAGACCAAATTGAAATTAAAAAAGAGTTTATTTACCTTACTATTCATGTCCGTGATTTTTATTTTGTCTGGCTGTGGTCAGGAGGAAATGGTTACAAACGTAGGGAAGTTAAAGTTTGAACAGCCATTAAACATCCCTCCTTTATTGGAGCCCGAAATTCAGTCGGATGGCACCAAACATTTCACATTAACGATGCAAAAGGGACAGACAGAATTTTTCCCTGGGAAAATGACGGATACGTGGGGAATCAATGGTTCTTATCTTGGCCCTGTCATCAGGGTGTCACGCGGAGACAAAGTGGCCTTTGATGTTGAAAATAACATTGGTGAAGTTTCAACACTGCACTGGCATGGGATGAAACTGCCTGCGGTAATGGATGGGGGCCCGCATCAAATGATTGAGGCCGGTGAAACGTGGAAGCCGCACTGGACAATTGACCAGCCAGCAGCCACTACCTGGTATCACCCGCACTTGCACGGAAAAACTGCTCAGCATGTTTACCGGGGACTAGCAGGGATGTTTATTATCGACGATGAGGATTCGAAGAAATTACCTTCAAATTACGGTGTAGATGATATCCCGCTCATTGTCCAAGATAAATTGTTTAAAAGCGATGGCCAATTATCCGAGAAAGATGACACCACCTTCGGCTTGCTTGGTGATGAGATTATTGTCAATGGGACGCATGACCCATATCTAGAAGTCACATCAAATAAAGTACGTTTTCGTCTGCTGAATGGGTCAAATGCCAGAGCCTATCATTTTGGCTTTACGGATGGCCGCTCTTTTCAGCTGGTGGGCAATGATGCCGGTCTATTAAATGAGCCGGTCACAATGGATCGAGTTATGCTCAGTCCCGGAGAGCGCGCAGAGATCGTTGTTGAATTTAAGCCGGGAGAGGAAACTATTCTTCACAGCTTTAATGGGGGCGTCGGTATTGAGAATGGAGAATTTGATCTGTTAAAAATTAAAGCAGCTGATCAATTGGCAGAGTCCGCTCCAATACCTGACAAACTTTCTTCCGTACCGCCAATTGAAGCGCCTGAGCATGCAAATGTCCGGACGTTTAAAATGACTATGGAAAATACGATTAATGAGAAAAAGATGGATATGTTCCGCATTGATGAGGTCGTTCCAGCAGGCACTACGGAAATATGGGAAATCAGCAATATAGGCTGGTCACATAATTTCCATGTTCATAATGCAGCCTTTAGGGTCTTAGATGTAAACGGGCAGGAACCTCCAGAATACGAGAGAGGCAGAAAGGACACGGTGTTCATTGCTAATGGGGCGAAGGTACGGATTGCGATTGAATTCGGCAATTATCCTGATCCTAAAAACCCGCTGATGTATCACTGCCATATCCTGCTGCATGAAGATGCCGGCATGATGGGGCAATTCATGCTTGTAGAGCCTGGGACTGAATCGCAGATACCAGCTGAGCTTCCGCGTAAAGAGGATGAGTCACAGCATAGCGGCCATTAAATAACAGCATATTGCCAGGAAAGAAGGGCACGGGATCGAGATAATGATCTCCGTGCCTTTTTATGTGCAGATTTTTGATTCTTAGTGTGCTAAAGGCGTAGTAGGGCGGGGTGCCTTTGGACAGGGATAATGGAAACTGTGGATATGGAGTCTGAAGAATACCTTGGTTTAGACAGGAAAGGCAAAAAGAAGAGAGACAGAGTCCGAAGTGATGCCCGCTTCAGACAGGAAAGGCGAAAAAAAGAGAGACAGAGTCTGAAGCGATGCCCTCTTCAGACAGAAAAGGTGAAAAAAGAGAGACAGGGTCCGAAGTGATGCCCGCTTCAGACAGGAAAGGCGAAAAAAAGAAAGACAGAGTCCGAAGTAATGCCCGCTTCAGACAGGAAAGGCAAAAAGAAGAGAGACAGAGTCCGAAGCGATGCCCGCTTCAGACATAACCAGATAAACTAAAGGGCCCTTGTGTCCGAACCAACGCTCCTCGTACAACTTAAAATAAGTTTTTTTGGACTTTGGACGGGGTATTTTTGGCAGTGTAGTTAAGATGTTTAGGCGGTTCTGTAATAGGTTAAACACAAGAAAAGGGAAATCCGTTATATTTTCCATAATCAAAGGGATAACTGGAAATAATAAGACGGAGTTAATAGGGGAGGAATTCAATGGACAAGAATATTTGGAAAAACCCCGTGTTTTTAGTTTCAGCATCCGTTATTTTTATTTTGGTTATTATAGGAGCTTTGGCGCCAAAAGGGTTTGGCGCAATTGCGGGGAAATTGTTTGATTTCACGACTGTTAATTTTGGTTGGTTCTACCTGCTGGCTGTCTTTATTTTAATAATTTTCCTTGTAGGACTTGCAATCAGCAAATATGGGGCCATTCGGCTTGGCGGAGACAAGGATCGCCCCGAATTTACCTTTTTTACATGGATTGGAATGCTATTTTCTGCTGGTTTTGGAGCGGGGCTTGTTTTTTGGGGAATAGCCGAACCAATGAGCCATTTCTTTGAGTCACCTGTGGCTGGAGTTCAAGGCAGAACGGAGGAAGCAGCCAGGGTTGCAATGGGGTATGCCTTTTTCCACTGGGGGGTTAGCCAATGGGCAGTGTTTGCGATTGTCGGACTAGTGATTGGCTTCCTCCAATTTCGAAAACAAAAAGATGGACTAGTCTCCACCGCATTGGAGCCTGTTACGGGCGGTAACCGCATCGTAAAAAATACAATTGATTCGTTCGCGGTTATTGCAACTGTTATGGGGATTGCTACTTCAATTGGCTTAGGCGTTTTGCAAATGAATGGGGGATTAAATGCCGTATGGGGGATCCAGAATTCAGTGGGGGTTCAGATGCTTGTGATTGCAGTCATCTTTATTGCCTACATGCTTTCCGCTACAACGAGTCTAGAAAAAGGGATAAAGATCTTAAGTAACTTAAATTTAGGATTGGCGCTGGCGCTTCTGCTTTTTGTTTTTATCGTCGGACCAAAAGTGTTTATTATGGAATCCTTTACATTGGCTATCGGTGATTATTTGACGAACTTTATTCATTACAGCTTAAGGCTCCAGCCATATATTGGCGGTACATGGGTGCGTGATTGGACCATTTTTTATTGGGCATGGGCGATTGCCTGGTCTCCATTTGTTGGTGCTTTTGTGGCAAGGGTCTCCAAGGGGAGGACTATTCGTGAATATATATTAGGTGTAATGATTATTCCTCCGCTCATTGCTTGTGTATGGATAGCTGTTTTTGGAGGCACAGCTCTATGGCTTGATCTAAATAATGGGACCAATATCGCTGTTGCTGTAAATCAGGATTTAACATCAGCCCTCTTTAAAACATTGGAATATTTGCCGTTCAACACGATTCTTTCTTTGCTTTCCATTTTGTTAATCTTTACTTTTCTAGTGACATCTGCTGATTCCGCTACTTATATTTTGGCGAGTATGACCATGTTCGGTAGCCTTGCACCACCGCGTTTTGTAAAATTTGTATGGGGAGTGCTGATGGCAGCGATTGCCGCCGTTTTGCTTTATGCCGGCGGATTAGAGGCTTTACAGACTGCGTCACTAATATCTGCATTGCCATTTACAGTGTTGCTGCTCCTTCTTCTCGTCGCTATCGTCAAGCTGATCCGGCATGAACCATTGCCAATAAGAAAAGCTGATTTAAGGCGATTTCGCAGGCTTGAAACCGCTGTTAAAAAAGCAAAAAAGGAATAAAAGAGTAAGTCCTATCCAAAGGGGGACTTGGCCATCTAATTACAGATAGCTTGCATTTTGGCAATCAGTACTTCAGCAGGTGATTTCATAAATTGTATAAAGAATAAATTCGGATTGCCATTTTTTCGCAGGCGGAGTTTTGCTGGATGCTGTTGACATAAGAGTAATAAGACACTATGATAATTATATAAATTGTATACGTTTCTCCTAAAGGGGAGTAGCTTTTACAACAAGGTCGTCATTTCGGAGCTTTGGCTCTCGGCTTTGTTGGCAACTTACACGGTTGTTAGCAAGACCTTTACCAATGGTAAAGGTCTTTTTTGATGTTTTTAAAGCCTTTACCATTGTCGGTAAAGGCTTTTTCTATTTGCTGAGGAGAAATTAAATAAAAAAGGAGGATTTGTTGGATGGAACTATCGATTTTATTTGAGTACTCATGGGTATTATTGCTTCTTATTGCTTTAGAGGGATTGCTTGCTGCTGATAATGCGCTTGTGTTAGCGATTATGGTTAAGCATCTGCCGGAAGAACAAAGGAGGAAAGCTTTGTTTTACGGGCTTGCAGGGGCGTTTGTGCTTCGCTTTGCATCGCTGTTTGCTATTTCCTTCCTTGTGAATGTATGGCAGGTGCAGGCGATCGGAGCACTCTATTTGCTGTTCATTGCTATCAATCATATTTTTAGAAAACTAGTTGTAAAAAAGAAGTCGAAAGACAAAACAGAGAAGTCGAAGTCGGGATTTTGGGGAACGGTTTTTAAAGTAGAATTGGCTGACATTGCTTTTGCTGTTGACTCGATATTAGCTGCTGTTGCGCTTGCGGTTACTCTGCCAAACACATCTTTGCCAAACATTGGGGGACTGGATGGCGGGAAATTCCTTGTTATTTTTGCCGGTGGAATCATTGGATTAATCATCATGCGCTTTGCGGCTAATTTCTTTGTTAAGCTGCTTCATTCTAGACCGGGTTTAGAGATTGCTGCCTTTATGATCGTTGGCTGGGTAGGTGTGAAGCTTTCTGTCTATACCTTATCCCACCCGGCATTAGCGGTATTGCCGGAGGGATTTGCTACATCACCAGGATGGAAAATTACTTTCTATGCCGTTCTGTTGTTAATTGCAGCGGGCGGGTGGTTTTTTACAAAGGAAAGGAAACAGGAGGAGGCACCTTTAGTTTCCAATGAAGAGGTAAGTTAGATTCCTTGAGGATTAATGAGGCTGAGGGAGGACCCGCGGATACCTTAGCCTTTAGTATCCGCAAAAGCCCCCCACAACGCATCTAAATGAGGTTAACTTGGTTTTTTAAAACATAAGAAGTTGTATCTTTAATTGAGTAACCAGTGAAATTTAAAATAGGCGGATTGCAGGGAATTTGCTGTGAATTGAGTGATTAGGTTTGTGCTTTACCATTTTGCTCCTCAAAGTAACCAGTTGGTATTTTACTCCCTCTTAATTTTTTATTTAAAACAGTTTAAATTATCTGAAATGTGTTAACACTGTGGGGGAAAATATTATTTTGAGGTGGTCTATTTTGAAAAAGTCAGTTGTTTATGGAACGTTGGGGGTTGTTTTAGCAGCGGGGCTTGGGACTGCGTTGTTATGGGATAAAGATGAAGCAAACAATGCGGATGTGAAAAAAGATCCTGTTCAGCAGGAATCCGTCCAAAAACAGGATGCCGTTGAGGTTATGGAAAAGGCTGTGGAGGTATCCGTTTCAGATGATGGGGCAGTGAATGCCAACCATTTATATATCCCATGGACAATCAATAAGGATGGCAGCTCCTTCTTCCTAAGTCAGCGTGAAGGTTCGGTGATTCAAATTGATGGCGATCTTGGCTTGGTCAGTGTCCAGGATGTGAAGCTTTCCGAAGAGATTTTCAATGAAGGTGAAGGGGGATTCCTTGGCTTTACTCTTGGGGAAGATTTTGCAAAGTCAAAGAAGGGTTTTGCCTATTACACGTACCAGAAGAACGGTGAAATCCTGAATCGGATTGTTTCACTAAAGCTTGAAAATGACACTTGGACAGAGGAAAAAGTTTTACTGGATAAGATTCCGGGCGGAGAAATTAATAATGGCGGCCGAATCAAAATTGGTCCAGATGGCATGCTGTATGCAACAACCGGTGATAATGGCGAATCAGAGAATGCACAAAACCTTGATAGTCTAGCAGGGAAAATTCTAAGAATGGATGTCAATGGCGGCATTCCGGCAGATAACCCATTTGAAAATTCATATGTCTATTCCTTTGGCCATCGCAATCCTCAAGGACTAGCCTGGGATAGCGACAAAAATCTTTATAGTTCAGAGCATGGCGAGTCGGGCCACGACGAATTGAATCTGATTCAAGCCGGAAAAAATTATGGCTGGCCAGAGATTCAAGGCGATGAGGAAGCTGAGGGCATGATGAAACCGCTGATCCACTCAGGTGACGCCACTTGGGCACCGGCAGGAATGGCGTTTAATGATGGGAAACTATTTGTAGCTTCCTTGGCAGGTAAGAAAATTTTTACCTATGATCTGGCTGATAAAGAGTATTCAGAGTTTTACACAGAAGCGGGAAGATTGCGTGATGTATTAGTTGATAACAATGAGTTATTTACTATCACAAGCAACCGTGATAATCGAGGTAATCCGACGGATAAAGATGATCGATTAATTCATATTCCATTAACGGAAAAAGCATCGGCAAATTAAAAAATGGGCAGTCACTATAAAGAGTGACTGCCTGTTTTTTTTAGGATCTTGCCGGCATTAGCCTCCGCCAAGGGTTTTTACATATTTGGATACAGCCTGAATTTCATCTTCAGATAAGGTATCTTTAAACGGAGGCATCGATCCGGCTCCGTTTTTCACTTGATTTATGACGGCATCAAGGTCCATCTTGGTCTTCTGTAAATTTGGTCCATTATGACCGCCAGCTCCAGCGGCTCCATGACAGGCTAAACAATTATTTTTATAAACTGTTTCTCCGGCTGTTGCTGAGACGGCTCCTTCCTTTTCTTTCTTATTTTTTTGATCAGTTGGCTGCTTTTCCTTCTCTTTGCCTTTAACAGGCGACACATTGATTTGATCCTTAGGAATATCCTTTATAGATCCGTACTTGCCTTCAAGCGAGAAGGTATAAATTTTATCACCATGCGTGGTTCCAGCCAGTGAATTCCCCGCAGCAAAAATAGAAATATACTGTTTCCCGTCAATTTCATATGTGATTGGCGGAGCATTGGCGCCAGCGTCCATTTTAAACTCCCACAATTGGTCGCCGGTGGTTGCATCATAAGAAATAATGCGTCCGTCATTATGACCGGTAAATAGGAGATTTCCTTTAGTTGTCAGGAGACCGCTGTAGGCAATGGTATCCCAATTTTTCTGCCAGACAATCTTATTTGTTTTAATATCTAGGGCGGTGATTGTTCCGCGGCTAGGAGAGTTCTCTACCGGCTGCCAGACACTGCCGATATATTCTTTTCCCTGTTTAAATTTTTCTTCTTCCTCTTCTCCATAGTGGGCAAACGCAAAATAATTGTCATTTCCCATGACATAAAAGTATTCAGTGTTCGGATTATAGGCCGATGGCGGCCAGTTGGCCCCGCCCTGCGGCGATGGTTTTAGGGTTAATGGTTTATCCCAGAACGGGGTAAAAATACTGCCATAGTCCCCTGCAAAATCCTTAGGCAAATCCCGTTTCACATCTTCCTCTGTAACGGTTTGCGGTACAAATGCATCTCCAATCGGGAATGGCTGTGTAGGCGAAGTTTTTTGGTTGGCATTTTGCGGAACCGGCTTTTCCTCAATACCAATTAGCGGCTTTCCATTTGTCCGGTCCAAAATATAAAGCCATCCTGTTTTCCCTGCTTGCACAATTCCCTTTCTCATCTTGCCATCCATTTTTACATCAAATAAGACAACCGGGTTTGCCGGGTCTAAATCCCAAATATCATGGTGTACTTCTTGGAAATGCCATTTATACTTTCCGGTATCTGCGTCTAAGGCAAGAATGGAGTTGGCGAATAAATTATCGCCCTCACGGCTGCTGCCGTCCAAGTCAGGTGATGTATTACCGGCAGCAAAATAGATCATCCCAAGTTCGGGGTCAATGGCCGGAGTCTGCCAAACTGGGGCTCCTCCCGTCAGCCAGTCTTTGCTGTCTTTTGGCCATGTGTCGCTTCCGATATCTCCCGGAGCCGGAAGAGTATAGGTTCTCCAAATTTGCCTGCCTAGTTCAGAATCATAGGCAGCGACATAACCTCTAATACCATACTCACCGCCAGCGATCCCTGTATACACTTTCCCATCATAATAAAGAGGAGCACTGGTGATGGTGTATCCTTTTTCCCAATCGTCAACTCTTGTTTCCCATAAGACTTTTCCGGTCTTTTGATCAAGGGCAACAAGTCTTGCATCTAATAATCCAACAAAGACCTTTCCATCTCCAATGGCAACACCGCGGCTTGTCCATCCGCAGCAGACTGTGTTAAGACCATCAGAAAGCGCTGGTTTGTACTCCCAAATCATTTTTCCAGTTTTAGCATCTAGAGCCTGAACATCGTTGGCCCCAGTAATCGTAAACATCACTCCATCATAGACAAGCGGTGTGGACTCACCTGAATATTTAAAATCAAATCCCGAGCCTAAGCTTGTGACCCACTCTACTTTTAAATCCTTTACGTTTGATGAGTTGATTTTATCCAGGGGTGAATATCTTCCATTATGGATATCTCCACCATTGGTGATCCAATCGCCTGATGGCGGCTTTGTTAACTCTTCAGCAGAAAACTTTGGTGCAGTCTTCTTCTTATAATCCATATGCTGATAAGAACGATAATTCGTGTCAGCCAGTTGGTCAATTGGCATATTATCATGGGTTTCCTCCTGCTGGCCAGCACCCTTGTTTCCATCTTTAACTTCACTGCCTTCCTGTTTGTCGGTATTGCCGCAAGCAGAAACAAACACAAGCAATAATGCAATAATCGTACATAACCTTTTCACTCTTTTACCACTCCTTTCATCCTTTTACAGTAATTTGCCCGCTTATAGGGAAAATTATTGCAAATGTAAATTCACTTCACAGGTTAAATTTGATTCTTTTTTCATGCGATGAAAGTGATGCCGATGATAAAAAATGAAACTTTATTTTGAATAAAGCAGTATACTGTAGTAATGGCTTTTTTTGACAAAGGGGGAATCCGATCATATGAGCATCATAACGAGGTTTAAGGATATTATGGCAGCCAATATCAATGCTTTGCTTGATAAGGCAGAAAATCCCGAGAAGATGATTGATCAGTATTTGAGAAATTTAAACAAAGATTTGGGAAAAGTCAAATCGGAAACAGCTTCGGTAATGGCAGAAGAACAACGTGCGAAAAGAGTGTTAACTGAGTGCCAGGAAGAAATGGAAAAAATGGAGAGATATGCGATTAAGGCAGTCGAGGCAGGGAATGACAGCGATGCAAGAAGATTCCTTGAGAAAAAGGCGGCTTTAGCAGCAAAGGAAACAGAATTGCAAACATCCTATCAGCTGGCGCAGACCAATTCTTCGCAAATGAAACAGATGCATGACAAGCTTGTGTCAGATATTGGTGAACTGGAAGCACGAAGAAATTTGCTAAAGGCAAAATGGTCCGTAGCCAAAACACAGGAGCGGATGAATCAGCTTGGTGCCTCTGCAACACATTCAGGTCAGTCCATTTCTGCTTTTGACCGCATGGAGGAAAAAGTGAATCGTGCGCTGGATGAGGCAAAGGCAATGGCCGAATTAAATGCTGATCCCCAGGATGAATTAGCCGGCCTAACAGCTAAATATGATAAGAAAAACAATGATATTGAAGATGAACTGGCGGCTTTAAAAGCAAAAATGAAGAATAATCAATAGGGAAGAAAGCTGCGGCTATGAGGCTGCAGCTTTTCGGCGCCTGCTTTTAAAATGAATGGACAAAAGGGTGATTAGTAATGATCCTTCACTATAAATGCCCCAGCTGTGGCAGTGATATGAGTTTTGACGCCGATTCAGGCGAATTATCCTGTCAAAGCTGCGGCAGACATGAAAATATTGCAAACTATCCGGAAGAGCTGAAAACATACATGTTTTCTGAGGATGAAGCTAAGGAATATCATTGCGAGAATTGCGGTGCTGTGCTAATGACAGCAGCGGAAACCGCTGCAACTCGATGCAGTTTTTGCGGAGCGGGTGTCGTGATTGCTGACCGGCTATCAGGCGATCTTGCTCCGGCAATGGTCATTCCTTTTACGATTAGCAAAGAAGAGGCCGTGGCTGCCTTTAAAAAGTGGTGCAGGAAGGGCGTTCTTACGCCAAGAGGTTTTATGACGGCCGATCGCATCAAAAGTATTACAGGTTTGTATGTCCCTTTTTGGTTATTTGATTTAAATAGCAGAGTACAGGTCAATGCTGTATGCACAAAGGTCAGGACATATAGCGACAGTGAGTATATCTATACAGAAACGAAGTTTTACGATGCCTATCGCGACATAAATCTTGATTATATTAAAGTGCCTGTTGATGCCTCTGAAAAAATGAATGATGCCTTAATGGATAAGCTGGAGCCTTTTCCTTATGATCAGCTGAAGGACTTTAAAACACCGTATTTGGCGGGCTTTTTAGCAGAGAGATATAATTATTCAGATAAGGAACTGCTCTCAAGAGCAAAAGATAAGATCAGCAGCTATATTGACTCCTATACTCGATCAACCTTATCAGGTTATCAAACCATAAATTATAAGAGTAAAGATATTCATACGACAAACGTTAAAAGCGATTATGTTTTATTGCCTGTATGGATGGTCAGCTATGATTATAACAGGTCTGAGTATATCTTTGCTATGAACGGACAGACAGGAAAGGTTGTCGGGAAACCGCCCGTTAGCAAAGGCAAAGTGGCGATGTGGTTTAGCAGCATTGCGGCTGGATCCTTTTTAGCTTTAAAATGTGTCGCCTTTATGATGGGAGGCGGTTTTTGGTGAGAAGCCGTATGTTTGCGCAGAGTTTTCTTTCATTATTTACTGCACTAATGATTTTTTTATTGCTGGGAATAACAGCAGCGGCTGCAGATGCAGATGCTTTTGATCGGGACCGGTATATTTATGACTTTGCCGAGCTTTTGACGGATCAGGAATTATCGGAATTGCAGTCTTTGGCCAGCGGATTGGGCAAGGAAAGAAATACGGCATTTATTATTATCACATTAGCCGATTCACAAGGAAAAGACATTGTCCAATATGTTGAGGATTTCTATGATGAACAGGCTCCCGGCTTTGATCAGCCCCATGGAAATACAGCTATATTAGCGATTAATATGCAGGAAAGGGACGTGTATTTAGCGGGTTTTAAAAAGGCAGAGGAATACCTAGACAGCGGCCGGATGGATCAAATACGCAATAAGATTACGCCAGCTCTATCAGATGGACAGTACTTCGAGGCATTCTCATCCTTTATCCAGACTTCCTATGATTATATGGGTTATGATCCAGGGGTTAATCCGGAAAACCTCCTTTTTAAATGGTGGTTCCAGCTTGCTGTTTCACTTGGGTTAGCCGGAAGCATTGTTGGTCTTATGGCCTATCGCTTAGGCGGAAGAGTGACAGTCAATGCAAGAACCTATATGGATAGCAATCGATCGAAAGTACTTAGCAAGCAGGATCGTTTTATCAGGCAAACTGTCACAAGACAGCGAAAGCCTTCAAATGACTCAAAAGGAGGCGGCGGTGGCGGCGGAATTACCGGGGGCGGCCACTCGCATAGCGGAAGCAGGGGAAAGTTTTAATCGTTCTGTTTTAAGTAAAAAGTGAAAGGAGCAGAAATAGATGTCTTTTTTTCGAAATCAATTTGCCAATGTAGTGGAGTGGCAGGAATTTAGAGATGATATGATTTTTTATAAATGGAGCAATCGGGAAATCAAAAAAGGGAGCAGATTAATCATCAGGCCGGGCCAGGACGCGGTATTTTTTAATAATGGAAAAATTGAAGGCGTATTTTGCGATGAAGGTGATTATGATATTGAATCGCAAATCATTCCTTTTCTTTCAACCTTAAAAGGGTTCAAATTTGGGTTTAACAGCGGTATGCGGGTTGAGGTGCTGTTTGTTAATACAAAGGAGTTTATTGTTAAATGGGGCACGAAAAATGCCATTAACATCCCTGCACTTGGTTTTCCCGGCGGTATGCCCATCCGAGCGAATGGAACGTTTACTTTCAAAGTAAATGACTATGTGGCGCTAATTGACCAGATTGCTGGGGTTAAGGAGCAATATCTTGTTGAAGATGTGAAAATACGCATAACCTCTATTCTGGATCAGCTGCTGATGAAGTGGATATCACGGGAAGGGAAGGATATGTTCAATCTTCAATCCAATTCATTTGAAATTGGGAAAGGCATCCAAGAGGATCTTGATATGGAGATGATCAAAAGCGGTATGACGATCACCGGATTTACCATCATGAGCTTTAGCTATCCGAAAGAGATTCAGGATATGATTACAAAAAATGCTTCGCACGGCATGGTCAGCAATGTGGAAAGATACCAGCAAATCTCATTGACAGATGGAATGGCCTCCGGAAAAATGAGCGGCGGCGGGGCAGCATCTGATATGGCCGGAATGATGATGGGAATGAAATTTGCTGAAAAGATGATGAAACAGACGGATTCGGATGCCAAAAGGGAGACGTCATCAGAAAATACTCCGCTGTCTTCGCAGACAAAGGAAGAAGGAAAAAAAGCGCCTAATTTTTGCCCTAATTGCGGAACAAAGACAAGCGGCGGCAACTTCTGCTCCAATTGCGGGCAAAAGCTTGTTTAGTATTCACAAAAGAATATCAAATTTTTAAAAAGCGAGACAGCAATGTCTCGCTTTTCTTCTTGAAAAAATAAATCAGCTGGATAATTCCCATATGAAAAAGAAAATGCTAAGCAGGTGAAAGCTAGGATTCTCATGAAAAAGGGCGTGTTGGATCTTGCAATTAGACGGGAAAGGGGTGTTATTGTGTTAAAGAAGTATCTATTTGTTCTAGCTATCTTTGTTATGATGTTTCCTGGCTTAACAGGCTGGGTGAACCCTGTTCAAGCCTCAACTGAATATACAGGTGAGGGAAAAAAGGAATCCAAACCAGTAACGGTTTACCTTGTTCGCCATGGAAAGACAATTTTGAATAACACAGATCGTGCACAAGGATGGATCGATGCCCCGCTTATTCCTTCTGGAGAAGAGAAAATTAAAGAGACGGGAAAAAGGCTGGCGCATATCCCCTTTGTTGGAGCCTATTCAAGCGATAGCGGAAGGGCGATAAAAACAGCTAAATTAATTTTAGGAGAAAATCAAACAACGGCAAAAAGTTTGCCGGTTCTTTTAAACAAGGATCTTCGAGAGGCGTATTTTGGCAGCTTTGAGGGGGAAAAAATGAATGTCCTCTGGAAGGAGACTGCGAAGCACTTAGGCTTCAGCAGTAGTGAAGAACTGTTTGCAAGCAATGGGAATCCCTATGAAAAGCTAGTAAATGCTCTTTCAGAATTGGATCCATCAAAAGAAGCAGAGAATTATCAGATGTTAAAGGATCGCGCATTCAAGGCAATAACGGAAATTGCAGAAAAGACCTATCAAAAAGGCGGCGGAGATTTATTGGTTGTCTCCCACGGGATAACAATGAACGCTATATTGGATCAAATAGATAAGAACAAAGTACCAAAGGGGCTTTTTGCAAATGGAACGGTTATCAGGCTTGAATTTAACGGAAAGGATTGGAAGGCGGCAGAATAGGTCAGGAGGCGAACGAGTACACAAGATATTCTAATCAACTAAGGAGCTCTACTTATATGAATCATAAGCTAGAAGCAAGGGTACACTTGCTTCTTTTTAGGACAATCTTCCTGTTCCATGATAAAATCTTTAATTAAGAGTAATTGTTACAGGGGGTATTGGTTATGGAGTTAGGAATTACTACGTTTGTTGAAACAACGCCTGATGCAGAAACAGGAGAGATAAAAAGCCATGCAGAGCGACTGCGTGAAGTGGTTGAGGAAATTGTCCTTGCCGATAAGGTAGGATTAGATATCTTTGGTGTTGGTGAGCATCACCGCAAGGATTATGCGGCATCGTCTCCGGCGATTGTCCTGGCTGCTGCGGCCTCACAGACAAAGAAAATTCGCCTGACAAGTGCGGTTACTGTTCTATCATCTGCTGATCCAGTACGGGTTTTTCAGGATTTTTCCACACTTGATGCCATATCTAATGGCCGTGCAGAGATTATGGCGGGGCGGGGTTCCTTTATTGAGTCTTTTCCATTGTTTGGCTATGACTTACAGGATTATGATGAGTTATTTGATGAGAAGCTAGAGTTGCTTTTAAAAATCCGTGGGTCTGAGAAGGTAACATGGAAGGGAGGGCATCGTCCGGCTATAAACAATCTTGGGGTGTACCCAAGACCTGTTCAGGATCCGCTTCCGGTATGGATTGGCAGCGGCGGGAATCCACAATCAGCAGTTCGCGCAGGCATGCTTGGTTTGCCGCTTGTTTTAGCGATCATTGGCGGAAGCCCTGTCCAGTTTGCACCGATTGTTAAGCTATATAAAAGGGCAGCAGAAAGGGCTGGTTATGATCCTGCGAAACTTCCAGTAGCTTCTCATTCTCATGGTTTTATTGCAGAAAATACCCAAACAGCTGCAGATAAGTTTTTCCCGTCAACCCAATATGCAATGAACATTCTTGGCAGGGAGCGGGGCTGGGGGCACTATAGCAGAGCAACGTTTGATCAGGCCAGAAGCTTTGAAGGTGCTTTATATGTGGGAGATCCGGAAACAGTGGCAAAGAAAATCATCCATCTCCATGACCAGGTTGGGGTGACCCGTTTTATGCTCCATGTACCGGTAGGGAGCATGCCGCATGTGGATGTATTGAAGACAATTGAACTATTAGGTACAAAGGTAGCGCCAATTGTCCGTGAGGCGACTGCGAAGTAAATCAAAAAAGGCAGGGGAAGGTTCCCTTGCCTTTTATCTTACTTTGTATAGTTATCGAAATAGCCTTGAATATAGATAATTGGTGTACCTTTGTCTCCGCTTCCTGAAGTTAAATCAGATAGGGAGCCGATAAGATCAGTCAGTCTTCTAGGTGTTGTGCCTTGTGATTCCATAGCTCCAACAAGGTCAGCGTCTTTATTTTCAATATACTCAGAGATTGCCTTTTTAAGTTCTTCGCCTTTTAAGCCTGCGAAGTTGTTGTCAGCAAGATACTTAAGCTTTACCTCGTTAGGTGTGCCGTCAAGTCCAGCTGTATAGGCTGGAGAAACAACTGGATCAGCAAGCTCCCAGATCTTTCCTACTGGATCTTTAAACGCTCCGTCGCCGTATACCATGACTTCTACTTCTTTGCCTGTTTTTTCTTTAAGAGTTTGCTGAATGCGGTCAACAACAGGCTGACAATTGCGTGGGAAAAGCTTAACGCTTTCTTCGGTAGCTTTATTGGATCCCAATAAGCCATATGCTTCATTATAGCCGCTGCCGTCAACAGGCTCTGATAAAATATTATCAAGACTATACACTTTTTCAGCGCCGGCAGCTGCCAAAATCCGCTTTGTGCGGAATCTTGTATGGATATCACATGTAAGAACGCTCTTTGTATATTCAAGAATTGATTTTGGATGATTAGAGAAGATAACCTCGCACTCTACCCCATATTCTTCAATTAAAGACTTGTAATAATCAATATAATCAACACCAGTAAAAGGATGTTTATTATAGCCGAAATGTTCACGAAATTGCTCTTCTGTTAAAACATCTGTCCAAGGGTTGACGCCTTTTTCATCAAGCAGATCGATATCTACTAGGTGGTTTCCAACCTCATCAGATGGATAGCTTAGCATTAAAACAACCTTTTTCGCACCCTTTGCAATACCGCGAAGGCAGATAGCAAAACGATTGCGGCTTAAGATTGGGAAGATAACACCAATTGTATCATCGCCAAACTTTTCACTGACATCTTTTGCAATATCATCAATCGTTGCATAGTTTCCCTGTGCGCGGGCTACGATGGATTCTGTTACAGTCACAATGTCTTTGTCCTGAATAACAAAGCCCTCTGCTTCTGAAGCATTTAATACACTGTCGACAACGATTTTTTCAATAGAATCGCCTTTATTAATAATAGGTGCACGAAGTCCTCTAACAACTGTTCCAACTAATCTTTCCAAAATAAATCGCTCCTTAAGCTATGTGGTAAATATTGTGTTTTCTACCTTTTTACTATACATCAGCATAAGGATATAAGTAAAATTAATATATCTAATGGTAGGTATAAGGAGTGTTTATATGATAGCCAAGCTCGATTTATATCAAATTTTTTGCATAGTCGGTACAAGCGGCAGTTTTTCTAAGGCGGCAAAGTCCCTATTTATGACGCAGCCAGCTGTAAGCCAGGCTATTATGCAATTAGAGAAGGAGCTGGACACCAGGCTGTTTAATCGCACACCTAAAGGGGTGACATTAACCAACGAGGGCAGCATTCTTTTTGATTATGTTCAATCGGCGATTCATTTGGTTGAAATGGGAGAGGAGAAGATCCAGGAATTTAAAAACTTAACCATTGGCGAATTAAGAATCGGGGTTGGCGATACGATCTCAAGATATTTTTTGCTCCCTTATTTAGAGGCCTTTCATACGGAGTATCCAAATATTAAATTTAAGATTGTTAATGGGACAACCCTGGAGATCTGCGCTTTATTAAAGCAGGGAGAGGTCGATATTGCCATTTGTAATTTCCCAATTGATGATCCGCAATTGGAGCAAAGGCCATGTATTGATATCCATGATATTTTTGTCTGCGGAAAAAAAGATAAACATGAGATCCAGCAGCCGCTTGATGTCTCCGATTTAGTCGGTCTGCCTCTAATATTTCTTGAACCAAAGTCCATTTCAAGGAAGTATGTAGAGGATTACTTATTATCTAAAGGCATTAAGATTTCACCAGAATTTGAACTGGGTTCCCATGACCTGTTATTGGAATTTGCCAAAATCAATTTAGGCATTGCCTGCGTTACAAAGGAATTTGCTCAGGATTACTTAAACAAAGAATTAGTTTATGAAGTGCCATTAAAAGAGGCGATACCCAAAAGAAGCATTGGCATCTGTTCCTTAAAAGGCGTACCGCTGTCACAGGCCTCAACCAAATTTGTTGAAATTATAGAGGGGCTTTAGCACGTTAATAAAATGGGGGACAGTCCCCCGCCGCTTTAATGCGGCGAAGGGACTGCCCCCTATTTTTAAAAAAAGGATCATTCATTTTAAAGCCGTTCTTGTGCTTGTCTAGTTTTCCTGCACTTCTTTTCTGTTTTTCTTAAATAGTTTAGAAAGTATTTCATAAACCATTGGCACGACGATTAGCGTCAGAAGTGTGGAGCTTGTTAAACCTCCGATTACAGTGATTGCAAGTCCTTTAGAGATTAATCCTCCGCCGCCTGCGCCAAAGGCTAATGGAAGCAAGGCACCGATGGTTGCAATGGCTGTCATGAGGATTGGGCGAAGACGGGTTGCCCCAGCTTCAAGAATGGCTTCACGCATACCCATTCCGCTATGTTCCATGCGGACAATTCGGTCAACAAGGACAATAGCGTTCGTAACGACGATACCAATGAGCATTAATAGACCCATCATAACGGATACCGAAATCGTTTCTCCGGCGAGATAAAGTCCTGCAAACGATCCAATGACCGCAAATGGCAGGGAGAAAAGAATCGCAAATGGCGCAAGCCCCTCGCCAAATGTAACAACAAGAATGAAGTAGACAATCGCAATGGCTGCAAGCATCGCTGCACCAAGCTGTGTAAAGGTTTCATTCATATCTGCCTGTACACCGGCAACGTCAACATGGACACCTTTAGGCAAATCAAGCTTATCAACAGCTTTTTCTACCTTTGAGGACACCTTTGAAATGTCCTTTTGGGTGATTGTGCCTGAAACGGTTGCATAATACTCGCCTTTGCTGCGGGAAAGGGTATTTAAGGTTGTTCCTTCTTCCACAGTGACAAGCTCAGACAGAGGCATAACTGTGCCAAGAGCTGTTGGTATTGGCGTATCAAGAATGTCGTCAATTGATTCCGGCTGAGATGATTGTTCCTGCTGGACAATTACATCAAGTGAATTTCCGTCTTTTTCAACTGTAGTAAGCACATCTTCTGTTCGATTAGGGTTTAGCATCATAACAAGCTGGCCTGCTGTCAGACCATACTTGATTAATTCGTCTTGGGCTACTTTAAGGGTGTACTCAACATAAGCATCCTCTGCATTGCTTTTAACATCCTTTAAGCCATCAATATCCTTAATCGCTTCTTCTGCCTTAGCAACAGAATCATTTAGTTTGTCTAGGTTTTCACTATAGAACGTATAGCTGATCTCATCTGTTGAACCTGACATAGAAGAAAAGTTCTGGCTTTTCCATTCACCTGATTGGCCGGCGTTAAAGACATATTCTTCAATTTCATCTCGAACCTCAGGGAAGTTTTCCATATCTGGATCAAAGATTAGATACATTAAGGCACCGTCGCCTGAACCGCCCATCATCGCAGACATTTGGTCACCGGATTTAGTAATCGATACTTGGACAATGTCAATATCGTCTCTTTCCAGCATCTTATCCTCAATCTCTTGAACATTTGCCTGCGTCTCCTCAGGAAGCTCACCTGTATGAGGAGTGTAAGTTAAATACATAACTTTATCTTCCTCACTGCCCATGAAGCTAAAACCAATTAATGGTGTCAGCGCTAAGCTTCCGCCGAGCAGCAGAATAGCAAGGATGGAAGAAATAACTTTATGGTTAAGGGATTTGTTTAAAAATCCTTTATACCCATTTGCTAATTTTCCAGCTTCCTTATGGCTGCTTTCTGCCTTTTCACCATATAATTTCTTCTTAAATAAGAAGTGGGAAAGAGCTGGAACGATGGTAATCGCAACGAGCAGCGAAGCGCCCAGGGCAAATGTCATCGTTAAGGCAAAAGGCATAAACAGTTCGCCAACCATTCCGCCGACAAAAATTAACGGAGCAAATACGGCAACCGTCACCAGGGTGGAGGAAAGGATCGGCTTGAACATTTCAATCGTCGCTTCCCGAATAAGGGCACGGCCGTTTAGCTTTTCTTCTTTTAAATGCATTCTCCGGTAAATATTTTCCACAACAACAATCGAATCATCAATGACTCGGCCAATAGCAACCGTAATCGCCCCAAGGGTCATAATGTTCAGCGTGATATCCATCCAATGAAGGAGGAGCAGCGCCATAAAGACCGATACTGGTATAGATACAATGGAAATGATCGTTGATTTAAAATCACGCAAGAAAAGAAGGATGATTAAGACAGCGATTAAACCGCCGAAGACAGCTTTTTCAATCATTGTCGCGATGGATTCCTCAATTGGCTTCCCTTGGTCAAGGGATATATCAACGACAAGACCGTCAATTTTCTTCTCTTCATCTTTCATTAACTTTTTCACCTTATTGACAACGTCAACGGTATTAGCCTGCTGGCCTTTGACAATTTGAATGGCGATGGCATCCTTCCCGTTTGTCCGGGAAACGGATTCTATTTTTCCAACCACTTTTATGTCTGCAATTTCGCTCAGCTTTACAAATGGAGAAGGGTTGGCAGCCGATGGGGTAACAGGAATCAGCATATTCTTTAATTCATCTGCTGTCATGAACTTTCCGTCAATGGCTACAGCCTGTTCGCCCTCTTTAAATTCGTAAAGTCCCAGGGAAACCGCCATATTGCTTGCCTGAATGATTTCCTTTACCTTATCCTCGGTGAGGCCGAATTCATCTAGCTTTGCTTTACGATAAGTCAGGTCAACTTCTTCGATGTGCTGGCCTGTAATTGTCGCTGAGGCGACACCCTCGATTTTTTCAATCTTCGGAAGCAAGCTTTCTTCTACTGTTGAGGTCAGCTCAACAATATCCTCTTTTGTACTGCTGACGCTTAGTGCGACAACTGGCATCATATTCATGCTGATCATCGAGATGGTTGGCTCTTGTGCACCTTCTGGCAGCTTAACTGTGTCCAAGGCGGACTGCAGGGCACGCTTTGCCTCATCCATATCAATGCCATATTCATATTCTACTTGGATACTAGACATGTTCGAATAAGAATTCGAATACACAGCCTTCACATTTTCAAGGCCTTCTGCCACTTTTTCAATAGGGACCGATATGTCCTCCATGATTTTTTCGGGAGTGGCACCTGGATAGACATCCATGACCATCAGGTAGGGGATAGAAATGTTTGGGATTGTCTCCATATTCATTCTTGTGCCCGAATAGATCCCTGATACCGTAATAATGATCGTTAGAAGCCATACAGCAAGTTTGTTTTTCAGAACAAAATTAACTAATCCTTTCACTATAGCACCTGCTTTTGATAAATTGACTTGGTAAACTCAATTACTTATAATAGTGACCAACCAGTCATTTGTCAATCAAAGACAATGGGAGAGAGAAAATTATGGCTAAGAAGCAATTTATTATGGATAAAGCGCTGGAGCTCTTTGCCAAGCAGGGGTTTGCCGCTACATCCGTTCAGCAAATTACAGAGCATTGCGGAATCTCTAAAGGGGCATTTTACTTATCCTTTAAATCCAAGGATGAACTGATCCTGGCATTAATTGACCATTTTATGATGGAAATTGTTTCAGATATTGACCGTATAGTCAGGAACGCATCTAATGATGAGGTTCTTTATGCGTTTTATTATGAAATGTTTCATTCCTTTCTTAAGCGTTCCGATTTTGGCAGAGTCCTTTTCAAGGAGCAAACCCAAACATTTAATGAGGAGCTCCTTTTAAAAATGCGCTATTACGACAATATCATGAACCAATCGATATTGGTGATGATCGACCGATTATATGGCGATACAGTCAGCAAAACAAAATATGATTTACTTTTTTGCATAAAGGGGCTAATGCAGAGCTATTCTTCTTTGTTTTTCTTCAATCAGGCTCCGTTAGACCTGGATCTGCTGGCAAGGACGCTCGTTGAAAAAACGGACCTGCTAGCGAGGCATACAGCCATCCCGTTTTTTTCACAGGAGATTTTTCAATTGTTTAAGCACTCACAAAGCGGCAAAATGACACGGGAACAAATATTGGCTGCAATCGAACATAAATTAGAGGAATTGGAAGAATCAGTGGAAAAGGAATCATTAACACTGCTAAAGCAGGAGCTGCTCGAACCCGCTCTCAGCTCAGTAATTGTGAGGGGGCTGGTGGAAAACCTTCAGAGGAATCCGCACTGTAAATGGATTTATTATCAGCTTTGCAATTATTTTGGCTATTAACGCGTTAAAAGAATGGGGGACAGTCCCCCGCCGCTTTAAAGCGGCATAGGGACTGTCCCCTCTTTTACTGATATTGTTTACATAGAACTTGCTTGGTTCATGCTGGTGTGGGCGGCAGTGTGTTCGCCTTTGCCATGCATGAAGTGGTAAAGGATGGCTGTTGCCATTACTAATAGACCCAAAATAACATATAAATGGCTGTATCCTGTCAGCGGTATGATGAAACCAAGTACGTATGGACCAAAGCCAAGGCCGGCATCAAGAAAGATAAAGAATGTTGATGTAGCAAGCCCCATGCGATGAGGCGGTGTTTTTTTAATAGCGATTGCTTGTGTGCTTGATTGCATGTTGCCAAACCCAAGTCCGATTAGTACCCCGGATAATAAGAGAATGGTGCCAGATCCAGCTGTGCTTAACAGCAGCAATCCGCCAGCATAAAGGATAAAGGCTGGGTACATGACAAAATTAGCGCCTTTGACATCCATTAAGCGTCCGGAAAAGGGGCGTGAAATTAAGATCGCAACGGCATAGACAATAAAGAAAAAGCTTGCGATTTCGACAAGATTGATTTCAATGGCATAAAAGTTAATAAAAGATAGAACACTAGAATAACAGAAAGCTAAGATAAGCGTCACTAATGCGATTGGCAGTGCTTTAGGCTCAATAAAGCTTGAGAGGCTAAGGCCTTTTGTTTTAGCAGCCTTTGCCTCCGGCGCTTTATATTCTGGTGCTTTCATAAAGAGAGCAATAAGCAGGCTGATGACCCCTAAGCCTAGGCAAAAGCTGAATATCACTTCATAGCTTGTATGCTGGCTCATAAAAAGTCCGATGAAAGGGCCAACGGCGGTAGCTAATGTCGTGCTCATGCTGTAATAGCCAATCCCTTCCCCTTTGCGTGCAGGAGGGATGATCTGTGCAACAATTGTTCCGGTTGCTGTACTCGCTACACCTAGTGCCGTACCGTGCAATAAACGGCTAAATAGTAAAAATCCGATGCCTAAATCGAAATAGTAAAGAATGGATGCCAGGGTAAAGGAGATGAGTCCGATCAGCAGTAATTTCTTGCTGCTCATCATCTCAATCAGGCGGCCAATAAACAGTCGGCCAATCAGGGTACCGATAATAAAGATTCCTGTGACAAGTCCTGCCTGGCTTTCAGACGCGTTAAATTGATTGACTGCAAAGACCGCCATGGTCACTAACAGCAGGTAAAAAATTAAATATAAGAAAAAGTTGACTGATGAAACAATGATAAAGTCTTTCGTCCAAAGTTTCGATCTATGCTGATTCACTTTATCGATCTCCTTATTGAATGATATTATTTCTGATTTCCTCCATGATGCGGATGGCTTCTAGCTGCTGTTCTTCAGAAATTCCTTTTAAAATTTCCTCTTCATATTCATCAATCGAAACACGAACCTTGTTATACAGGTCTCTGCCAAGCTGTGTCAGATGCATGCGTTTTTCCCGTTTATCCTTTCCAGGAATTTGTTCAACATAGCCTAATTCCTCCAAGCGGGCAAAGGTTCTAGTAATGGTAGGTTTCTCCACGCTTTGATAATTGGCAATTTCTACCTGTGTAGAAGGGCCGTAATTAAATAAATAATATAAAATAGTCCATTGCGCGCGATGAAGCTGATGCTTACTAAGATGAAGATTTAAATTATTTTCAAAAGGCCGGTACATCATCAACAGCCGATGAAAGAACTTTTGCGAAGTCTTTATGCCAAACTCCTCCTTCGAAAATAGTTACCAATGATAATAGTTACCGAAGATAACTTTATATATACTACAACTATTCCGCAATAATGTCCAGTGTGCTTTGGTGCTTTAACGAAAAAGGGCTCAGTCGCTTTAAAGCGTTGGGGGACAGGCCCCCAATCCTTTAAAGCGCTAAAAACAAAGCGTGAATATTGGAATTTTCCGCGGCTTCCCATTAAAATGAAGGCAAAAGGAGTTGAGTGATATGTCTGAACAGTTGGAGTTAGCAACATTTGCGGGCGGCTGTTTTTGGTGCATGGTTTCGCCGTTTGATGAACAGCCGGGTATTAAAGAGGTAGTCTCAGGTTATACAGGCGGTCATAAGGAAAATCCGACTTATGAGGAAGTATGTTCAGATACCACCGGACATTATGAAGCGGTTCAGATTACTTTTGACCCTTCTGTCTTCCCTTATACAAAGCTGCTGGAGATTTTTTGGCAGCAAATTGATCCAACGGATGCAGGAGGCCAATTTAATGACCGCGGCTTGTCATACCGGACAGCGATTTTTTATCATAATGAAGAGCAGAAGGAGCAGGCTGAAAAGTCTAAAGAGAAGCTTGCAGCAAGCGGACGCTTCCAAAAGCCGATAGTAACAGAAATTCTCCCTGCGAAGGAGTTTTACAGAGCCGAGGAATCCCACCAGCATTACTATAAAAAGAATTCATTCCACTATAATCTGTACAAAGAAGGTTCCGGACGTGCGCCGTTTATCCGCAAGACTTGGAAGAAGGGTAAAAGTGAGGAAGAACTGCGCAAGGAATTGACACCCATGCAATTTGAGGTCACAAAAAGGAATGCAACAGAGCCGCCATTTAGAAATGAATACTGGGATAACGAAAAAGAAGGGATTTACGTTGACATTATCTCCGGAGAGCCGCTTTTTAGCTCAAGGGATAAATATGATGCAGGATGCGGATGGCCGAGCTTCACCAAGCCTATAAGACGCTTTGAAATTGAAGAGAAGCTCGATACGTCGTATGGCATGAGGAGAATTGAGGTCCGTTCGAAAACATCTGATGCCCATCTTGGCCATGTATTTGATGACGGGCCTGGCCCAGACCATGCAAGATACTGTATTAACTCAGCTGCTCTTCGCTTTATTCCAAAGGAAAAGCTTGAAGAAGAGGGATACGGGGAGTTTGCCGGTCTATTTAAATAAGCTCAAGTAAAAAGGACTGTCTCAAGTGGTGAGACAGTCCATTTTGTTAAAAATATTCATTTTAAGAAGGGTCTAGCTCCAGGATCCTTGCGCTTTATTAGCTTCTTACAGCTGTTAACGGCTGTAGGGCCTTTTTCAGGGAAGCTAATTCAACTTCATTTAATGGAATCATTGGCAGGCGAACGCCCCCGACTGGGACTCCGTTCATATTAAGTGCTGCTTTGACTGGACCTGGGCTTGGTGCAGCAAATAGGGCTTTCATGATTGGCAGCAGGCTGCGATGCTTTTCGGCGGCTGCTTGAAGGTTTCCGCTTCTAAAGCTGTTAACCATGTCCTGCATTTCATTGCCGATAATATGGGATGCAACAGAAACAATTCCAGCTCCGCCAATAGCAAGAACAGGCAAGGTTAATCCGTCATCACCGCTGTATAGTGAAAAGTCATCCGGTGTTTCACTGATGATTTGCGCCATTGCATCCAGGTTGCCGCTTGCTTCTTTAACAGCGACGATGTTAGGAATTTGCGACAATCTTACAATGGTTTCTACCGAAATATTGACAACGCTTCTACCTGGAATATTATATAGCATGATTGGCAATGCCGTTGCTTGGGCAATTGCCTTAAAGTGCTGATATAGTCCTTCCTGTGAAGGTTTGTTATAGTATGGCGCCACGAGCATAATCCCACCAACTCCAGCTTCTTCCGCTAGTTTTGTTAAGCTGATAGATGCTCTGGTGTTATTTGAGCCTGTGCCTGCAATGACTGGTACACGTCCATTTACTGTCTTCACAACAAACTTGAATAATTCGACCTTTTCCTCTGTTGTTAACGTAGGAGATTCTCCAGTTGTGCCTGCTACGACTAACCCATCTGTTCCATTGGCGATTAAATGTTCAACTAAATTTGTTACTGCAGGAAAATCAATTTCTTCATTCTGATCAAATGGTGTTACCATTGCTGTTAAAACTTGGCCAAAGTTCATTTCCTCACACGCCCTTTTTAATAATTTTAATTAGAGGTGGATAGATTGGGTCCAAGCCTACGCAAAAAAGCAGCATCGAGGAATTCGCTGCTGCTTATAGAAACAATATAATATAACGTAATCGTTTCTTGTGCGATAGCCCTCCATATAGCGGTTCTATATGACAGTCCTGCACTTATTCAATGCAGGCCCAGCCTTAAGTACATGAGATTCTTAAAGCTTCGGCAAATCCCCCTTTCCACAATCGTCAGCGGATCTCATTATCCTCGGATTTGTGTACTAATGGTTTTTGCACCTCTATCCTCACTTCAAAAGATATTGAAATAAGAAAATATATAATTACATTCCATTATAATTGAGGACCCAGTGAAAGACAAGGAGTATTTTCGGCAGGAATAGTTTGCGGACAAAAGGGAACTCTACACATGTAATTTGAAATAAGGAGAGATGGAAGATGAAAAAGTTTGGCCAAAACGAAGAACATGACCAGCAAAAAGTGATTGAAGCACAGAACCAGGCAAATCAGTTTAACAGGGCAGATGTTGAATTCTCCTTAGAGGAAAATGTACAGGAGGCTATTGCAAAGAGCCAGCAATATCAGGCTCAAAATCAGCAGCCGACCTATCAGCCGAATAAACCTTTCTAAGCTGAACTGAATGGAACAGTAAACCGAGTAAGAAATCTAAAAAAATCTGGCACTTATAAACGTGTCAGATTTTTTATTCACTTAAAGAGTTCAATAGAAAGTTTCATGTTAAAATAAATAGGTAATGGTTCAAATACTTTTTGTAGGAGCAGTCTGACATGTTCAAATTTATTAAACTGCAAGCAGAAAATCTTTTTCCAGCCTATTTTGCCCTTGTTATGGCTACCGGAGCTCTATCAATAGGCACTCATCTTCTAGGTATGGAAATCTTCTCAAAGTCCCTTCTTTATGTAAATATTGCAGCCTATCTAATCCTATGGCTTCTAACGCTTACCCGTATTGTTTTCTTCTTTCCAAAATTAATTTCCGATTTAACAAGCCATCAGAATGGTCCTGGATTTTTTACTTTAGTTGCAGGAACAAGTGTGTTCGGAAGCCAGCTTATTATTGTTGCCGAAAATCACACCATTCCTCTTTATTTATGGGGTGTGGCTATCTTTTTATGGTTAATTATCATGTATACATTCTTCACAGCGGTTACCATTCGCAAGGATAAGCCGGCCATCCAGCAGGGAATCAATGGAGCCTGGCTGATCGCGGCTGTCGGAACTCAATCGGTTTCCATTCTTGGCACATTGCTTGTTCCATTTGTACATAGCGGGCAAAATATCATTTTGTTTTTTACCTTATGCATGTATTTTTTGGGATGCATGCTATATCTGAATATCATTACCCTTATTTTTTACCGGTTTACTTTTGTGGAGTTTAAATATTCAGCCCTTACACCGCCATACTGGATCAATATGGGTGCAGTAGCTATTACCACGTTAGCTGGGTCAACATTAATTCTGCATGCTGAATACTTTCCTTTGCTTATGGAGATTACGCCATTTTTAAAGGGGTTCACGCTGTTTTTCTGGATTACAGGGACATGGTGGATTCCTTTGCTGTTTATTCTTATGATTTGGCGCCATCTTTATCACCATTATCCCTTTTCATATGACCCGCAATTCTGGGGAATGGCGTTTCCGCTTGCCATGTATACAACAAGCACTTTCCAGCTGTCAAAGGCACTGGGAGTTCCGCTGTTAATGGCTATACCGCGTTTTATGGTATTCATTGCTATCGTTGCATGGATGGTTGTCTTTTTCGGCCTTATTCACCATTTGTATCTTAAATATAATCATTATCGAAGACTGGAAAAGAGGTATAGATAAGAGGTATAGATAAAGGCGATTTGAGCTAAGCCTTAGGTTATTGTGCTGCTCCCAAATTCTTGCAAAACGTCAATTATTCGGTATTATTCCAAAAAGTCAAAATACTAATATTGTAAAATATAAGTCAATCAATTATGATTAGTTGAAAAAGGGATCGCTAATGCGGTTCCTTTTTTTCTAAAATAGGAGTGAAATCATGCTAGTTTTGTCAGAAAGGCAAATCCGGTCCTTATATACCATGAAAGACGCAATAAGGGATATAGAAACAGCTTTAATACAGTACATAAAGGGAAATATTGAAAACCCTCATCGCACAGTTATTGAGTTTCCGAGAAAACATGCATCCGCCTTGTATATGCCATGTGCGATGGAAAAACAAGGGACGACAGCTGTGAAGGTTGTAACAATTTTCCCAAATAACCCATCAGTGGGGAAGAAAACCACACAGGGGATTATTTTATTAAGTGATACAGAAAACGGTAATCATCTTGCCTGTATGAATGCCTCATTCTTAACCCGGCTTCGCACAGGTGCCATCAGCGGTGTAGCGACGAAATACCTGGCAAGGACATCAGCATCCACTGTTGCAGTCATTGGAACGGGGGCGATGGCTGAAGAGCAGCTGCAAGCAGTGCTTGAGGTCAGAGATATTAAAGAAGTTTTCTTATTTAACCGGACAAAGGACAAGGCGCAGATATATGCTAAGAAGATTACGGAAATATGCCCGGAATATAGTGGCGGCATTACGTTAATGGACGATCCCGACGAGGCAGTGGCAAAGGCGGATATTGTTATTTGTGCGACACGTTCAGAAACGCCTGTTTTCAATGGAAAAGCCCTGCAGCCAGGGACCCATATCAATGGCGTTGGATCATATCTTCCGCATATGCAGGAAGTTGATTTGGACACACTTAAGCGATCGGCAAAAATTGTTGCAGACACCATTGAAGGGGTAAAGGACGAAGCGGGAGACTTCCTTATCCCTGTTAACAGAGGCGAATGGGATTTTTCACAGCTTCATGGAGAGCTGGGAGAATTGGCAGCAGGAAAAATTGCCGGCAGGGAGTCTGATGAAGAAATTACCTTCTTTAAATCAGTTGGAGTAGCATATTTTGATTTAGCTGTAGCCGCTGCTGCTTATGAAAAAGCAGTCAAGGCAGGAATCGGAACGGAAGTAGAGGTCTAAATATGAAAAAGGCTAGGGCTTGGACCCTTGCCTTTTTTGATTAGGGATATTTTGTTAGTGCTTTTAGCTTTTTGAAGGCTCTGTAAAACCTTTGATGATATGGGTATGACCGCCATTTTCCGTTGTACGGATTTCCGCGTAATGAGTATGGAAGCCGTTTGGAAGCTGAATAGGCGGACTTGTGTAGGCCTCATAAGAATGGATATGTCCATCATCGAAGGTGGTATACCCGTAAATTTTGTGTACATGGCCATTTTCTGTCTGGATGGGGGTGCCCGTTACGCCAGGATGTAGATGAGTATGTCCATCCACACATGTGGTTGCCCCGCCATGCCCATGTGTGTGCCCCATTTCCTGCTGATGCCCCATTGGAACGGATTGGTCAGTTCTTTTTAATGGATATATGCCATTCTTCTCCTGCCCTTGAATCGGGTAGCCCGTTTGATTGGCAGGCAGTTGAGCTTGCCCGAAATATTGATAATAAGGGTGCCTAAATTGCATGATTACATCTCCTTTTACAATCTTCCATACTAGGGTATGTGACACTCGCCTTTATGGGTGCGTAGGCTAAAGTCTTATTTACTTTTTTGCAGAAAGGATGTTAAATTAACCGCTTAGTTGATTGGAACGGAAGGCACGTAGACTCCTGGAGGCTCACAAAACGCTCCCCGGTAAGCGAAGTGCCTCTCGCTGCAATCAACGGCCAAATATAATAGAGCCCATAGAAAAAAGACAGGGCTTGTATACCCTGTCTTAGTGAATTCCCTTCATAAAACCTTGAATTTTCGGCGCTAAAACAAAAAGGATGATGGACAGAACGATGGAAGCTCCGCCGATAACGCCAAAGTAGGTCATTTCCGTTGCCGGTGAATAGAACTTAACAAGCTGTGCGTTAATCGCTTGTGCAGCTGCATTGGATAAAAACCATAAGCTCATTGTCTGTGCTGCGAAAGCCTCAGGGGCTAATTTTGTTGTTGCGGAAAGTCCGACAGGTGATAGACATAACTCACCAAGCACGACAATTAAATAGCTTAGAACAAGCCATAAAGGATTAACTAATGAATCTGCTCCGCCAAAATAAGCCGGCAGAAGAATAACAAGAAAAGACAGTCCAGCAAAAAGCAATCCTAAAGAGAACTTCTGCGGAATAGTTGGCTGTCGCTTGCCAAGTTTAACCCAAAGCCATGCGAAAACAGGTGCTAAAATGATAATGAATAATGGATTTAATGACTGGAACCAAGCCGGTGAGATTTCAAAACCGGCAAAATTCAATTGCGTCCGCTTATCTGCATAGTTAGCCAGGATTGTTGACCCTTGCTCCTGAATCGACCAGAACATCACGGCAGCAATAAACAGCGGGATGTAAGCGATAAGACGGGAACGCTCCACTTCATTCGTTTTCGGGCTTCTGTACATGACAACAAAATAAACAGTAGGAATTAAAAGTCCAAGAATACCAATTAGTGCTATAAAGCTGTCAAAAGTTAATAAGCCAGCAGGAATAGCAATCGCAACAATTACCGCAAGCACGATGGCAACAACGGCAAAAATGGTAAATGTTTTTTTCTTTTCCTCAGATGACAGCGGATTGTGGACAATGGTACCTGCTAAACCAAGATTCTTTTTCTTTGTCACCATAAATAAAACTAATCCAAAGAACATTCCGACAGCGGCGATTCCAAATCCTAAATGGAAGCTGGTATCCATAACGGAACCCACAATGATTGGCGCTAAAAATCCGCCAAGGTTAATTCCCATATAGAAAATACTGAAACCTGCATCACGGCGGTCATCATCCTCGCTATAGATTTCCCCGACGACACTAGACACGTTCGGCTTTAGTAAGCCTGTACCAAGAACGATTAGAACCATGGATACAAAAAATAGGGCAACGTTTCCTGGGATGGCTAAGGCGATATGGCCAAACATGATTAATATACCGCCATAAAATACTGCTTTAGAAGTACCGAATACGCGGTCAGCCAGCCAGCCTCCAATAATCCCTGACATATAAACAAGTGAACCATATATCGACATGATTGAAAGCGCTAACGTTTCATCTAACCCTAAACCTCCCTTGGTTACTTCGTAATACATATAGTAAACAAGGATGGCACGCATTCCATAGTAGGAGAACCGCTCCCAAAATTCGGTGAAGAAAAGTGTGAATAACCCTTTTGGATGTCCAAAAAAGCCCTTTTGAGGTACACTATTCACAATTTTCTGCTTGTCTATATTAGACATAAAACAACCTCCTTTGTTATACTATAATACTTTTGATGGTTTTTAATTGTCAAAACTGTTTTTTAAGGAAGGATTGCGAGATAATTCTAAAACCTTGATTTAATAGGGTTTAATGGTTTTTTCTAAATAAAAGTAAATTATTTGAGAATAATAATATAATTATGATTAGAGTAAAATTTCCATTAATAAGGAGTTTTTAAGTCTCCATTTAACATTCCATCCAAAAGCCAAAAATATCCTTAAAAAATTTTGTTGATAAAGGGATAAAAATCATGTACTCTTTAACATGCTGTGACAAAAAAATAATTGAATCTTCTTATCAAGAGAGATGGAGGGACTGGCCCTATGAGATCTCGGCAGCGGAACTTAGTGATTAAGTGCTGTGCCAAATCCAGCAAGCAAACGGCTTGATAGATAAGGGAGTGTTTTATAGATATAAGGCCTCTTCTTGTTTATTCAAGATGAGGTCTTTTTTGTGGCAATTTAGGGACAAGAGATTGTCCGTTTAGTTTTTATGGAGGTGGAATGATGAATAAAGGGAATCCATGGGCGCTGATCCCATTTGTTGTTTTTTTAATTCTATTTATTGGTTCTGGGGTCATTACGGGTGACTTTTACTCATTTCCTGTGATTGTCGCGATTGCAATATCTGGTGCGGTCGCCCTGGCGATGAATCGAAAGGAATCGTTTGGTCGAAAGGTTGATATTTTTTGCCAAGGGGCAGGAAATTTAAATGTTATGCTGATGGTTGTTATTTTCCTCCTGGCAGGAGCTTTTTCAGAGACAGCAAAGGGCATGGGGGCAGTGGACTCTACCGTAAACTTCGCTTTATCGGTTGTTCCAGCAAACCTGCTTGTCGTTGGTCTGTTTATCATTGGGTGCTTTATTTCTCTGTCGATGGGGACATCGATGGGAACGATTGTAGCCTTAGCACCGGTTGGGGTCGGCATAAGTGAGCAGACTGATCTTTCCATGGCCTTGGTAATGGCGGCCATTATTGGCGGCGCGATGTTTGGCGATAATCTATCGTTTATTTCTGACACGACCATTACTGCCGTGCGTTCACAGGGTGCACAAATGAAGGATAAGTTTAAGGTTAATTTTTGGATTGTTTTGCCGGCAGCAGTTGTAACAGGGATTATTTTGGGTGCTATTACCATGGGAGAATCGGCGGATGTAGCACATTTATCTTATAATTGGATAAAAATTATCCCTTATGTATTAGTTATTATTTTTGCGCTGGCGGGAATGAATGTCTTCCTTGTTCTAGCCTTAGGCATTGTTCTGGCAGGAGCCGTTGGACTAGCTGACGGAAGCTATAGTTTAATGGAACTTTTGCAGAAGACTGGCGAAGGCATGGCTGGTATGTACGAAATTGCCTTCCTGGCGATCTTAATTGCCGGAATGGTGGAGGTCATTAAGTTTAATGGAGGGATTGACTTTCTGCTCCATCTTGCGACACGCAGGATGAAGACAAAAAAAGGCGCGGAATTTGGTATTGCCGGACTAGTTGGCTTAACGGATTTATCAACAGCCAACAATACAATCGCAATCTTAATTGCCGGACCGCTTGCGAAAAATATTGCCGATCAGTATGGAATTGAACCGCGCAAGGCCGCAAGCATCTTAGACATCTTTTCCTGTACCATCCAAGGCCTCCTGCCATACGGAGCACAGCTTCTGGCAGCGGCCAGCGTTGCGGGCATCTCGCCAGTAAGCATCCTGCAATACTCCTACTATCCTATCCTCATAGGAATCTGCGGAATCATCGCTATCCTAATCGGATACCCAGCAAAAAAAGGGGCCTGAACTTCATCGCTGTAAAGCGATGGGGGTCAGGCCCCCAGTTGTTTAAAGTGATAAAGCGTCAGGGATGAAAACGCTTACCCATACGTTAGGTTTTGATGTTATAATATTTAGAAAAAGGGGGATGAGCGGTTGGAAGAGAGAGTTGATTTAGCGGTTCAGGATTTTTATAAGGATGAGGGTGCATGGTGCTATGGATGCGGGCGTTTAAATACGAAGGGGCATCAATTTCGGACAGGCTGGTATGATAATGGGGAGCAAACATTGACGATCTATAAGCCGCTTGAAGAACATACGGCAGCACCCGGGTTTGTTTACGGAGGCTTGATTGCTTCATTAATTGATTGCCACGGGACAGGGTCAGCTTCGTTAGCCGTTCATCGGAAAAATGGCCATGAACTTGGTGATGGGGCAGAGCTGCCACGGTTTGTTACAGCATCTATAAAGGTTGATTTTAAAAAGCCGACTCCCCATGGCGCAACATTAAAGGCTGTCGGAACGATTGAGGAGATCCATCCGAAAAAATGGAAGGTATCCGTAGATGTATATGCCGATGAAGTCGTTTGTGTACAAGGGGAAGTTATCGCGGTGGCCATGCCGAGCACTTTTACGAGGGGCAATTAACGATATAAGCGCAGAAAAGGTCTGACTTAAGGTTTTATCCTAAGTCAGACCTTATTTAGTTTTCAGGGATTTTCTTAAAAAGGCAAGATGATTTCTATGCTTGTGCCCTTAGGGGAACTGTCAATGGTTAAAGATCCGTTATGCTCTTCAATAATTTTCTTGCAAATCATTAAACCTAAGCCTGTTCCTTCTTCTTTCGTAGTGAAAAAGGGTTCGCTTATGCGCTGAAGCAGATGCTCGGGAATCCCTGAGCCCTGGTCGGCTATGGAAATCACAATGGAATCTGAATTTTGCTGCTGAGCTGATATATGAATGGTCCCGCCTTTTGGCATAGCCTCGATAGAATTTTTAAGGATGTTAATAAAGACCTGCTTTAGTTGGTTTTCATCACAGTTTATCAGCGGCAAATCTGGCTGTATCTCCTTGAAAATGATGATGCCGTTTAAATTAGTCAGCGTTTCCAGCAGTGTTATCACGTGATTTAAGATTTGTTCAAGGCTATTTCGTTCAAATTTTGCCTGCTGCGGCTTTGCAAGAAGCAGCAGTTCATTGAGAATCGTTTCGATTCGGTTAATTTCAGAGCCGATCACATTAAAATAAACCTCGTAGTCATTTATTTCCTTTTCCATCATCTGAAAAAAGCCCTTTATGGCTGTCAGCGGATTTCGTACCTCGTGGGCAATCCCTGCAGCCAGCTGGCCGGCAATAGAAAGCTTCTCAGAATTGATAATCAGTTCCTGCGCCTTTTTTCTATCGCTAATATCTCTAACTATCATGTGGACGGCAGGCTCATCCTGATAGATGGTTGGAATTGTTTTCAGTTCAACATTAATAATTTTTCCATTCATTTGTAAAAATCTTTTTTCAAATGGTCCGGAAGACTCCCTTGAGATATCGCGCTTTTTAAATTTCTTATGATCCATTATATGTATAAAATCATAGATGGGTCTGCCAACAATATCATCCTTATCCTTAAACCCTAATAAGGCAACACCTGTATCATTAATAAAAAGGCACTTTTCTTCCTTAAGGATAATAACTCCATCAGGTGATTCCTCGACTAGTCTATGATATCTTTGTTCCCCTTCACGAAGCTTTTCCACGGATCTCTTTCGGTCAGTGATGTCCTGGATTTGGCTAATGTAATACAAAGGTTTTCCAGAGTCGTCCCTGACTAAAGAAACGCTCATGATTGCCCAAATCTCCCGTCCATCCTTATGCAGGTAGCGCCGTTCTATATGATAAGAATCTCTTTTGCCTTCTTTTAATAATTTAATAATATGGGCATCCATTTGAGCATCATCTGGGGGAAGCAGGTCTCTAATGGTCAGGTTTAGTAGTTCCTGTTCATCATAGCCAAGGCTTTTACAAAGAGATTGATTAACCTTTATCAGATTACCGCCAACAGCTATGAGGGCCATACCAATGGCGGCGTGTTCAAAGGCATAAATAAACAATTGCGGATTTTCCAGATTGATCTTATCCATCACTCGCGTTTACCCCTCGTTTATTTGAAGTAATCCCTATGTGTTTAATAGGAAAAATATTTTTAAGAAACAAAAAGGTTATACTATTTAGATATATAATAACACTTTTCTAACAATAGAGGATTATAATTTTAAATTTTTGTTTCGATATTTAATGGCATAAAAATGTTCGGAAACGGGTATATGGAATTGAATACCTATCACAGAAAAAGGTGAAACGTACATGAGAAGGACATGGTGGAAAGAAGCGGTTTGCTATCAAATATACCCGCGCAGTTTTCAGGACTCCAACGGGGATGGGATTGGCGATATTCAGGGCATTATTCAACGGCTTGATTACCTGAAGGATTTAGGCATCGATGTCATATGGGTTTGTCCGATGTTTCAATCGCCGAATGCAGATAATGGCTATGATATATCAGACTATCAGGAGATTATGGAGGACTTTGGAAACATGGCTGACTTTGATCAGCTTTTAAAAGAGGTGCATAGACGAGGAATGAAAATCATCATTGACCTCGTTTTAAATCATACAAGTGATGAACATCCATGGTTTATTGAGTCGCGTTCCTCCAAAAAGAATTCAAAACGGGCATGGTACATTTGGCGGGAAGGAAGAAGGGGAAAAGAGCCTAATAATTGGGAAAGCATTTTTGGCGGGTCTGCTTGGGCGTTTGATGGAAAAACCAAAGAGTATTATCTTCACCTTTTTTCCATCAAACAGCCTGATCTCAATTGGGAGAATCAAAAGGTGCGCAAGGCCTTATATGAGATGGTAAATTGGTGGCTTGAAAAGGGTGTTGATGGATTTAGAATCGATGCCATCAGCCATGTAAAAAAACGCCCTGGGCTCCCGGATATGCCTAACCCGGAAAGGAAAAAATATGTTTCTTCTTTTCCAATGCACACCAATCAGGAGGGGATCCACACCTACTTGAGCGAGCTGAAAGAGCAAACCTATGGGAAATACGATGTGATGACCGTAGGAGAGGCAAATGGTGTCGATGTTGAGGGAGCAAAGCTGTGGGTTGGCCCAAAGGATGGAAAGATGGATATGATTTTTCAATTCGAACATCTTGGGCTGTGGGATTATAGTCATCCTGCGCTTGATATTGTTCAATTAAAGAAGGTTTTGACCAGGTGGCAAAAGGGCTTGGAGAATCAGGGATGGAATGCTTTATTTATAGAAAATCATGATAAGGCAAGGGTGGTTTCTACTTGGGGAAATGACCGGGAGCTTTGGCGTGAAAGTGCGACTGCATTTGCCGGGGTGTATTTTTTAATGCAAGGCACTCCATTCATTTATCAGGGCCAGGAAATCGGCATGACAAATGTAAAATTCCCTTCGATTGATGATTACAATGACATCGCTGCAAAAAATCTTTACCAGGAAAAGAAGAATGAGGGGATGGAGCACGAGGAAATTATGGAAATCATCTGGGCTTCCTCAAGGGATAACAGCCGAACGCCCATGCAATGGTCTAATCAGAAACATGCAGGTTTTACAGCAGGGACCCCGTGGATGAAGGTGAATCCTAATTATCAGTCGGTTAATGTAGAAACGCAGCTTGCCCAAAGGAATTCAATCCTATCATTTTACAAAAGTCTCATTCGTTTGCGGAAAGAGAATGCAATTTTCACCTATGGCCAGTATGATTTGCTCCTTGAGGAGGATCAGCAGCTGTTTGTGTACACACGTACTTTGGAAAAAGAGCAGGTAATGGTGATGGCTAATTTATCAGCTGAAGAGGCAGCTTTTTCATGCGAAAGTTTTACTTTTGGCTCCCTGCTATTAAGCAATTATTCTGCTGATGCCCCTTTGCCAGCTAAGAGCCTTGTTTTAAAGCCCTATGAAATTCGTGTTTATCGAATGGGAAAAGACTAAAGGAAATGGCTCATGCTAAAATAAAAGGAAAAAGCTGTTAGTGAGGAGTTTGAACATGGCTCAGGGAAAAACAAATGCAATGCGTATTCTTGATGCAAAAAAGGTGGAATACGAGATCATCACCTATGATAGTCTTGATGGAAAAATTGATGGGATATCTGTAGCAGGGAAAATAAACAAGGATCCAGAGATGGTTTATAAGACATTGGTCGCACAGGGAAACAGCAAGCAGATTTATGTATTTATCATCCCTGTAGCCGAGGAGCTTGACTTGAAAAAGGCAGCAAAGGCCGCTGGAGAAAAGAAAATAGACATGGTGCCGGTAAAAGATATTCAAAAGCTGACGGGATATATCCGCGGTGGTTGCTCGCCTGTAGGCATGAAAAAGCAATACCCAACCTTTCTTGATGAGAGAGCCTCTGAACTTGAAACCCTCATCGTCAGCGGCGGAAAAATCGGCATGCAGCTGGAAATTAGCACAGGTACCCTGCAAACTATCATCGGTGCAAAGCTCGCTGAAATATGCAAGTAAACCTGCTTTACCACTTTAAACCGGTGGGGGCCTGACCCCCAATGCAGTGATGCGTTAAAGCACTGGGGGCCTGACCCCCATTGCTGTAATGCGGTAAAGCGGCTGTATCCCTAAAGTTCTGTTTACGCATTAGGCAATCACCTATTGTTTCCTTTTTGCATATGGTAGAGATGAACACAAGATTGCATTGAACGGAAAGGGTGTGTAACAGTGGCCGGAAAAATTTTAAATTACTATGGTGGCGGAAATACAGCTCGTGGTTTTTATAGTTTGTTTGATTCGAATTTACAGGGACTTGATCGGCTATTCATTCTTAAAGGGGGCCCTGGCACAGGTAAATCCTCATTGATGAAGGCCATTGGCGCTGAATGGTCAGATAAAGGCTATGATCTTGAATATATTCACTGCTCATCTGACAATGATTCGATTGATGGTGTGATTATCCCAGCACTTAAAGTGGGAATTGTTGACGGAACAAATCCGCATGTCATAGAACCTCAGGCTCCAGGAGCTTTAGATGAATACGTAAATCTTGGTATTGCCTGGGATTCACAGGCGCTGGCAAAGAGGAAAAAGGAAATTCTGCAGCTGAATAAGCTCATCAGCGGCTCATTCTCAAAAGCTTACAGCACTTTCGCCGAGGCATTGAAAGTTCATGATCGGTGGGAAAAGATTTATATCGACAATATGGATTTCACAAAAGCTGACCGGGTGGCAGAAAAGTTGATGCAGCAATTCTTTGGCAACATGAAACTAAACAAACCATCCGAAATTAAGCATCGTTTTTTGGGTGCTGCCACACCGAAGGGGGCAGTCGACTTTGTGCCGAATCTTACAGAAGATATCCAAAAACGATATTTTGTGAAAGGCCGTGCTGGAACCGGAAAATCCTCTATGCTGAAAAAAATCGCAGCTGAAGGGGAAAAGCGCGGACTTGATATCGAAGTTTATCATTGCGGCTTTGATCCGCATAGCCTGGATATGGTTATATTCCGTGAGCTTGGCATTGCTATTTTCGACAGTACCGCTCCGCATGAGTATTTTCCTGACAGGGCTGGGGACGAAATCATAGATATGTATGATTTAGCTGTCTCACCAGGAACAGATGAAATCTTTGCTGAGCAAATCAAGGAGATTAGCCAGCAGTATAAGGGGAAAATGAAGGAAGCGGTCTCGTATCTTGCTCAGGCTAAGGTTCTAAGAGATCAATTAGAGGCCATTTATATTGAAGCAATGGATTTCAGTACAGTCGATCGCTTAAAAAATGAAATCAGAGAGGAAATTTCACAGATGGCCAGCAAAATGGAAAAAGTACTGGAATAATTGAAAAGAAGGCAAACACCTAATGGGGACCTATGAATACATTAAAGGGAATAGATTTTGAAAGGGGCTATCAGTTTAATGGCTTTTATGAATTTTCCAAATCTAAATCCCTTTGATTATGACAATGGGCAAATGCATGACAATAATGAATACTTTGGAGGGGACGATCGCGTTAGTCCGCCAGGGTTTCCATCAGGCGGAGGCCCATCCGGACCGCCATTCTCCGGCCAGCAAGGGTTTCCTCCAGGTCTAGGAGGCTTTCCTGGATTCCCAGGCCAGCAACCGGGATTCCCAGGCCAGCAGCCAGGATTCCCAGGCCAGCAGCCAGGATTCCCAGGGCAACAGCCAGGATTCCCAGGGCAACAGCCGGGATTCCCAGGGCAACAGCCGGGATTTCCACCAGGGCAACAGCCAGGAGGATTTCCTTCGGGAGGGGGACAGCAGGAAGGACCGCCAAGCTCGCCTCCTCCTAGCTTTACACCGCAAATGCAGCAGCAACAGGGAGGAGTTACGGCCTTTGCTGTTGATCCGGGAGCCATTAGAGGCTGCTTGCACCGCTTTACTTACATCTGGCTTACTAATGGGCGAGGCTTCTGGTTCTACCCAACCTTTGTAGGCAGAAACTCTGTTGCCGGCTGGCGGTGGAGAAACTTCCGCTGGACATATTACGGAACAGATCTGCGCAGAATCCGCTCCTTCCGGTGTGTGTAAAAAAAGACGGACCGCTTTTTCGGTCCGTCTTTTCTATTAAAAAATAATATGTGCAATCAATACAATAATCGGCAAGGTAATTAAGGTTCTTTCTAGGAAGATAATAAATAATTCTTTTAAGGAAACAGGGATTTTTGAACCAAGCAAAAGTCCGCCTACCTCAGACATATAAATTAATTGTGTAACAGATACACAGGCAACGATGAAGCGGGTCATGCTGCTTTCAATTGATGCGCCGATGACAGAAGGGAGGAACATATCCGCAAATCCGACAATCAGTGTCTCCGAAGCGGCCTTCGCTTCAGGAACCTGCATTAATTCAAGCAATGGAATAAATGGCAGACCCAAGAATTTAAAAATCGGTGTATACTCAGCAATAATTAAGGCAAGTGTTCCAAGCGCCATGACAATGGGGGCAACGCCCATCCACATATCAAGAATATTTTTTGCACCGCTCTCAAAGAATTTCTTCACACTTCTATTCGTCTGTGCCTTTTCTACGGCTTGGACATACCCCCAGCTCAACGATGTATGGCCTTTTGGAATGGATTCATCCAGTTCCTGTGTTTGTTCAAGGAAGTAAGTGTTCGGCTTTCTTGAAAGCGGCGGGATTCTTGGGCAAATAATCGCTGCAACAAGTCCGGAAAAAGTAACGGTTGCATAAAAAGGGACAAACATGCTTCCAAGGTTGACTTGTGAAATGACCACTAAACAAAAAGTAATAGAAACGACAGAGAAGGTTGTCCCAATAATTGCAGCTTCTCTTTTTGTATAGTAGCCGTCTTCATACTGCTTGCTTGTCAGCAGCACCCCGATGGTTCCATCTCCAAGCCATGAAGCGACACAGTCAATAGAGGAGCGGCCAGGCAGCTTAAAAATTGGACGCATGATTTTTGTAAACATCGTACCGAAGAATTCAAGCAAGCCAAAATCTAAAAGCAGCGGCAGGAACAATCCGGCAAATAAAAATACTGAAAATAGGACAGGCAGAAGATCATGTAATAAGAGCCCTCCTGTGTTTTCAGACCAGATGGCTTCTGGGCCAATTTCAAAAAGGGTACAAATAGCAAAGATTCCGCCAAGAACTCTGGCTGCTGTCCAAACGCCTGAGACATTAAATAGATTATTAAAAAATGGGCTATTCATAATAGCCTTTGGCTGAAATATCTTTGTTATGAGAGTGCCTATCAGTGTGATTAAGATAATAAATGCCATAATGCCTGGAAGATAGGCTCCCAGCAGGTCCTGTATCCAGTTGGATAGGATCGCAATTGGTATGGTAAATTCCCCATTGACCTTAATGGGAACCATGAAAAGGGCAATTCCAATCAGGGAGGGGATAATAAATTTAACGATGTCTAATGGAGCAAATTTTCCTGTTGCGTCGTTCAAAGTAATCACCTTTACTATTTATATTTATAAGCCAAAGGTTATTTTAATGCACATTTACAGAAAAGCCAATGGGTTTATCCGATTTAAAAAAAGTGACAAATTTCTAACTACGGATAATTTCAGCTTATACTATTTCTTAGCTTCCACAGACTTTCGTTGAAATAAACGTATTTTTTAACCAGTTCCTTTCCTTTTAAATTCAATCCTTAGAGTGTGCACCACCCTTGATTTATCAGAGAGTAGGCAGATTAGTCCCGAAAAAGTGTGCTGTGGTGGATTTCAGGCACAAAAACAGCAAGTTAGTTCCCGAAAAGGTGTGCTGGGTAAAATTTCGGGCACAAAAACAGCAGGTTAGTTCCCGGAAAAGTATGCTGGATAAAATTTCGGGCACTAAGACAGTATCTTAGTGCCCGAAAGCTACTCCCGGTCAAATTTGCGTCACTAACATCGAATCTTAGTTCCCGTTTGAACTAACACTATGATTTTTCGGGAACTAATTAATTAGGCTCATAGGCAATTTTCACCGCAGATTAAAAGAATACCAGTCCAATAGAGATGATAACCCCAGTTACCACAAGGGTTAGGACGCAAAAGCCCATAATATCCCTTGCTTTCAGACCAGCGATGGCAAGTGCCGGCAGGGCCCAGAATGGCTGGATGAGATTCGTCCAGGCATCTCCCCACGCCACAGCCATGGCTGTTTTTGGAATAGACGCATTGAGAGCCTCGGCTGCTTCAAGCATAACCGGCCCCTGAACGGCCCATTGCCCGCCGCCTGATGGAACAAAGAAGTTTACAACCCCTGCGCTGATAAAGGTGAAAAATGGGAAAGTAAAATCATTGGAAATCGACACGAAAGCATTAGACATGACAACAGCCAGCCCTGAGGCAGTCATCATTCCCATAATCCCGGCATAAAACGGGAATTGTACAATAATGCCGCTCGCTCCTTTTACGGCATTAAGAACCGCCTCAAGGAACCGTTTAGGTGTTCCATGAAAAAGAATCCCAAGGATTAAAAATAGGAAATTAACAATATCAAGATTTAGCTTAAATCCATTCGAGGCAAAGTAATAGAATAAGAACACAAGACCGAAAATGCCAATGATCAAAGAGATAACCTTACTATTCTCAAGCCGTTCAGCAGGTGTCATGGCTGATTTTTCTTTTGATTCTTCCATGCTTTCCTCGAGAATGGCTGGATCAACGGTGACGGTGTCTTTTTGAGCTGGCATTAATAGGCGATTAACAATAGGTAAAATTAATACCATGGCGATGATAATGATGATATTGAAAGAAGCAAAGATAGTTTGATCAGTTGAGATAATGCCAATGATGTCCTGGGCAAAATGGCCTTCAGTAGCAATTGTTAAAGGTATGGATCCTGATATTCCTCCGTGCCAGACTACAAATCCAGAGTAAGCGCTTGCAATTAACAGCCGGTAATCCACACCTTGTACCTTTTTCGCCAGTTCTTTGGCAAACAGTGCTCCAATGACAAGGCCAAATCCCCAGTTAATTAAACTGGCTGCCAGTGAAACTAAGGTAACAATAATAATTGCCTGACCTGGTGATTTTGCCGTGCTCGCGAGCGCACCTAACCCTCTTTTAAAAATCTGGCTGCTCGCCAGGACATGCCCTGTAACCAGCACCAGCACCATTTGCATGGAGAAGGTCAGCAATCCCCAGAAGCCTGTGCCCCAATGCTGAATCATTTGGTAGGGGCCGCTGTCGGTGAAAATTAATCCTAATCCAAAGACAACAAAAGTAAGAATGATGACAAACAAAAACGGATCAGGCAAATACCGCTGCATAATGCGGTTAAAAAAAGAAACTAACACTTTCATTCTTATTACCTCCTTTATTGCAATATATTCCATGTGCGAGGAAAATATTTTTAATATTCCGAAGGATGGACGCCTTCTTAGCTTTTGCTGCTATCCGTAAAATGGTAAAATGAAGGAGAGGAGTGAAATAGATGAATCTAATGTGGTTTCTCCTTATTATTTGTGTGGGCTTAATTGGGCTTGGGGTTTTCATCGACTGGCGGAACAAAAGGAATGGCCTTGAACATTCAGACCCAGAGGAAAATCAAAAGCATGTTTCAGAATCAGAAAGAGCGTATGTAGAGTCATATATGCATAATATGAAAAATGACCATAATAATGGGCCGTTTTAAATAAAGGGGCATTACTGCTTAGCCGGTAATGCTCTTTTTTCATAATGGTGCAGGATAAAAAGATAAATTTGCGGAAACAAAAGTACTAGAATAAGCTCGTTGAAAAAAGGAGGTTTGAAATGAGATTTCTGTTCAGCATATTGCTGGTGACTGTAATCATTATGGGGGGATGTTCGACCACCCCTGAAAAAAAGGAATATGAGGATCAGGAAGCAAATCTGCAGCTTACAGAGCCAGAAATTGTTGCATCTAATCTGCAAATTCCTTGGTCAATTGATCAAATAGACGATACGTTTTACCTATCGGAAAGGCCAGGGCATATAGTCAAGGTTGAAAATGAAAGGGCAGAACGTCAGCAGGTGCAGCTGGAAAAGCCATTGGCAACTGTGGCAGAGGCCGGACTGCTAGGTTTTGTGCTGGCACCCGACTTCTCAGCAACAAAGGAAGCGTTCGCCTATTATACATACAAGGATAGTACCGGCCAGTATAATCGGATTGTTGTTCTTCGGCTCGACGGTAATACTTGGAGGGAAGAGCGGGTTCTTCTAGATAGGCTTCCAAGCGGAAGAGTCCATCACGGAGGCAGGCTTGAGATTGGCCCGGATGGCAAGCTCTATGCAACAACAGGCGATGCTGCAGAAAACCCAAACATTGCCCAGGAGCTGGATTCATTGGGTGGAAAAATAATAAGGATGAATTTGGACGGTACTGTTCCAAACGATAATCCATTTCCTAATTCTTACGTATATAGTTACGGGCACCGCAATCCGCAAGGCTTAGCGTGGGGAAGTGATGGAACCCTGTATGAAAGTGAGCATGGCCCATCAGCAAATGACGAAATTAACCGCATACAGCCGAGGCATAACTATGGCTGGCCGGAGATAACGGGAACTGAAAAACGAGAGGGAATGGAAACGCCGCTGTTTACCTCCGGAAATGATACTACATGGGCTCCTTCTGGCATGGAATTTTATGATGACAAGCTATATGTGGCCACATTAAGAGGGAACGCTGTTAGGGAATTTGATCTGCAAACAGGGGGCAGTAAAGAGGTCATTACGGGTCTCGGGCGCATCAGAGACGTTTATATTAAAGATCATTATTTGTATTTTATCAGCAATAATACGGATGGCCGCGGGATTCCGCTTGAAGGGGACGATAAGCTTTATAGAATTCCTTTAGCCAAAATATAGGAAAGGCCTGCTCCCGTCAGGCCCTAATGGCTATTCGGGGGACAGACCTTTTATTAAAAATTGAATGGTTTGTTCAATTTCTTCCTCATCATTCCAATCCAATTCCGGAAATAGCAGATACCTTGCAAAGAAGTACCCGGCGATTGTCGTTATGGTCATGCGGATGACCCTCTGCGGGGGTATGGTGATGACCTGCCCCTTTTCCTGGTAATGCTCCGTCAGCTTTATATATCGATCAAACACTTTGCTGGCAATGTGTTCCTTAAATTGCTCCTTCAGCTCAGGGTGAAAGGGGATCTCTTGAATAAGAATTTTAAAAACCGGCAGATTGTCTTTCAGAAATGCCTTGCGGTTTTCAATCATCGCTCTTAGAAAGTCTTCGAAGTGATCGTACTTTGTGTCTAGGACTTTATATAAATCTTTGATGACAAAAGGTGCCAGCAATTTGGCCATCATGGGTGCGACAATTCCAAGGAGCAACTCCTTTTTTGTTTTATAATGCCTAAAAATCGTCCCTTCTGCGACGCCGGCCTTTTTGGCAATCTCGCTGGTGGATGTCGCAGCATAGCCCTTTTCCGAAAAGGACTCGATAGCGGCAACAAGAATCTTTTTCTGTTTCTCTGTAAGTTCCTCTTCATTAAAAATTTCGGTTATCCACGTATCGTGCTCTTCCATTTTTAACTCCTTTAATGGCTTGTGATACCTCTATTATAGTAAAAAGCAAATAGAATATAAAAATTAGATCTTGCGGTATTTTCTTAGCGCCAAAATATTCAGAAGCATGAATAAGGCAGAAAATGCGGCAAGGATCAATAAATCCTGATCAATCATATCCCAGCCATATCCTCTTATCATGACATTCCTTAATGCTTCAGTGGCATAATACAGCGGCATGAATGGGCCAATCCAGCTGAGCCAGTCTGAGATCGTATCAAGATTGAACAGTCCGGAAAAAAACAGCTGCGGAACAATAACAAGCGGGATAAACTGGATCATTTGCAGCTCATTGTTGGCATAGGCTGAGAGCAGCGTGCCTAAAGTCAATGCGGTTAATGATACGAGCAGGGTAATCAGCAGTACAAAGCCAAATGACCCTTCCATAACCATGTCGAGCACATAGATGGAATACCATGTGATGATAGCGGCCTGAATCATAATAAAGATCCCAAAGCCAATGACATATCCCATAACAATTTCCCATTTTCTTAAAGGGCTTGATAGCAGTCTTTCAAGCGTGCCTGTTGTCCGTTCCCGTAAAAATGAAACACCGGCAATGAGAAATACAAAGAAGAAGACGAAATAGCCAAGCAGAGCAGGGCCATAATAATCAAACTGTCCTAATTCATCGGAGCCGAATACATAATCGATGTCTAATTCCTGCTGCAGAGAAGATTTTTGCAGTGGCTTCATAGCCTCCTGTATCCACTTCATGACTGAAGCATTTACACTGGGATCACTGCCTTCAAGGACCACAGATGGAACCTGGTTTTCAAATAGCAAGTAGCCATCAAGCTTGCCTGCAGATAAAGCCTTCTTGGCAGCTTTTTCAGTTTCATAGTATTCGATATTGCTATTCTCTAGATCTAGCTGGCTTTGAACAGGATCGGGTACAGCAACCAGCCCAACATTGGGGATATAATCTTCACCGTCAAATACCAGGTACAGCATGGACAGAACAAGAATAGGAGCAAAAATTAATAAAGCCAATGTCCTTTTATCCCGGACAATTTGCCGAAGGATGCGGATGAATAGTGCAGTTACCCTCATGATTGGGCACCTCCATACACTAGAAAAGCTTCTTCAATGCTTTCTGAGTGTGTTTTTTTCTGTAATTCTGCAGGGGTCCCGACGGCAATAAGCTCGCCATCGCGAATCATGCCAAGGCGGTCACACTTTTCTGCTTCGTCCATGACATGGGTAGTAACAATAATGGTTGCCCCTTTTTCTTTTAGCTCGTTAAAAGCCTGCCAAATACTTCTTCTTAATACAGGATCAATTCCTACTGTCGGTTCATCGAGGATCAAAAGACTTGGCTCATGGAGCAGGGCAATCGCTAAAGAAAGCCTCCGCTTCATCCCGCCGGAATAATTGGCTACGGGCTTATTTATGTGTTCAGACAAGGAGACGGTGGCCATGACATCGCTGATGCGCTGTTTCTTTCTTGCTCCTTTAAGCCCATAAAGGGAGGAGAAAAAGTCTAGGTTCTCTCTGGCTGTGAGCTCTGTATAAAGGGCATCGGATTGAGCCATATACCCAATTCTTTCAATAATCTTCAGCTTTGGCATCTTTTCTTCAAAAATATAGCACTCACCTTCAGAGGGGGTATCCAGGCCAACAAGCTGTTTGACAAGTGTGGTTTTACCAGCGCCTGATGGCCCAAGCAAACCAAAGATTTCTCCGGCAGCAATGTCAAGACTGAGTTTCTTTAATACCGGCTGTTTTCCAAATGACTTTGAAACATTCCTAATCGAAACGATTTGCTTTTCCAAACACAGCACCTCATCTTTGTTGTGAGTAATCACTCATTTTACTCATTGTAAAACGAACACAGACTTTTGTAAAGTGAGTAATCACTCACTCCCTCCGAAAAAAATCCCCTTCAGCTAATCAGAAGGGGGCGGGGGTCACATAGGATTACAAAATTTCAATATCTAATGAATGGACCTGAGATACGAGAAGATCCTCATATTGTTTTTTCGCCAGGTAGAGCACCTCTTGTTCATTCACATCCGGATTTTCCTTTTTTACTTTGGCAATTAAGTCTGCCTGGACTTTTTGGGTCAGGATAATGAGCTCGTATTGAGCTTTTTCCTTGTTCCAAAACTTGTCTTCACCAAATTCGCTGATCATTTTTTTGGCGATCTTAAATTGATCATACTGTCCCCGGACCATGTTCAATTCCTTTTCAATTTCTTTTTTCTCCGCTTGATATCCTTTTTCTGAACCAAGCATCGCGACAGCGCGAAGGCGGATGATCTGTGTCAAAAGTGTATTTTGGTCCTGAATGGATTCTTTTTCACTCTCTAATCCTGTCAAAACATCTTCAAGCTCGTCTCCTTGATATTTCTCACCGGCTTCCTCAGCCTTTATCGCAAGGTGAAGCTCATTGATAAAACGGTAGAATTCAAGATCTTCATTTGTTATCCATTCTCCATTGATCATAGCGGCTCCAGCAGGCTCTTTTACCTCATATTCCATGACCTTTTCGGATGCCTTCCCATCTTTTTCGAGGGTATAGATCATTTCCCATTTGCCAGCCATAGGGAGCTCAGCTTCACCTGTATAAATGCCATCGCCCTTTTCTTTAAAAGAAACCTCATATGTGCCATGGTCCATGTCAGTCATATTTAATTCCGCACTGATATCCAATCCTTCTGCGGGCTGATCTTTATCAGTGACCTTAATTTCAAATGCGCTTGTTTTGTCCTTTTGAAAATATAAATCCCTTTCCATGGAAACCTCATAGCTGCTATCGGTACCGCACGCAGATAAAAGGAATATCAGGATAAATCCAGCTGCTAGCTTTTTCATTTTCCATTCTCTCCTAGCTTTTGAGATTGAAGGAATGCTTCAACCGTGTATTTTGTCATTTTTCCCTCTTCTAAAAATGCCACATGTGTACAAAGCTGTTTGATTTCATCCATATGGTGGGAAGAAAGGAGGATGGTCTTATTCTTGAGGCTCTTCAACGCATCGAGTATTTCCTTCCTCCCTATGGGATCGAGACCGCTCGTTGGCTCATCGAGGACTAAAATATTAGAATCCTGATAAAGTGTAATCGCCAGACCTAATCTTTGCAGCATTCCTTTTGAATAATTTTTAATGGCTGCATGCCTGTCTTCCCAAAGGTTTACCGCCTTTAATGCTATTTCCATCCGATTCTCATCAGGCTGCTGCGCCAACGCCCGGGCAAAGAAGATCATATTTTCCATACCGGTCAATAATGGATATAACATAAATTTTTCTGGAAGATAGCTTATTTCATTGTTTGATCGTCTTGGTTTCTGTGAGGCATTCCTGCCATTAATAAGGATCGATCCTTTTTTTACGGGAAGGATGCCTAGGAGGCTAAGAATAAAGGTTGATTTGCCGGCGCCATTTCTTCCAACTAAGGCGCAAATTTCATTTTTCTCAATAGATAGATTTACATGGTTCAATACGGTTTTCTTTCCATAGGCTTGATAAAGATTCTCTACCTGTATCATTCCGTGCCCTCCTTACGGTGAAAGATGACAGCCAGGATATAGGATGTAAATAATAAAAGTACAGCATTTGCCATTAAAAATAGTCCCGGCTTCATCCACATGAACGATTGCAAAAGCTTTGACATATGATCAAACGAGTAAACTCCTAATGATGATTCAAGGAACATCCTGGCAGCCTGCAGCGGATTGATGAAATAGGCGGCAGAAAATCCTTTAACATTTTCGTATGTCACGTCTGAAAGGAAAGACAAAAGGATAAAGTCATGCAGAAAGAAAAAGTAAAACCAGACAGCAACAGTAAAACCGACAATTTGCATCCTTGATCTGCTGATGCTTCCAATCAAAAGTCCCAGCTGTGTATAAATTAAGAATAAGCATAAAAGGGACAGCAAAAAGGCCAGATAGGCTTTTAAATCAGGCTGAAAGAAAAACTTTATGATGATCAGATAAGCAAAGAACCAGAGAAGGACAGGGCCAAGCAAAACTGAGTGTACAGCGATGCTCTTTTGCAGCAAGAAGCTTTTATAATCATCGCGCCGTGTCAGCAGCATAATCAGTGTTTTCTGTTCCTTTTCTTGAAAGATGGCAAAGGCCCCTAAAAATAAGCAGATGATCGGGATAAAATAGATGACTGCATCAAATAGATTAATCAGCAGCACATAAAATCCCTGGTCAAAGGAAAGATTGGAAGACTTATATAATAGGCCAATCGAAACGAGAACAATGATACCGAAAGATAACCATAATCCCTTTCCTTTTATGTTTTCCTTCCATTCCTTCCAAATATAATGCATAACTGATGTCTCCCTTTAATAAAAATGATGGCAATGATTGCGGCTGCTGCCAGCACAAACAACATTTTGCGGGCATGGGATCCGCCGTTTTTGACGATTGGGGACGGGTCTTTGAACATGGTTTTATCATGATTGAACATTTGATTCATTTTTTCATAGATGGAAATGGCCGGGCTTTTCAGAAATAGATAGGTTAATTCCTGGTCTTCAATCAGCTCATACAGAGAGGATTGATAGGAGACAGGCTGATCGCCAATTCCATCCTGATTTAAATCAAGTACGGGAAAAGTTTTCCCCCAATAGTTTCCTTTTCCTTGGTCGCTCCATTGATTGCTTGATCCCTGTCCGCCAAGCGTTACAACTGGGATGGTGTTTTCCTCTATTTCATTCAAAGTGAATAGCTGATTATTGGAGCTGGCCCACAGCTCAATCCCAATTTGGTTTTTTAGAATCCGATTGTTTTTAATGATGGTGTCTGTTGCCTGATCTATATACAATCCGCGCTGATTTAAGAAAAATGTATTCTCCTCAATCAGGGTATCGCTTGCCGAGAGAAGCAAGAGTCCAAAGGATTTATGTCCGTAGTTAAAAATAAACTCATTGTTTTCGAGCTGAATGCCCCTTGAATGCATGATGGCAGCTCCGCCGGTATTAAAGGTAAAGGTATTACCTTCAAAGTAATTGTTATCGGAATACATATAATGCAGTCCGTATCTTGTTTCGCTTATTTGGTTATTAATGATTTGATTGCCGTTTGCGTAGTCAAAAAACATCCCATCTCTGGTGCCTTCAACCATATTATTTTTCAAAATATTATCGTTAGAATAGTAAATGTGCAGCCCGTTTCCTTGCTTGGCAATAATTCCTTTTCCTTGGCCCGTTATATGGGCATTTGCGATTGTGTTATGGTGGGCCTGGCTTAGGTAGATACCATGGAAAAAGTGTTTAATGGTCACAGAATCAATGATATTATGGTCGGTGTATACCTTAATGGCTGCGAATTCCTCCGGACTGTTTCGATTTAAGCTGCTATGTGTGACTGTCAAGTTTTTGATTGTAACGTGAGGGGCACGAATGGATATGACATTGCCCGTTCCGTCTCCCTTGATCACAGTTCCTTTTTTTCCAATAATGTCGATCGTTTTATCAATGACGATATTTCCTTCATAGGTCTTATTTTCGAGATGGATTACACCGCCCTCCTTCGTGCCATCAATCAAGGATTGCAGGTTCCCAGCGGCATAGCTGTGTTTGGGAAGTGCAATGACGATCAATGGTAACAGAAGAAGCAAAAGCATACGCTTTTTCATTTTTTCCGATCCTTCCATACAGGTATGAGAATAAGGATGAAGGCTGCTACCACAAGATAAGACCCCATTCCAAGATAGCTATGGGTAATAAAGTTAGCCAGCGTGTTCTCTCCAATAATTGGAGGAATGAATGGATCGACCTTGATAGGAGCCATCGGGTCAAGATTGGTGCCAAATGATTCTAGCCAGCGTCTTAAATCCCAAATCCCTAATGTACCGCCGATGCAGAACAGGGCAATGACAGTATATAAAAATCCTTTTTTTCTTATTAGGGCTGCCGCTAAGACAATCATAGCGAGACCGCCAATCAAATAAGTAAGATACTGCAGCTCTGGAAAGTTTTCCTCGCTGAAATTCTCCATTCCGATATAATGGTTCAAACCATTAACAATATCAATCTCACCATCAAGCTTGTCGGGATACACAATAATATTCAATCCTTCAGGGTACTGCGGAGCAAAAAACTCCATCCTCCACCATGGGAAGAAAAGCGAAGCAATAATCAGCAGCCCAGCAATCCCAAGCATAATAGAAGAACCAAAAGAAAGCCGTCCTCCATTCAAAGTAACCATTTCCTTCCTTTAGCAAATTAACGCACCGGGGGACAGGCCCCCAGCGGTTTAAAGCATTAACGCAATGGGGGACAGGCCCCCATTGGTTTAAAGTGCTGCAGGGTTAAAGCGCTTGCGCCTTACTTTTTCGGTTTGACTAGGAAGTAGCCAGTCATTTCCTGGTGCAAGGCTGAGCAGAAGTTTGTGCAGTAGAGCGGGTAGGTACCGGCTTTATCTGCAGTAAATTCCAATGTGTTGGTTTGGCCAGGCTGCACTTCCATGTTCAGGTTATAGCTGTTGATGGCAAAGCCATGGGTGATGTCCTGGTCAAAGTCAATATTAGTAAGGTGGATGAATACTTTATCGCCTTGGTTAACTTCAATGACATCCGGACGCTCGGCTTTTGCATCAAAGATAAACTTAGAGCGCATGGCGATACCGTACACGTGGACTTCATTGCCTTTGCGGACAATTTTTGTATCCTCTTGTTTATACACAGCGTTAGGATTCTTCTCGTCTTTTTCGTAGACGGTTATCGGATCAAGCTTATCGGCCTTAATCATCTGTGCGTAGTGCGGTTCAGGGTTAACAGGTGCAGACTGAATGACTTCCATCTTTTTGCCTGTTAAATCAATAAGCTGCATGGATTCTGGGTGAGAAGGTCCCACAGATAAATATGAATCCTTTGCAATCTTGTTTAGAGCGATGATATACTTGCCATCTGGAGAAACAGTGTCACCTTCTGCTGCAACAGAGTGACCCGGAGAGTACTGAACAGGTACCCGGTCTAATGTTTCGCCAGTCCTTGGATCCCATTTAACAATTTCAGAAGAGATGAACATGGTTGTGTAAGCCATTCCTTTGTCATCAAACTGAGTGTGAAGAGGTCCAAGGGCATTTTCTGGATCAACTTCTCTTTCCATAACAGATTCATAATTTATGATTGGAATCCCATTTCGTTCTCCGGCAAAGTCTTGTTTTTCAATGGCTTCAAATGCCTTTTCGAATGAAAAGACGGTCATAGCAGGCGCTAATTTTCCTGATGCGATAAAGTATTTGCCATCAGGTGTGACATCCACGCCATGCGGTGATTTGGCTACAGGAACAAGATAAATACCGCCTTTATGCTTTTCAGGGAAAATCATTTTTTGCCCTGTTACCTCGTCGTACTCACCGTCAGCAATCTTTTTCTCAAGCTCTTTCCAGTTGAATAAAACAATAAAATCACGATCTGCCTGTGAAGCATTGATTTCGAGATTTGTTGTTGCCTCTTCTGTGTTATAAGTTGTCATAACCGCCCAGTCTTTTGAGACCTTTTTTCCAGCATCAGATAAATCATAGGACCAAGGTGGAAGAGCAACCTGGTAGGCAATGTTTAATTTTTGATTCTTTTCATCAAATGTCACTGCTGACATGACCCCGCGGTATTTTTCGCTGTATTCATCAAGATCGGCATACTCTCGGCCAATCGGCACAGCAAAGCGTGTTGGCAGGAACATGTACTCTGTATTTTCCGTAACAAAGGCTGCACAGTGAGGGCCGCTTGTGTTAGGAACATCAATGATGTCTTTGGTTGTGAATGTTTTTAAATCCATAACCGCTGCACGGCTGTTGCCGACATCTGTAGCAAACAGGAATTTGCCATCATAATCGCCATCTGTTTCTGAGAGGGCAGGGTGGTGAAGATCTCCCCAAGTATAGTCGCCCATCAATTCTTTTGTGTGTTTGTCAAAGCCATATCCTGTAGCTGAATCAGGTGAAAAAACAGGAACTGTCCGTATGTGACGCATAGATGGGACACCGTAAATGAACATTTGTCCTGAGTGGCCGCCTGATGCGAACAGATAGTATTCATCTTTTTCTCCAAATGGTACATACACTTTTTCAGCGTTGGTTTTATTGACTGATTCGTTTGCAGCCTGACCGCTAGGGCCGCTTGAAAAATCGGCAAAGAATACGGTCGATGCTAAAACACCGGCCAGCAGTCCGGAAGCAGCTGGAATCCACTTTTTCATCATTCAAATGACACCGCCTTTTTATTAATAGATAAGAGTGATAATTTTTCAGCCTTGAAAAATGAAGAATATGCATTTCTTATTTTTCGGAAGCTTCTTTCAGGGTTTCAATAATTTGACTAATCTCATCATCTGTCAGCGGATTTCCGCCAATGACTGTTGACATAACTGCGGAGGTAGGCTCTTTTAGGAACTCATTGAGCGGCTTTCCGTGTTTTCCTTCTACATTTGTATAAGCTTGGGAAAGATCTGGTCCCGTTGCTCCGCCTTGAAGACCAAGTTTTGAAACAGCATGGCAGCCTAAGCAGCCTTTTTGATTCAAGATGTTATCTCCTGCATCGGCTGTTGGCTCTGCTGCATTGGCAGCTGTTTCCTTCGCGGCATCAGAAGGCTTCTGAGTTTGCTCTGAATTAGCAGCGATTTCAGGTTCTGCTGATTTAGCCGGAGATATAACATCAAATACTAAATATCCCAGGCCAAGACCAATCAGTGCACTTATGATGAAGGTAATTATTGGCTTTTTCACTTTACTCCCTCCTTGAAATGGTTTACATATATCCTACCTTTAACTGGAAGTTGTTATTGTGATATTTTCCGCATTTTTGCAGTGGTGCTGTGAATGATCTGTGAATGGACCGTGAAGGAATTGTGACAGGCAAAAGCGGCTGGGTTGCTGTCTATTTTTAAGTTATTCATGGTTAAACGAAAGAATGGGCTTGGAAATGTGAAATTAATCACACTCAGGAGAAGAAACCTTCGATAGAATGAATGTAAATGAACTTTGGGAGGGGGGATTAATAGATGAATAGCCAGCCAATATCACAGCAGACGGACATACAGGAGTTTTTAGGGAAAATTGAAATTTTTAAAAACCTTCCAGCAGAATCAGTTCAGTTAATTGATAAAAGGATTATAAAAAAGGGGTACAAAAAAGGGGAACAGGTCATATCGGAGTACGAAACAGCTCAAGGGGTATTTTTTGTTCATTCCGGCATTGTGAAGTTAACAAAACAGGATGAGCAGGGAAATGAAATTATTACTTGCATTAAGAAAAAGGGAGAAATTTTTGCTGAGGCAAGCTTGTTTAACTCAGAAGGAACATGCTACCCGGCAACAGCTACGATGATCCAAGAAGGGGAAGTGTATTTCTTAAATACTGATTCATTGGAGCAGGAGCTAATGGTAACGCCGGAAATGGCCGTGCAGATGATTCGCTATATGAGTGAACAGCTCCGCGATTTAACATCCATCTTAAGAGATGTAGCGCTTTTGGACGTCTATATGAAAACTATCCGCACCTTAGAACGCCTAGCGGAAAAATTCGGCGCCAATCACAGCAATCGAATGTTTATTGAACTTCCTATTACTGTACAGGAATTTTCAACTTTAGTCGGGACATCAAGAGAAAGTGTCAGCAGGGTGTTTTCAAAGCTGAGAAAAGATGGGATTATCGAAATTAAGGGGAAAACTATTGTAATCACAGACTGGTGCAGATTTTGTTCGCATTATCATCACAGACTGTAGAGACAAAGGAAGGGGCAGGATTCCTAAGGGGGGAATTCTGTTTTTTTTTTTTATTAAGGCTCTGTTAAATTTGGCCGTTGATTGCAGCGAGGGGCGCTTCGCTTTCCGGGGGGCATTTTGTGAGCCTTCTCGTCACATACGTTCCTGCGCACGTCTCACTTCAATGCTGATTCCCCAGGAGTCTACGCGCCTTCCACTCCAATCAACTAAGCGGTTAAAGTCAAGATTTAGCTTTTACACAGCCTATATTATAATAAATGAAAACGAGGTGATAATGAATGGCGGATTTTCGATCGAGTGCAATCATAGATAAACCTGTTCATGAGGTCTTCCAATATGTAGCAAGCATGGAGCATATGCCAGAAATCATGCCTAATGTCGTCAAGGTGGAAAAATTGACAGAGGGTGACATAGGCAAGGGCACTCTGTTTAAAGAAACCAGACAGGTCAGAGGAACCACAATTAGCGCCGATATCGAGGTGCTGGAGTTTGAACAGGATAAACTGTTTAAAACAAGTACCGATTCAAACGGCTTAATCACAGAATATGTGTATACGTTTCACGAGATTGCAGAAGGCACACAAGTAGAACTTGACGCTTTTATCAAAACGACAGGCCTGCGAATGAAACTGACAAAGGGCCTTATTGTTAAAATGATTAAGCGTGAAGATGGTTTCCAGCTTGAATATTTAAAGGAAGTGCTTGAAAAATAGGGACGGTTCTCAAAATAAGAACCGTCCCGTATTTTTATAGCTTATATGTCCAAAAACGTTCATTATGAATGCGCGCCATGGCTGCAGGGTCTTGATTTTCAAGATTATAGGCAAGCTCATTAATCATAAGCTGGGTTTGGGAAACATGAGCGCGAATGGTGTTCATTTTGATGTCCACCACTTCACTGACAACATTGACAATATCCGCTTGGCCAATTTCCTCTTCACAGTTATTGGAGAACGCGACACAGTGCAGTTTTGGACGTTCGCCTTCTGGAAGTTTCTCGACCGCACGCACAACCGCTGCGCCGGTTGCATCATGGTCAGGGTGAACGGCATATCCAGGATAAAAGGTGATAATTAAAGACGGGTTGACATCCTTAATAATGGACCCAATATGAGAGGCTAATACTTCTTCGTCAACAAACTCGATAGTTTTGTCGCGATAGCCAAGCATTCTTAAATCTTTAATCCCAAGAGTATCAGCAGCGTTCTGCAATTCTTTTTTCCGGATTTGCGGAAGTGACTCCCTTGTAGCAAAAGGAGGATTTCCTAAGTTTCTTCCCATTTCTCCCAATGTCAGACAAGCATATGTAACGGGTGTTCCGTTTTTGATATGCAAGGCAATGGTGCCTGATACGCCGAATGCTTCATCATCGGGATGGGGGAAAACGACAAGAACATGTCTTTCTTTTTCCATTTGTTCTCTCCTTTCTGCGCCTTAGAACGGTGTCTCGCTGATTTCGAGTGCAACGGCAAGCTTTCCATTATTATCATGTCCGGCCATCAGCAGGCGTCCTTTGTCATCTACTTCAAAATGAGTAATTCCTTCTGCATACACCCAGCCAAAGTCCAGCTTCAGCCCGATTCGGTATGGGCCGTCTCCTTTAATCTTTCCATATTCATATTGAAGGCGTGCATTTCTGATATAGGCTCCAGCGGAGAAAAAGGATTCATTAAAGTGGGTAGCATATGCGCCATTGGTTGTTTCTAAATGTATATAGACATCTTTCTTTTCCAGGCGATCTATTTCCTTTTGTATCTGTTCTTTAATTGCTGGCTTCATTGTGGCCCTCCTCTCATTTTAGAGATTTAAATAATTCGTTGAATGTCCTTTAATATTTTACTAAAAAAAGAAAGGAAATGCGAAATTGGCGCTTGAAATAAAAAAAACAGAGCGCTTTAGGCTCTGCTGTTAGTTCATTTGTTCAGCTTCCAAATTTCCAGCGCCGAATTTGCGGTAGGCACAGTGCATGGTTGGCCCAACATGTTCATTTAGCTTAAATCCGTGATGGATGGCTGCTGAGATGAAGTTCTTTGCAGCCTCAACCGCTTCATTCACTGACTTTCCTTTGGCAAGCTCAGCAGTCACTGCTGCAGAGTATGTGCAGCCGGCCCCGTGCGTGCAGGTTGTATCATAGCGGTCATTTTCAAATATCTTGAAGTCTTGTCCATCATAAAGAAGGTCAATGGCTTTTTCGTGCTGAAGCTTTGCTCCGCCTTTAATTAATACATATTTGGCACCGCGCTCATGAATTTTTACAGCGGCTTCTTTCATATCGTCAACCGTTTTGATTGGTCCTGTCTGCGCCATCTGCCATGCCTCAAAAAGGTTTGGTGTTATGACCGTTGCCCTTGGTACAAGTAACTCCCTTAAGGCATCTGCTGTTTCCGGGTGAAGAACTTCATCTTCTCCTTTACAAACAAGGACAGGGTCAATTACCACTTTGTCAAACTTGTTTTCATCGATGGTTTTTGCCACAAGCTCAATGATTTCAACGGAACCGAGCATTCCTGTCTTCATGGCATCAATATCTGTTGATAAAACAGTTTCTAATTGTGCTTTAAGCGTATCGATAGAAATGGGATGAACACGGTGGCTCCATGTTTTTGGATCCATCGTTACGATGGTCGTGATGGCTGACATTCCATATACACCAAGCTCTTGGAACGTTTTTAAATCAGCTTGTAATCCAGCGCCTCCGCTAGTGTCTGAACCAGCAATGGTTAAAGCTTTTTTCAAAGACATAAGAGAACTCCTCCTTAAAGTTTGCCTAATAATAAGTTTGGTTTATCTGTTCGTAATTATAACAATAATCATTTTCCGCTGATACTCAAAAGTTCGTTAACTGTAATTTTCATTTCTGTAAAAACTCCTCTATTATAATCTTAGGTGATAAAGATGGAAAGAAAGTTAATGGAAGATCAGGCGACTGGAATAATTATGGCAGGCGGAAAGTCAACCAGGATGGGGAAAAATAAGGCCCTGCTGAAGATAGGCGGTCAGACCGTGATTGAAAGAATCGCTAACGAGCTGAGAAAGGCCGTGAGTGAATTAATACTTGTCACGAATACTCCTGAGGATTATCAGTTCCTAGGTTTGCCGATGATAGAGGATCAGTGGAAGGGAATGGGTCCGTTAGCTGGGATCCATGCTGGGTTAGAGGCTTCAAAGACAGAGAAAAATTTAGTCGTTGCGTGCGATATGCCTTTTGTGTCATCTGAAATTGGAGGATATTTACTTCAGTTTTTGGATCATTATCAAGGGGCTGTCCCAATGATTTCAGGCCAGCTGCATCCTCTGTTTGCCGCCTATCGAAAGGATGCGCTCCCGGAAATAAGCAAAGCACTGGAAAAACAAGAGTTGAAAATAAGGCTGTTTTTTGATCGGATTCAGCTAAAATATGTAACGGAAGAGGATCTAAAAAAGCTCGGTTTGCCATTGGAGAATCATTTTTTTAATATGAACGATCCGAAGGAATTCAGCTTGGCCGTCAAAATGGCTTTGCGTAATCAGCATGATTGACTCTTCTATTTGCCAAAAGCCTAACAGCTTGGTATAACTGCAGTAAGGATATCATATGAACAATAATAGTACGGATTAAGAGAGGGGGCAAAGCCCGTGAAATTCTACGAGATTTCAAAGGAGCCAATTGTCATCCAGGATGTGATTGATAAGGTTGTGCAGAGGGAAGCCGGAGCCATTACAACGTTTATTGGGACGGTTCGCGAGATTACCCATGGAAAAAGAACGCTATATTTAATATATGAATCTTATGAGCCAATGGCTGTGAAAAAAATGGAACAGATAGGCAATGAAATCAAAGAGCGCTGGAAAGGCGCCGAGGTTGCCATTACACATCGGGTCGGAAAGCTTGATATTACAGATATTGCCGTCGTGATTGCAGTCTCCACTCCGCATCGGGCGGATGCCTATGAAGCAAACCGGTATGCCATTGAACGTATTAAGGAAATCGTTCCTATTTGGAAAAAGGAACATTGGGAAGACGGGGAAGAGTGGATTGGAAACCAGCAGGAAACAGTAGCCTATCCAAAAGGAAAACCGGAGGAGAAGGATTTACATGAATAAAATTCTATTTTTTGCTCATTTGCGGGATGTTGTTGGTGAAGAATCGCTTTCGTTTGATGCAACCGGCAAGACGGTCGCACAGCTCAAAGGGCTGTTAACCAAAAAATATGATTCCATGAATCTGGATCATGTGATGACGGCAATAAATGAGGAATTTGCTTCAGATGAAGATGTAGTTCAGGAAGGGGATCTTATTGCTTTTATTCCTCCGGTCAGCGGCGGTTAATAAGCTTCCAGCAAGCTGACCAAAGCCATGCAGATCAAAGGGGGATAAAAAATGGATGATAGATATTCCCGGCAAGCCCTGTTTCCTCCTATCGGCAAAGAGGGCCTTGAAAAAATACGTGCTAAACATGTGTTAATGATTGGAGCCGGCGCACTTGGATCAGGAAATGCAGAAATCCTGACAAGGGCGGGTATTGGCAGGCTGACGATTGTCGACCGTGACTATGTCGAAGCAAGCAATCTTCAGCGCCAGCAGCTTTATTCAGAGAAAGATGTGGAAGAAAAACTTCCAAAAGCCGCAGCTGCTGCAAAAAGGCTTCGCATGATTAATTCACAGGTGGAGATCCAGCCGGTAATTACGGATGCAACCCCTGAAAGGCTTGAGGAACTCATTGCTGGAGTAGATCTGATTATTGATGCCACAGATAACTTTGAAACAAGAATGGCGATTAATGACATTTCCCAAAAACATCAAATTCCTTGGATCTATGGGGCATGCGTCGGCAGCTTTGGCATGAGTCTAACGATTATCCCGGGGAAAACACCATGCTTAAACTGCCTGTTGAAAAAAATTCCGATCCAGGGGATGACCTGTGATACCGGGGGAATTATTGCACCAGCCGTCCAGATGGCCGTTTCGCATCAATCAGCAGAAGCGCTGAAAATACTTGTTGAGGATTGGGAGGCCATCCGCACCACCTTAGTCAGCTTTGATCTTTGGAGAAATCAATATACGAGCATGAAGATTACTAAGGCAAAAGATGAGGGCTGCTTATCCTGCGGAAACGAGCGGACATACCCGTACCTCGATAGTGAAAACATGGTGAAATCAACCGTTCTTTGCGGTAGGGATACCGTTCAGATCAGACCGCCAAAGCAAGGAGAAATCCAATTAAGCGAATTAGCTGCTCAATTGAAAACACTGGGCTATAAAGTATCAGGGAATCCGTATTTGATTTCAGTAGAAATAGAGGAACAGCGGCTTGTCATTTTTAGCGACGGACGGGCGCTTATACATGGAACAAAGGATGTTACACAGGCAAAAACGATTTATCAGCGCTTGCTTGGATGAAATATAATCTCAACAGTTCACTTTTATTAGGTGGACTGTTTTTGTTTTAAGTCTGTGATAATGGTTGCTGCTGATTTGTTGATTTAATGACACAGCTGAGAATGGGGAGGGCGGCCCGTCCGAAATGTGCAGGTAAAAGAGCTGGCATTGCAAGGCTGCCTGCGTAAAACAGCAATATTCGCCATGTTTCACGTGAAACATACAAATTGCGTCAAAAAGGTCCTGAAGAAGGCTGTCTAATCGAATTTTTAGGATGGTTCATGTATAATAAATAGGGCAAGTTTGAGTATGGGGTGATCATGTTGAATATATCTATTGGGCAGCTGTTAAGTAAAATGGAAAAGGAATTGCATGAGGCTAGAACTTCGGCGGAGACCGCAAGAATGAGGGAAAGAGTACATGCGATAAAAATGCTCTGTGAGCTTATTCTTGAAGAACCTGAAAGCGAACGGAAACCATCAGCACCCATGATCAAGACATTTGCTGCTCAAAATGTACAGCAGCACCAGCCGATAAACATCCAGCAGACAAAGCCTTTAAAAATGGATGATGATGATGCAAATGGAGAATCATTATTTGATTTTTAAACTATGTGGATTGAAAAAAGGATTTTGGAACAAACACTCAAATAGAACAAAGCTAGTCTTATAAAAGAGAGAGGGAACTTCATGAAGCTGTTTATTATTTTAGGCGCAATAAATGCATTCCTGTCAGTTGCTTTAGGTGCATTCGGGGCGCACGGATTAGAAAAAATGGTTGAACCAAAGTATTTGGAGATTTGGAAAACAGGTGTGCAGTACCAAATGTATCATGCACTAGGTTTATTGGCTGTTGGCATCCTTCTGGGCAAAGTTCAGGAAAGCTCGCTATTAGCATGGTCAGGCTGGCTGATGCTGATTGGAATCATCATATTTGCTGGAAGCTTGTATGCAATAACTCTGACTAAAATAAGTGTCCTTGGGGCCATCACGCCAATTGGCGGCGTCGCCTTCCTTGTTGCTTGGATTTTATTAATCATTGCTGCAGTTAAATACCTATAAACAAAAAGGGGACAGACCCTTTATGATTTAACGCATTAACGCATTGGGGGTCAGTCCCCCAATGCGTTAATGCGTTTCTGTAGGTCTGCCCCTATGTTATCTTGGGCTGAATTGCGAAAGCATGCCAGCCTGTGCTCCAAATGGATATTCATATTCAATCTCTTCATTGAAAACTACGTAATCAACATAAACCATTGGAATTAAGTATCGCTGTCCGGTTTGCGGATCGCTTAAAATGAGATGGTCTCTTCCGGCGGCTTCAATAATGCCCTCAAATGTTTTTGCATTCCATTGGGAATTGCCCTCAAACGTAGCATAGACTGTTGCAAGCTTACCTTTGTTTAACCGCAGAATATTCTCTATATACGATTGCTCAATCGGCAGCATTCCCGGTACATTTCCTGCACCCTGCCCAGGAACCCCGGATGAAGGAGCTGGTGTCCCAGGTGGTGTTGGCGGCGGAAACATTGGCTGCTGCGGGGAATACACCGGCTTTTGTGCTGGCATGCCCGCATATGGCTGATATCCATAATAGGGTGCCGTTCCAGTATACTGATTAAAATTTGATTGACTCAATACTGTCCCCTCCTAAAATCTAATATCGAAAAAAAAGATCCTTGAAGCAGATCGTAAACATCATATGCCCAAGGTAAAAAGGATGTTAAAAAGAACGCTGTGATTTTTGGCGGAAATAGACTAGGAAAAAATGATCGCTCACTAATTCATAAGTATGTAGGGGCCTGTTTTTTTATGACATTTCAGATGAGCAAATTTGAATGAAGAAGGAAAGAAAAGAAAAAAGCCTGCCCTGATGGAAAGGGGCAGACCTGTAATGATTCTTAAATATAAAGGAACTTTTGAACCATATTAGGCTCTAAAATATTGCCAACGAAGAAGGATCCGAATTCGCCATAACGTGCACTTACTTCGTCAAAGCGCATTTCATAGACAAGCTTTTTAAATTGCAGGGCATCTTCGGCGAATAAAGTAACGCCCCATTCATAATCATCAAAACCTACAGAGCCGGTGATAATTTGTTTAACCTTGCCGGCATACTGGCGGCCGATCATACCATGGCTTTTCATCAGGTCGCGTCGCTCTTCCATGGAAAGCATATACCAGTTGTCATTGCCTTGGCGGCGCTTATCCATTGGATAGAAGCAGACATGCTTTGTTTTTGGAAGAATTGGATATAGACGAGCCCGGACATGCGGATTCTGATATGGATCTTCTTCACTATTAGAAGGCAGATAATTACTTAATTCAACGATAGAAACATATGAATAAGCAGGAATTGTATATTCAGCAAGCTTTGTTTTATTAAATTCATTTTCTGCTTCATTGATTTCTTCAAGTGTCGGACGCAGAATCATCATCATGAAGTCTGCCTTTTGGCCCACAACTGTGTATAGCGCATGGCTGCCTTTTTCCTCGCTTTGAATGGTGCTCCATTTATCAACAAGAGAAAGAAACTCATGGATCGCTGCTTGGCGCTCATCGCTTGATAATAACTTCCAGACAGCCCAATCAATTGTACGGAAGTCGTGTAGACAATACCAGCCCTCGAGCGTTTTTGCTGCTTCACTCATTTTTATCACTCCTATTATGTACTCAAACATTTCACCCACTACTATATCATAGTTTTTCCAATTAGCCTCGTAATAAACTTATAATAGAATGGGATATTGGTTTATTATGGCGATTTTGTGGATATTTTGTTATAAGGAGTTTATATTAATTTAGGAAAAGCGAGGAGGGGTATCATGGCTGAGTTATTTCAAGTGTTAAAGGCAAAAGTGAAGGATCACAATATAAAAATTGTATTCCCTGAAGGGCTGGATGAAAGAATCCTAACGGCAGCAGGGAGATTAGCAGCTGAAAAAATCCTTACACCGATTTTAGTCGGCGATATTGAAAAAGTGGAAGCAAAGGCAAAAGATCTAGGCGTTTCATTGGATGGAGCTGAGATTTATGATCCAGCTCATTACGTGATGATGGATGAATTAGCAGCAGCCTTTGTTGAAAGAAGGAACAAAAAGGCAACCGAGGAAGAAGCAAAAAACATTTTACAGGATGGCAACTATTTTGGAACCATGCTTGTATACGCTAAAAAAGCGGACGGTTTAGTCAGCGGGGCGGCTCATTCAACTGCCGATACGGTTCGGCCAGCACTGCAAATTATCAAAACAAAAGAAGGCGTTCGTAAAACATCAGGTGTTTTTATCATGGTCCGCGACGATGAAAAATACATATTTGCTGATTGTGCGATTAATATTGCCCCCAATAGTCAGGACTTAGCAGAAATCGCTATTGAAAGCGCAAAGACCGCAAGAATGTTTGATATAGAACCGCGTGTGGCCATGTTGAGCTTTTCGACAAAAGGATCAGCACACTCGCCGGAGACCGAAAAAGTAACTGCTGCTTTAGAAGAAGCAAAGAAACGTGATCCCCTTTTGCTGGTAGATGGGGAATTTCAATTTGATGCGGCATTTGTGCCATCAGTAGCTAAAAAGAAAGCCCCTGATTCGCCGCTGCAAGGTGATGCCAATGTATTTATATTCCCAAGCCTTGAGGCCGGAAATATCGGGTATAAGATTGCCCAGAGACTTGGAGGATTTGAAGCGGTCGGGCCAATATTGCAAGGTTTAAACAGCCCGGTCAATGATCTTTCCCGCGGCTGCAATGAAGAAGATGTCTATAAGCTGGCCATCATTACTGCGGCGCAGTCGATCAATCAATAGGAGCTGACTTTAAAAGTTAGCTCTCTTTTTAATTCAAGCAGCAGCTAGAAGGTCTGTGTTAAACATTGATCAGAAGGTGGTATAATGGACCTTGGCAAAAAGCCTTTTTTTAAAAGGAGAAATATATGATGGATTTATTACAGCAGGAACAGTGGAGAGTTATTGACCAATCGGTGCTGGGCATGCATTTAAATGCTTTATATTCATTTGGCATGGATGATACCTTATGTGCATCTGTGGGCTCAGGGAAGGCACCTTCAACAGCAAGGTCCTGGGTTCATCGAAATACAATTGTTTTGGGTACTCAGGATACAAGGCTTCCTTATCTAGACGAAGGGCTTCAATTTTTAACAGGCCAGGGCTATGAGGTCATTGTAAGAAATTCTGGCGGACTTGCAGTTGTTTTGGATGAAGGGGTGTTAAATCTGACACTTATCCTTTCCGAAAATGAAAAGGGAATTGATATTAACCGCGGATATGATGCAATGTGGGCCCTAATTAAGGACATGTTTGCTGATTTTGATAAGGAAATCGAAGCAAGGGAGATTGTCGGCTCTTATTGTCCTGGCAGCTATGATTTAAGTATTGGCGGGAAGAAGTTTGCTGGCATTTCGCAAAGACGGATCCGCAATGGCGCAGCGGTGCAGATTTATCTATGTGTCACTGGCAGCGGAAGTGACCGTGCTGAAATAATCAGACAGTTCTACAGCCTTTCAAGAAAGGGCGAAGAAACGAAGTACCAATACCCGGATGTTGTGCCATCGGTAATGGCTTCTTTGGCAGAACTTCTACAGGCAGACATCACGGTTCAGGATGTGATGCTTCGATTTCTGACCAGTTTAAAAAGAAAGTGCAAACACCTTTATTCAGGTGAGCTGACAGGAGAGGAAGCTGATCTGTTTGAAGCCTATTACAGCCGCGTAATTGATAGGAATGAAAAGGTATTAAATGAAAGATAATAAAAAGCCGTTACCAGATGGTTACGGCTTTTCTTAAATCGAGGGCTGCTGCCATTCTCCCAGTGCAAGCAAGGAGGTCTAAAGACCCCGCAGTAAGTCTGCATTTTCTATCTATCTTATTCCGCAAGTTTTTCCAGGTTCCCGTTTCTATCCATTTTAAATTTGGTCTGCGGTCTTTCTTCTTCTTCAAAGAGAACCAGCTTGCGTGCTCTGTTCATGATTTTCATCAATGTCTCGTAATCTTCCTGAATGGTTTCAGAGTTTTGCTCCAGATGATTAATCTTATCCTCAAGCTCATTATTGCGGCTCTTGAGCTGCGCATTTTCTCTTTTTAATCTTTCATTCTCATTTTTTAATATATCAAGCTGAATACTTGAAGTTTTTAAAGTTTGTAAATAGGAAATAACCTGTTCTATATTTAAGCTGCCCATATGGCTTGTGTGGATAGGTCCCTCCAAATAGACAGGCGAAGCTGCTGCTGTCACTGTGGTTTGTGGCTTGCTTTCCGGCGCTGAGCTTGCTAGCGGCTCACTAATTTCTTCTGATGCCTCCATTGTAACAGCCTCCATTTCAGTGAGCGTAGGAACTGGCGGACTATATAGAAGCTTCTTCTTTCCACCCTGTTCTTTGCCGAGCATTCTTTGTCTCTGTTTGCGCTGCTTTTTTGCTAGAGCCAATGCTTTTTCATATTGATGTCTAACCACTGCATTCCAGCGAAAACCGCAAGCAGCCGACGTGCGATCAAGCTTATCCCCAACCTCTTCAAAGGCGTTTAGCTGTGTGCTGCCTTCTCTGACATGCCTTAAAACAGTTTCAGCTAGCAATAAATCATTTTCTTCAGTCCATGCGTCTTGACGTACCTTCATTACCTCAACTCCCAATTTATTTACTTTTTTAATTCCTTAGTTAAAGGATTGACAGTTAAAAAGAAAAATATACAAATGGGATTAAAAGGATAGTAGATTTTTTATTTTTTAAATAGAAAGGTATTGTTTTTGGCTGAAATGAGTTTGAAAAAATGCCAGGCAGAATTAAAAGGCATCTCGAGGCGGCTTGCAATAACCGGTAAGAAGCAGTAAAATAGCCAAGGGCCTGCTGTATATGAAATTTGCCGGCTGGCCAGACTTTTAACAATATCTACTTTAAGCTAGACCGAGAAAGGGCTGTAATATATATGGCAAACGAATTCCGTGTTTGCGACGATTGTCAGGCAGTAAATTTAAAAACTTTGATTCCTCGTCTAAAGGAAATTGATCCGGATGCGAAGATTGAAATTGGCTGTCAATCTTATTGCGGGCCAGGACGAAAGAAGACATTTGCCTTTGTTAATAACCGTCCATTAGCCGCATTAACAGAAGAGGAATTGATGGAAAAAGTAAATAAAAAGCTTAATAAATAATTCGCTCCCATTCCATTGCAGGGGCGATTTTTTTTTATAATCTTAAGGCCCAGTGAAGTGCCTGCTAGCCTAAAATTTTGTCGACTGTAATAGAATTTTTGGATTTTATGTAGTGAATAGGGCACTGGAGAGGATATAATAGAGAGAAGATAGAAATCGGAGGTTAAACATGGCATATCCGGTTGAAAAATTACGAGAAGAAAAGGTATTTAAGGATCCTGTCCATCGATATGTTCACGTCAGGGATCGCGTCATTTGGGATCTAATCGGCACAAGTGAGTTTCAGCGTCTTAGACGAATTAAGCAGCTTGGTACAACCTACTTAACGTTTCATGGGGCTGAGCATAGCAGGTTCAATCACTCCCTTGGCGTATACGAAATTATCCGCAGAATAGCTGATGATGTGTTTGCAGAGAGACCCGAATGGAATGAAGATGACCGTCTTCTGTCACTTTGTGCAGCCTTGCTTCATGATCTGGGGCACGGGCCTTTTTCGCATTCCTTTGAAAAGGTTTTTGACCTGGATCATGAATTTTATACAAGGGCGATTATTTTAGGGGATACAGAAGTGAATAAGGTCCTTCTTAGAATCAGTGATGATTTTCCCAAGAAGGTAGCAGATGTCATTGCCAAGACATCTAAAAATAAATTGGTTGTCAGCCTGATTTCCAGCCAGATTGATGCAGACCGTATGGATTATCTGCAAAGAGATGCTTATTTTACAGGGGTAAGCTATGGCCATTTTGATATGGAGCGGATTTTGCGGGTGATGATGCCAGGAGAAGACCAGATTGTTATTAAGCAGACAGGCATGCATGCTGTAGAGGATTACATTATGAGCCGCTACCAAATGTATTGGCAGGTGTATTTCCATCCTGTGACGCGAAGTGCGGAAGTTATATTAACAAAAATTCTCCACAGAGCGAAACACTTGCATGAGCAAAATTATGCCTTTAAGTCATATCCGCAGCATTTCTATTCATTGTTTAACGGTGAAATTACGTTAGAAGACTATATTAAGCTGGATGAAGCAGTCATTCTTTACTATTTTCAGATGTGGCAGGAGGAAGAGGATGCCATTCTTCGTGACCTCTGCAGCCGCTTTATGAACCGTAATTTATTTAAATATGCGGAATTTGATCCTGCGAAAGAATATAAGAAGCTGGCCAGGCTTTCAGGATTGTTCGAGAAGGCAGGCATTGACCCGGAGTATTATCTTGTCGTCGATTCTTCTTCAGACCTCCCGTATGACTTTTACAGGCCTGGGGAGGAAGAGGAGAGACTGCCGATTCACTTATTGATGAAAAATGGGGAAATCCGTGAACTTTCCAGAGAATCAGAGATTGTTGATGCAATCTCCGGAAAAAGACGGACAGATCATAAATTATATTATCCTGCTGATTTTCTAAGAGATGATTCCATTGAGCCATCTGTTAAAAAGGAAATCCGCAAGCTATTAGATATCGATTTGCACTAAGTCGGAGTAGGAGTTGAAGATTCTTGTTAAAAGATCATGCCAAAATCATGCATGCGATCGCAGCTTCTGAAGAAATCATTGGCCGGAAAAAGCTGCAGAAAATGATTTATATCGCGAAAAAGATGGACTTTCCCTTTCAAGAAAGATTTCAATTTCATTTTTACGGACCTTATTCCGAGGAACTGACATTAAGAGTGGAAGAGCTCTGCAATATGGGGTTTTTAAATGAAATAAAAGAAAAGAAGGGCGGCTACTACCAATACCGCTACACGCTGACCGATAACGGGAAGGAATTCTTAGGCCTCAATGCCGTTGAGATGCCAAACCTAAACAGCTGCCTGGAGGATATGAACAATCAGAGTGCGCGATTCCTCGAGCTAGTTTCAACGGTTTTATATTTTGATAATCTTCCAAAAGACGAAGTAAAAGAGAAAGTATTCACGCTCAAAAGCAAGCAGAAATACACCGAAGAAGAAATTGACACCGCCTATGCATATATTGAAAGCTTACAAGAAAAAGCCAGACACTGAGTCTGGCTTTTTCGCGCTTTAAAGCAACGGGGGACAGGCCCCCGTTGCGTTGCTGTGCTAAAGCGGATTTATTTGTCGCTGTAGCGTTTGCCAGCAACGGCGTAGTGGTTTCTGGACATTTCTTCGATGAAGACAACAACGGCTTCTTTTGAAGCTCCTGTTGTTTCTACTACGGCGTCGGTTACTTTTTCAACAAGCGCCTTTTTCTGGTCCTCTGAACGGCCTTCAAGCATCTTAACAGTTACATATGGCATGGCGAAAGTCTCCTTTTATAGGGCTGTGTTAGACGGTAATGTTTAACACGCCATTTAAATTTTATTAATGTTAGTTTTCCACAAAATTTAGAATCTTGCAAGTTCTAAAGGATACTCTCTTTTTCACTTTCATGTTCTTTTCGTGTATACTTTATTATAATTTGAAAATAAACAGTTTATCACTTTATTAAAGGGGTTTTGATAGTTGGATCAATTTTTGGCCTTTTCACTGAGGGAAATCCCGTATGTTGTGATTACATTAATGGCTGCTTTTACCGTCCACGAGTTCGCTCATGCCTTTGTTGCGTATAAATTCGGCGATCCGACGGCAAAGAATCAGGGGAGACTAACATTAAATCCGATTCAGCATCTAGATCCTTTTGGAACCATCCTCATTTTTATAGCCGGCTTTGGCTGGGCCCGGCCTGTTCCGGTTAACAGATTTTTCTTTAAAAATCCTCGGCTTGCCGGGATTTGTGTCTCGATTGCAGGGCCGATTAGCAATCTGATTTTAGCTGCTCTGGGATATCTTGTTTGGTACCTATTGCTTGCGTTTGGCGCTGCGGCGAGCCTCCCTGCCTATGTGCCGGAATTTTTAAACCTATTTATTCATCTGAATCTAGTTTTATTCATTTTTAATTTGCTTCCGTTTCCGCCGCTGGACGGGTATCGCATTGTGGAAGATTTAGTTCCCAATGACATCAGGCCAAAGCTGACACAGTACGAAGCTTACGGATCTGTCATCTTTTTGATTCTTGTTATCACACCTCTGGACCGTTACACCATTCAACCCATCTTCAGTACTGTACTGCCTGTTGTATCGAACGGACTGAACGCTTTCTTTTCGGCAATATTTATGTAAGAATGACAGGAACATGGCCTTTTGAAAAAGGAGGAATTTGACTTTGGAAGAAAAGAAAAAGAAGAATATTGGCTTTAATATTATTAAAAATGACCCGACAGAGGGGCATGGCGGATTTGGTTCCGGTTCCCTAAGTCTTGATAATGTTTCACCAGTCATCATTGATGTGGAAGAAGGCGAAGCAGCCATTGAAATTGGGGCTATGCATGCCCGCAGCCCTGTTGAAAAAGGAATTAAATTTTTAACCAACGAAGAAGAGGTTCCAAATGGAAAGCCATATTGGCTCGTCTGGGTGACAATTGACAGGAAAGAGGAAGGCCCGTATTATGCCGGAGTAACCGCCTGTTACATGACAGTTGACCGGTCGATCCGCCGCGGATATAAAATCTTAGCGGACCATGTGAATAAAATGGATAAATCAATCAAAAGGCATATTATTGTTGATCATATGGACGATAAATCTAAAAAGATCCTTGCTGGGTTTTTGCAAAATCATAATGCTGGCATGTGGGAAAGATCTGAACAGAAGCTTAAAGATGATTTGCAAGTGAATTAGGAAAAAAAATCATATGTATGACGAATTTGTGACAGATTTACGACGAAAATTTCTAAATACTTGCCCAAACCTCATAAAAAAAGGTAAACTATTTAACAGTGTGAAGACACTAATGTAAAACTAGGACAGAAAAACCTCGGAGAAACACACTCCGAGGTTTTTCACTTTATATAGAACTTTTTACCACTTAGTTAATTGGAGCGCCTAAAAGAGGCATTTAACGGTCAGATCGTCCAGCCTCAGGCGCCTTTCGCTTTCCAATCAAAACCAATCAAACAGCTTCTTATACCAAGGCTTTTTCGTTTCTTTTGCCTTTTCTGCCGGCTTTTCTTCGTGCGAGATGTGCTCTGTACAGTATTCGGTTGGTTCAGTGCCCTCGGCAAAGTATGTGAATCGTTTGACTGGGCATTGTTCGGTGGCGAGCTTGCCGTTTTCCGGGTTCACATAGACGCCAACCGTACCTTTCACTGCCTTAAAGCCTTTTGCAGGGGTGTCTTTAAGAGCATCCTCCATAAAATGGACCCAAATATTTTTTGCGTACAGTTTATCGGCTGTTAAATGAATGGTTTTTCCTTTATCGTAACCTGTCCAGACAGCAGAGACGAGCTGCGGGGAATAGCCGATCATCCAGCTGTCTGTATCTGTGGATCCTGATTTGCCCGCATAGGTCCTTGTGATATCATCGATGATCGAACTGCCAGTCACGCTCGTATAGCCATTAAGCTTCCGGTCAAACACACCCGTCATCATATGGGTCATCACATAGGCGAGGTCAGATCGAAGAACAGCGGTATCGGAATTTTTCCGTTCATAGATCACTTCGCCATTATAGCTTTCTACTTTCTTGATAAATACAGGTTCGGTTTGCTTGCCGCCGTTGGCTAACATGCTATACGCGTTCGCCATTTCAATCACTTTGACCCCGGATGTGCCAAGAGCAAGAGAGGGAACCTCTTTCATGGCTGACTTGATGCCAAACTTTTTGGCTGTTTTCACAAGTGTATCTTCTCCAAGGAATAAATGTGTTTTAATTGCATAGATGTTGTCAGATACAGCAAGCGCTTGGGCCATCGTAATATCGCCTTTTGCATATTGGCTATTAAAATTGCTTGGAGAATAGTCAGGCCTGTCCTCAAAGCGGAAGGTTGTTTCTTCGCTTCGCATCAGTGTAGAAGGAGTAAACCCATGCTCCAGAGCTGCATAGTAAAGCAGCGGCTTAATGGTAGATCCAGGCTGGCGGACGGCCTGCACAGCCCGGTTAAATGGACTTTCCTCATAGCTTCTCCCGCCAACCATTGCCTTCACATGTCCGTTTTTTGGATTCATCGAAACAAGAGCAGCCTGTATGTCGGACTCATCAGGGATGATTCGGGCCACTGTCTTTTCGGCAATCTCCTGCTGCTTTAAATCAAGGGTTGTATATACCCTTAATCCCCCAAGTTCAATGACCCGGTCGTCTAACTTCAATTCCTTTTTAAGGGCCTGCCGAACGGCATCCTGGAAGTAGGGGGCAACAACTTCAGCTTTTGTATATAAATGTTTACCCACAACAGTTAAAGATTCATTATATGCGGCCTCTGCAGATTTTTTATCAATATAGCTGTTCTCAACCATTGAGTTTAGAATGATTTTTTGCCGTGCTTTGGCATTTTCTTTTGACACCAATGGGGAGTAGAGGCCTGCTCCTTTTGGAATGCCTGCCAGAAGGGAGGCTTCTGCCAATGACAGGTCGCTAGCGCTTTTTCCAAAATAGAACTGGCTTGCTGCTTCAGCACCATAAGCGCCATTCCCGTAATAAATCGTATTTAGATAGCCCTCAAGGATTTCCTCTTTTGAATAACTCATCTCCAGCCTGATTGTATAAAAGGCCTCTTTGATTTTCCTTTTCCATGTCTTATCATGTTCTAGAAAAAGGTTTCGCGCATACTGCTGGGTAATCGTACTTGCACCCTGAACCTTTGCCATTGCTTTTATATCCGCAAAAACAGCACCTGCTATTCTTATATAATCAAATCCATGGTGGGTATAGAATTTTCTGTCTTCAATTGAGACAGTCGCATCGACTAAATGGGGGCTTATATCCTCAAGCTCCATCCAGTAGCGCTTTTGCCCGTTATGGCTTTCCCCGATAACAGTTCCATCATCGGAATAAAATAAAGTCGACTGCGGCACAGCAAGCGGCGGGGGACCGAGAATCTTCGCATAAAGAAGAACACCAGCAAGGCATAAAGCAGTAAAGACACATCCAATTAAGCTAATAAAAAATAAACCTCGAAAATACTTGCCTGCCCTCTTCATATGTTTGCCCGTTATAAGTTCGATAGTAATCACCCCATTTCTTGTCCAGTGCTAGCGTCCTGCTCAGTTTACGGCTACATACCCTAAGGCCTGTGCAAAGGCATATACGCTTTTCCTGCCAAATCAATTCATTCTTAGTATTGAAAAAATATTGGGGTTTTAAACATTTTTATCTAGCAAATGCAATTTTTTCTTGCATTTTTACTAGATTCATCTATACTTTTTCTGGTTAGATATGAAAAACGCAAGGTGCCCGTTTAGCAAGCCTTGGGCTGGGCAGTTCTCGCAGAAGAAAAATTAACACTATCTGACCAAAAATAAAGCTTAATTCGTATTTCCTGATAGGAAGCAGCAAATTTGGAAAATATAAATAAGAATTCGTTATGAAAGGAATGATCCATAAAATGGGCGGACTTTGGTTTACTGAAAAACAGACTGATAACTTTGGAATTACTATGAAGGTAAAAAGAACTTTACATACAGAACAAACAGATTTTCAAATGCTTGAAATGGTTGAAACCCAAGAGTGGGGGAACATGCTATTGCTGGACGGCATGGTGATGACCTCTGTGAAAGACGAATTTGTCTATCATGAAATGGTTGCACATGTGCCGCTATTTACTCATCCAAATCCGGAAAATATTCTTGTTGTCGGCGGTGGAGACGGCGGGGTTATCCGTGAGGTTCTTAAACATCCAAGTGTAAAGAAGGCGACGCTTGTTGATATCGACGGAAAGGTAATCGAGTATTCGAAAAAATATCTTCCGGAAATTGCTGGCATGCTAGACGACCCTCGTGTAGACGTGAAGGTTGGAGACGGCTTTATGCATATCGCTGAAAGCGAAAATGAATATGATGTGATCATGGTTGACTCCACTGAGCCAGTTGGACCGGCAGTAAACCTGTTCACAAAAGGCTTCTATGCTGGAATCTCCAAAGCTTTGAAAGAAGATGGCATCTTTGTTGCACAATCTGACAATCCATGGTTTAAAGCGGATCTAATCAGAAATGTTCAAAGAGATGTAAGAGAGATTTTTCCAATCACTCGCTTATATGTAGCCAATATTCCTACGTATCCAAGCGGCATGTGGGCGTTCACACTTGGTTCTAAGAAGTATGATCCTTTAGAGGTAAGCGAAGACAGCTTCCATGAAATTGAAACAAAGTATTATACAAAAGAGCTGCATCACGCGGCTTTCGTGCTTCCTAAATTTGTCCAGGACTTAACAAAATAAGGGAGGTTGACGGCTGTGCGATTTGATGAAGCTTATTCAGGAAATGTATTTATTAAAAGTCATCCGAATTATGAAGAAAGCCAGGCAGTCATTTACGGCATGCCGATGGACTGGACAGTAAGCTATCGTCCAGGGTCACGCTTCGGCCCTGCCCGCATCCGAGAGGTATCGATCGGACTTGAAGAATACAGCCCTTATTTAGATCGTGAATTAGAGGAGGTAAAATATTTCGATGCCGGCGATATTCCTCTGCCTTTTGGAAACCCACAGAAAAGCATTGATTTAATTGAGGAATATGTGGATAAACTGATGTCGGAAAATAAATTTCCGATTGGCCTAGGCGGAGAGCATTTAGTTTCATGGCCAGTTATTAAAGCAGTCTATAAAAAGTATCCGGATCTTGCTGTAATCCATATGGATGCCCATACAGATCTGCGGGAAAATTATGAGGGAGAGCCGCTGTCTCACTCCACGCCGATTCGAAAGGCATGCGGGTTAATGGGGGCTGAAAATATTTACTCATTTGGAATCCGCTCCGGGATGAAGGAAGAATTTCAATGGGCAAAAGAAGCAGGTATGCATATCTCAAAATTTGAGGTGCTTGAACCATTAAAGCAGATACTTCCAAAGCTTGCCGGACGTCCAGTTTATGTTACAATTGACATTGATGTTTTAGACCCTGCGCATGCACCTGGGACAGGAACAGTTGATGCAGGCGGAATTACCTCCAAGGAGCTATTGGCATCGATTCATGAAATTGCCCGCTCTGATGTGAAGGTCGTCGGCTGTGACCTTGTAGAGGTAGCGCCAATCTATGATCCATCTGAGCAAACAGCCAACACGGCAAGCAAGCTCATTCGCGAAATGATTCTAGGCTGGGTATGAGAAAGGCGTAAGGCGCCCGCTTATCGGTGCCTAGAGCAAGACATTTCTCGAAGTTGAAAAGTGATACTTACTTTTTCTCAAATAACAATAGCAAACGGAGACTCGATGTCTCCGTTTTTTCCATTAGCTGACTAGAACCCTTCGCCGCTTTCTACTATAATAAAAAGGATGTGGTGCTGATGTCTGCAGGACGTGCGGATCAGGTGCCTGTTAAAATAAAGGTAAAAACAGATATCTATGACGGAAACGAGAAAAATACTTTTGAATTAACCGCCTTTGGCCGATACTATTTGAAGGAAAATGCACGATATCTTCAGTATGATGAAGCGATGGAGCAAGGAATGGCGAACACCATCATCAAAATGACTGAAGAAGAGGGCATGATTATGCGGAGCGGAGCTGTCAAAATGAAGCTTCCCTTTAAAATGAATAAAAGATTGACAGGTAATTACCATACCCCATATGGTGTGCTTGAAATGGGCACTGTGACGAAAAGACTTGAACATCTTTTTGATCAACAGAAGGGCCACGGGTCCATTGACATCTTATATGACTTGAACATGCAAGGTGCGAATACAGGTACATATCATTTATCAATTACTTTTGAAAAGGAGGAAGAAAAACATTGAATAGTGTGGAGCAGATGCAAAATAAACTGAAAGAAGAAATTAAAGATGCCGTTCTTAAGGCAAATCTGGCTTCTGAAGAGCAAATACCGGCTGTCATTTTAGAAATTCCAAAAGAAAAGGCCCATGGTGATTATTCTACTAATATGGCCATGCAGCTGGCGCGGGTGGCAAAAAAGGCGCCAAAAATGATTGCTGAGGAACTGATTGCTCATTTTGACAAGACGAAAGCGTCTATTCAAAAAATTGAAATAGCTGGACCCGGATTTATCAATTTTCACATGGATAACAGCTATTTAACTAATCTTATTCCGGCCGTTTTAGAAGCAGGGGACAAATACGGCGAAACTGCCATCGGGAACAATCAAAAGGTTCAGGTGGAGTTTGTCTCTGCCAACCCGACCGGCGATCTGCATCTTGGCCATGCCCGCGGTGCGGCCGTGGGTGATTCCCTATGCAATATTCTGGATAAAGCAGGCTTCGATGTAAGCCGGGAATATTATATTAATGATGCAGGAAATCAGATTAATAATCTGGCTTTGTCCGTTGAAGCCCGCTATTTTCAAGCATTAGGCATGGATAAGGAAATGCCGGCAGATGGCTATCATGGCGAGGATATTATTGGCATTGGGAAGAAGCTGGCAGATGAGTTTGGCGACAAGTATGTCAATACCGATGAACAGGAACGTTTCCAGTTTTTTAGAGAATACGGCCTCAAATATGAGATGGCAAAGCTGAAAGCTGATCTTGAGGAATTCCGCGTTCCATTTGATGTGTGGTATTCGGAGACTTCTTTATATAACAACGGAAAAATTGACAAAGCGTTACAAGCGCTTAAAGATAATGGCCATATCTACGAGGAAGACGGTGCCACTTGGTTCCGTTCAACCACTTTTGGCGATGATAAGGACCGTGTGCTAATTAAAAACGATGGTTCTTATACGTACTTAACACCGGATATTGCCTATCATAAGGACAAGCTTGAACGCGGCTTTGAAAAGCTGATTAATATTTGGGGGGCAGACCATCATGGCTACATTCCGCGCATGAAGGCGGCTATTGAAGCCTTAGGCTATGACCGTGAAGCTCTTGAGGTAGAGATCATTCAGCTTGTTCACCTGTATAAAAACGGTGAAAAAATGAAAATGAGCAAACGTACAGGGAAAGCCGTGACTATGCGTGACCTTGTTGAAGAGGTAGGCTTAGATGCTACGCGCTATTTCTTTGCGATGAGAAGTGCAGATACTCATTTGGATTTTGACTTGGATTTAGCTGTGTCTCAATCCAATGAAAACCCTGTTTATTACGCTCAATATGCTCATGCACGGATTTGCAGCATCCTGCGCCAGGCAGAAGAACAGGGCATTACAGCAGAAGGCAATGCTGATTTTTCACTGATCTCGGCTGAGAAGGAAATGGATGTATTGAAAAAGCTTGGTGAATTCCCGCAAGCTGTAGGCGAGGCAGCAATTAAGCGCCTTCCACATCGAATTACCAACTATATCTTTGATCTGGCATCTGCTTTCCATAGCTTTTATAATGCAGAAAAAGTGCTTGACTCTGATAATCCAGAACGTTCAAAAGCAAGAGTAGCACTTATTAAAGCAGTGCAAATTACCTTGAAAAACGCCTTATCCTTAATCGGCGTATCTGCACCTGAGAAAATGTAAATATAAAGGCTGGCAATTATGCCAGCCTTTTTTTATAGCTTTTAAAATAAGCCGTTGATTTCTGCTCCGGGCGCTACGCTCCAATCAACTAAGTGGTAAAAATCTACGGCTTGATATAAAAGACCCTTTTTTATAAAAAGTCCTCAACCAGCTTTGCAATGAATTCCTTAAACGTCCGGCTAACATCCGGCTTGGTCAGTTCGTTTAAGGTTAATGTTTTGGAGTGGCTGATATCTTTTTCAATAATGCTCATCAATTTGCTGATAAACTCCCGGTCATAAATATAACAATTGATTTCCTCGTTTAAAAAAAGGCTGCGCCTGTCAAAATTGGCTGTGCCAATATCGCAAACCTCCTGATCAAAAATAGCCGTTTTCGCATGATAAAAACCGTTTTGATATTCGTAGACTAGAGCGCCGTTTTTTAATAATTTCCGCAGGTAGGGGAAGGCGGCTTCTTTTACAAGAATATGATCAGCTGTCAGCGGAATAAGAATAGAAATGGAAACGCCTCTTTTTAAAGCAGCCAGGAGGTCATTTAAAAGCCTATGGCTGGGAATAAAATAAGGGGTCCCAATAATAATCTGATGCTGTGCCTTGCAGATAAAGGCTGAAAAGGTCTCCTCCAAAATGGTGCCTTTTGATGGAATCAGCTGATGCAGCGAGCCTTTTTTAGGCTGAGCGGGAAAATAAGACGGCTCATCCAATAGATGTACATTTGTCTCTGAAGACCAATCCTGCAAAAATTCCCTTTGCAGGTCTGTCACTCCTTCACCTGTTAATTTCAAATGATAATCACGCCAAGGAGATAATTTTTGATCCTGATTAATATACTCCTTGCCAATGTTAAAGCCACCCACGTAGCCAATCTTTGCATCAATAACAGTAATTTTTCGGTGGTTTCTGGTTTGCAGTGTGTAGAAAAGAAATGGAAACTTCGGCTTTTGGGCAAAGGAAAATTGAACGCCTGATTCTCTCAAAGAATGAATCGTCTTTTTCTTGATCTTAATACTGCCTATCCGGTCAAGGAGTAGACGGACTTCAAGCCCTTCTTGGGCCTTGTTTTTAAGAATTTGCAAAAACTCCTGGCTGAAATCATCATTTTTTACAATATAAAACATGATGTGGATATGCCTTTTGGCCTGTTTTAATTCTAAAAAATAATCCTCAAATAATTCTGGACCGCTCGTAAATACTTTGAACTCGCTGTTTCTGAAGGGGTAATTCTTTCTTTTTGGCTTTTCAATCTGCTTTTTTTTGCCGAAATGGAAATCTAATGATAGCCAAACGATAGGTAAAAGTAATATAATTATTACAAGAATCAAAATATTCAATACTATTGGCTCCTTGAAAAAAAGGTTTCCTACATAGTTTTGCCGCAGTTAGCCATTCTTATAATATTTTTAATGGATAAAAAGTGGTTGACTGAGTGCTCATTCATTATATAATAGGGATAAGCAGTGATTTCTGAAAATTCAACCGTGTTCCAAACTTCAAATTTATTGCAAAGGGATCACTTTTTCAAAAAATCAGTGGAAGGAGTGCAACAAAGAATGAATGGACTGTTATGGGTCAACTTAATCGGATTTCTCCTTGTAACCGCTTACGGTATCAGCTTATTTGTGTACGTGGTGAAAACGAGAATTGAATATATCAAACTCGGAAAAAAGACGGAATTCGATAACAATGTAAAAGAGCGTCTGAACAAGATTTGGATCATGGTTTTTGGCCAGAAGAAGCTATTAAAAGATAAGAAAAGCGGTGCGATTCATGTCATGTTTTTCTATGGCTTTCTTCTCGTTCAGTTTGGCGCAATCGATTTTATTATTAAGGGGATAAAACCTGGTGCACACCTGCCATTTGGCCCGCTGTACCCGGCATTTACCTTTTTTCAAGAAATAGTTACTTTAACCATTCTGGTTGCTGTTATTTGGGCTTACTATCGCCGTTATATTGAAAAGCTTGTCCGCTTAAAAAGAGGGTGGAAATCAGGTCTTGTCCTTATTTTTATCGGCGGATTAATGGTTTCCGTTTTATTAGGGAATGGAGCAAGCATGATCTGGCATGGACATGAAGCTGCATGGTCAGAGCCTGTCGCTTCTCTCATTGCAGGAGCATTAGGATGGATGGGTGAAACAGCCTCCATTGTTGTATTTTATGTTGCCTGGTGGATTCATTTAATATTCTTATTATCATTCCTAGTATACGTGCCTCAGGGCAAGCATGCGCACTTAATTGCTGGACCGGCTAACGTTTACTTGAACCGTCTGGATAACCCTGGTAAATTATCAAAAATTGATTTTGAAGATGAGTCACAGGAATCTTTCGGTGTTGGTAAGATTGAAGACTTTACCCAGCTGCAAATGGTTGACTTCTATGCTTGTGTGGAATGTGGACGCTGTACAAATATGTGTCCGGCAACAGGTACAGGTAAAATGCTGTCACCAATGGATTTAATTGTGAAGCTTCGTGATCACTTAACGAACTATGGTGCTGCTGTTACTTCTAAGCAGCCATGGGTTCCGACATTTGCTTTTTCCAATACTCAGGGAAATCAGCTTGCTTTAGCTTCTGCCGGAAAAGGGGCAGAGGAGGCGGCTGCCAGTCTTGCCTATAGCCCGAGTCTTATTGGCGATGTCATTACTGAAGAGGAAATCTGGGCATGTACTACTTGCCGTAACTGTGAAGATCAATGTCCAGTTATGAACGAGCATGTAGAGAAAATTATCGACCTTCGCCGCTATCTGGTTTTAACAGAAGGAAAAATGAATCCAGATGCACAGCGTGCGATGACAAACATCGAACGTCAAGGAAACCCTTGGGGGTTGAACCGCAAAGAGAAAGAAAACTGGCGCGAAGTCCGCGAGGATGTATATGTACCAACAGTCAAGGAAGCGAAAAAGGCTGGAGAGGAATTTGAATACCTATTCTGGGTTGGTTCCATGGGTTCATTTGACAACCGCAGCCAGAAGATCGCTCTTTCATTTGCAAAATTAATGAATGAAGCTGGCGTCAAATTTGCCATTCTCGGAAATAAAGAAAAGAACTCCGGCGATACGCCAAGACGTCTTGGAAACGAGTTCTTATTCCAAGAGCTTGCAACAAAGAACATTGAAGAATTTGAAAAGAATGAAGTGAAGAAGATTGTTACAATCGATCCTCACGCCTACAATATTTTCAAAAATGAGTATCCGGATTTTGGCTTGCAGGCAGAGGTCTATCACCATACAGAAATTCTTTACGATCTAGTGAAAGAAGGGCGACTGAAACCGCAGTTTGAGGTCAATGAAACGATCACGTTCCATGATTCCTGTTACTTAGGCCGCTATAACGATGTATATGATCCGCCTCGTGAGATTCTAAAATCTATTCCGGGTGTTAAGCTTGTGGAAATGGAAAGAAACCGCGACACCGCGATGTGCTGCGGAGCCGGCGGAGGCCTCATGTGGATGGAAGAAGAAACAGGAAACCGCATCAACGTATCAAGGACAGAACAAGCGCTTGCGACAAATTCGTCTATTATCAGCTCAGGCTGTCCATACTGCTTAACCATGCTTTCAGACGGAACAAAAGCAAAAGAAGTAGAGGACAAAATCTCCACCTACGATGTGGCAGAAATCCTAGAAAAGGCCGTCTGCGGCGTAGCATAAACCGGACACGGGGACAGGCACCTTGTCCATCTTTCCCGGATAGGTTCCTTCCCAGTCCTGACATGTAAATATCAGAGTTTGCAAAAATTGAAACGCAGCAAAATTTTATTGATAAATTATGAATTTTGCATAAAGTGTTTCAATTTTTGCTATTTTTGGAGTAAAATAGAATTAAGAATAAAGCGCTTTCAAAACAGCTGGAGGATAGAATCTGTCCTCCTATTTATCAGGCTGTTAGCCGAGCGAGCGTTCAGTCATCATCTTGTCCACAGCTCAGAAGATGAACCAAAGTATATGATCAGCCATGTTTTTTAGCCAAATAAAATCAAAGGAGCGATTTTGATGGGAAAAACCGTAATTTTAGCTGGTGCCAGAACACCTTTTGGGAAGTTTGCCGGGGGATTAAGCAGTCTTTCAGCTTCTGATCTTGGAGGAATAGCAGTTAAAGAAGCGCTAAATCGAGCAGGCGTTAATCCAGAGGATGTCGGCGAAGTTATTTTGGGCACAGTTCTTCAAGGAGGACAGGGGCAAATTCCATCCCGCCAGGCTGCCAGAAAGGCCGGGCTTCCATGGAACGTCAAGACAGAAACTGTAAATAAAGTCTGTGCATCCGGCATGAGAAGTGTCACATTAGGTGACCAGATTATTCGCCTTGGCGATGAAGAGGTCATTGTTGCCGGCGGCATGGAGTCCATGAGCAATGCGCCATACATTCTGCCGAAAGCACGCTGGGGTTTAAGAATGGGTGATGCCTCAGTACAGGATTTAATGATTCACGATGGCTTAAGCTGCAGCTTTACCGGTGTACATATGGGGACATATGGAAATGGGGCTGCGGAAGAATTGGAGATTACTAGAGAAGAACAGGATGCCTTCGCTTTAAGAAGCCATCAGCTGGCTATTGCGGCGATGGAAGCAGGAAAGTTCGCAGAGGAAATTGTTCCGGTAGAAGTGCCGCAAAGAAAAGGTGCTCCTATTGTAGTATCAGAGGATGAATCACCAAGAAAAGATACTTCATTGGAAAAATTGACTAAGCTTGGCTCTGCATTTGGAGCTGGCGGAACGATTACAGCTGGAAATGCGCCAGGCGTTAATGACGGTGCAGCTGCGTTAGTGCTTATGAGCGAAGAAAGAGCGGCAAAAGAAGGAAGACAGCCTGCCGCTGTGATTTTAGGTCATACAGCGGTTGCTGTGGAGGCAAAGGACTTCCCGAAAACCCCGGGGATTGTCATCAATGAATTGCTTGAAAAAACAGGGAAAACGGTTAATGACATTGATTTATTTGAAATTAATGAAGCATTTGCTGCAGTTGCTTTAACAAGCGGAAAAATTGCAGGCCTTGATCTTGATAAGGTCAATGTAAACGGCGGTGCAGTTGCTCTCGGACATCCAATTGGGGCAAGCGGAGCAAGAATTATTTTAACGTTAATGCATGAACTGAAGCGCCGCGGCGGAGGAATTGGCATTGCAGCCATCTGCAGCGGAGGCGGTCAAGGGGATGCAATCATGATAGAGGTACCAAAAAACTAAACTTATTGCAGTGGGGGAATGGAAATGAATATACAAAAAATCATGGTCATTGGCGCAGGACAAATGGGTTCAGGGATTGCTCAAGTTTGTGCACAAGCAGGATACAGCGTGCTTCTAAATGATTTGAAGCCAGAATTCGTTGAGCGCGGCCTTGGGGTAATCAAAAAGAACCTGTCCCGCCAGGTTGAAAAAGAACGGATGACGGCTGAACAAATGGAGGGAGTCCTAGGCAACCTGACTCCTTCGACAGATTTGAATGATGCAAAAGATGCTGACCTGATTATTGAGGCTGCTGTTGAGAATATGGAAATAAAAACAAAGATCTTTGGCCAGCTGGATGAAATTGCTCCTGAACATGCCATTTTAGCAAGCAATACATCCTCGCTGCCAATCACTGAAATTGCCGCAGCAACCAAGCGCCCGGAAAAAGTAATCGGTATGCATTTTATGAACCCGGTTCCCGTCATGAAGCTTGTAGAAATTATCCGCGGCCTGGCAACAGCTGATGAAGTCTATCAAACGATTGAGGATACAACAAAGGCGCTGAAAAAGGTTCCGGTAGAAGTCAATGACTTTCCAGGTTTTGTTTCAAATAGAGTGCTGATGCCGATGATCAATGAAGCCATTTTCACGCTTTATGAAGGAGTCGCTTCAAAGGAAGCGATTGATGAAGTCATGAAGCTTGGCATGAATCATCCGATGGGACCATTAACATTAGCTGATTTTATCGGCCTTGATACATGCCTATATATTATGGAAACCCTGCATGAAGGATTCGGTGATGATAAATATCGCCCATGTCCGCTTTTAAGAAAATATGTAAAAGCCGGCTGGCTCGGCAAGAAAACGGGCAGAGGCTTCTATACGTACGAATAACTTGCCGCTGATTTGACCCGTGATTGAACATATGACAGCCACCGGAGGAGATAACATGAACCTTAGATTTACTGAAGAGCAGGAAATGATGAGGAAAATGGTCCGCGATTTTGCCGAAAAGGAAATAGCTCCATTTGTTGAAAGTATGGAGCAGGGAGAGTTCCCGCGTGAAATTTTAAAAAAGATGGGTCAACTAGGTCTGATGGGGATTCCTGTTCCTGTTAAATATGGCGGAGCGGAAATGGACTTTGTCTCTTATATTATTGCCATCAATGAGCTGTCAAAAGTAAGTGCAACTATTGGGGTCATCCTATCCGTTCATACGTCTGTCGGGACCAATCCCATTCTTTATTTTGGAACGGAGGAGCAAAAGCAAAAGTATATTCCAAAGCTTGCAGCAGGGGAATATCTTGGCGCCTTTTGCCTGACCGAGCCTAGCGCTGGGTCTGATGCGGCCAGCCTGAAATCGAAGGCCATCAAAGACGGCGATCATTATGTTATCAATGGCTCAAAGGTATTCATCACAAATGGCGGAGAAGCAGATGTGTATATTGTCTTTGCTTCAACAGACCCTTCACAAGGTAGCAAGGGGATTTCCGCCTTTATTGTTGAAAAAGAGACTCCGGGCCTAGTCATTGGCAAAGATGAGAAAAAAATGGGCCTCCACGGGTCAAGAACGGTTCAGCTTAGTTTTGAGGATATGCGTGTGCCTGCAGAAAATCTTCTGGGCAAGGAAGGCGAAGGGTTTAAGATTGCTATGGCAAACCTTGATGTGGGCCGTATTGGGATTGCGGCCCAGGCATTAGGAATTGCAGAGGCAGCTCTCGAGGCAGCGGTGGATTATGCCAAAGAACGGGTGCAGTTTGGCAAGCCAATCGCCAAGCAGCAGGGCGTCGGCTTCAAGCTTGCTGATATGGCAACGGCCGTTGAAGCAGCAAAGCTATTAATCTATTGTGCAGCCGACCTTCGCCAAAAAGGACTGAAATGCAGCAAGGAGGCTTCTATTGCCAAGCTGTTCGCCTCAAGAACGGCGGTGGAAGTTACAACGGAAGCCATTCAAGTGTTCGGGGGCTACGGCTACACGGAAGAATACCCGGTGGAACGCTACTTCCGCGACGCGAAAATAACCGAAATCTATGAGGGCACAAGCGAAATTCAGCGGATTGTTATAAGCAAGCAATTGTAGATAGTGGATGGAGGCCAAAGTCCACTGAAAATAAAGGGGTAAAAGACCTTCATAAAACCCATGAAGGTCATTTCCAACCCGAAATTAAGAAAAATGACCTTCACACAAAGAAAAAATGACAAAAGTCCGAATAAATAGGGGGACCAAGAGATGAACTTTCAGTTATCTGAAGAACATGAAATGATCAGAAAAATGGTGCGCGATTTTGCGAAAAACGAAGTGGCTCCAACGGCAGCAGAGCGCGATGAACAGGAGCGCTTTGACCGTGAGATCTTTGATAAAATGGCTGAACTCGGTTTGACAGGCATTCCATGGCCAGAAGAATACGGCGGCATTGGCAGTGACTACCTAGCCTACTGTATTGCTGTCGAAGAACTTTCAAGAGTATGTGCATCAACAGGCGTTACTTTATCAGCCCATACTTCATTGGCAGGCTGGCCAATTTACAAGTTCGGCAATGAAGAGCAAAAGCAAAAGTATCTAAAGCCAATGGCACAGGGAAAGAAAATTGGCGGATACGGATTAACGGAGCCTGGAAGCGGATCAGATGCAGGCGGAATGAAAACGACAGCCCGCTTAGAAGGCGATCACTATGTGATAAATGGTTCGAAAATTTTCATTACCAATGGCGGCGTGGCAGACATTTATGTTGTATTTGCCTTAACAGACCCGGCTGAAAAGCATCGCGGAACAACTGCTTTTATTGTAGAAGCAGGATTTGAAGGCTTCTCAGTAGGCAAGAAGGAGAAAAAACTAGGGATCCGTTCATCACCAACAACGGAAATTATTTTCGAAAATTGCAAAGTGCCTGTGGAGAATGTGCTAGGTGAAGTGGGAGAAGGCTTTAAAATTGCGATGATGACGCTTGATGGCGGACGCAATGGAATTGCTGCCCAGGCAGTGGGTATTGCTCAAGGTGCCTTGGATGCGGCAACAGAATATGCAAAAGAGCGTGTGCAATTCGGCAAGCCAATTGCTGCCCAGCAGGGAGTCGGCTTCAAGCTTGCCGATATGGCAACTAGCGTTGAAGCAGCAAGACTATTAACCTATCAAGCAGCATGGCTTGAATCGGAAGGACTTCCATACGGAAAAGAGTCCGCCATGTCTAAGCTCTTCGCGGGAGATACGGCGATGAAAGTGACAACAGACGCGGTGCAAGTCTTTGGCGGATATGGCTACACGAAAGACTACCCAGTAGAGCGCTTCATGCGTGATGCCAAAATCACGCAAATCTACGAAGGCACCCAGGAAATTCAGCGCCTCGTTATTTCACGAATGCTAACAAAATAAAAGGGTAACACACCCTGCCAATGTAAAGCATTACCGCACTGGGGGCCTGACCCCCGCTGGTTTAAAGCGTTAACGCATTGGGGGTCAGGCCCCCTTCGCGTTGATGCGATAAAGCGAGGTCCAGAATCCATTTTTGATTAAAGGGGTAGGTGAAATGAAGAAACGTGAGGTTCAGGCGTCGGTGAAGGATGAGCGGCTGGTGAAGAAGCGCCGGGATCAGATGATTAAGGGGGCTGTGACTCTTTTTATAGAGAAGGGGTTTCACCGGACGACCACAAGGGAAATCGCCAAGGCGGCGGGATTTAGTATCGGAACTTTGTATGAATATATCCGCACAAAGGAAGATGTTCTTTATCTTGTCTGTGACAGCATCTACGACCAGGTTAGCAGCCGGCTGCAGAAGGCCCTTGATACAAACAGGGGCACGCTTGAAAGCTTAAAGACGGGGATTTCGGATTACTTTAAAGTGGTTGATGAGTTGCAGGATGAGGTTCTCGTCATGTATCAGGAGGTCAAGGCGCTGTCCAAGGATGCCCTTCCATATGTGCTGAAAAAAGAAATCCAGATGGTTGAAATGTTTGAACGAATTATTCGCGGCTGTGTGGAAAATAAGGAACTGGAACTGACAGAAAACCAGATTCAAATGATTGCCCATAATATTTTTGTCCAAGGGCAGATGTGGGCGTTCCGCCGCTGGTCCCTTAGAAAAATGTACACGCTGGATGAGTATATAGAACTTCAGACGGAACTGCTTATCCATGGCATCCATGTCAACGACGAAGCAGTATCCAAGCTAAACATATAAGGGGAAACAATATTGAGAACAGGAGGAGTAAAATGGGGAATCCAGAAGTATATAGACCGAAAAATCATGTTCGATTTGTAACGGCCTCAAGCCTGTTTGATGGCCATGATGCTTCCATCAACATCATGAGAAGAATCATTCAGGCAAGCGGAGCCGAGGTGATTCATCTAGGACACAACCGATCTGTGGAAGAAGTGGTGAATGCAGCGATTCAGGAGGACGTTCAGGGGATTGCAATTTCTTCTTACCAGGGAGGGCATGTCGAATACTTCAAATACATGTATGACTTGCTTAAAGAGCGAGGCGCTTCCCATATCCGTATTTATGGCGGAGGGGGAGGGGTTATCATCCCGAAGGAAATAAAAGAGCTCCATGATTATGGGATTGCTAGAATCTTTTCGCCGGAAGATGGCCGTCAAAATGGCCTTCAGGGCATGATCAATGTGATGCTGGAGGAATGTGACTTCCCAACCTTCTCTGCAGAGGTAAGTGAGCAAATCGAGGACCTTCAAAATGGAAATGTGAATGCCGTTGCCAGGCTCATTACGTTGGCTGAACATCATGTCAGTGCAGACAAGGAAGCAGCCGCAGCGCTTGATACTGTAATGGAAAAAGTAAAGTCACTGGAAAAGCAGGTTCCAGTCCTCGGTATCACAGGTACAGGTGGAGCGGGGAAAAGCTCACTGACAGACGAATTGATTCGCCGGTTTATCAATGAGGTTCCCGAAAAGAAAGTCGCTATTCTCTCTGTTGACCCAACAAAGCAAAAGACAGGCGGAGCTCTTCTCGGTGACCGAATCCGGATGAATTCCATCTTTAATCCTCGTGTATACATGAGAAGCTTAGCGACAAGGAAGTCAAAATCCGAACTGTCGCTGGCAATCAGGGATGCAATCTCTGTTGCTAAAGCAGCAGGCTTTGATTTAATCGTCGTAGAAACAAGCGGAATCGGGCAAGGGGATGCGGAAATAACTGAAATTTGTGACGTCTCTATGTACGTTATGACCAGCGAATTTGGTGCTCCATCCCAGCTTGAGAAGATTGATATGATTGACTTTGCAGATCTGATTGTCATAAATAAATTTGAACGAAAAGGCTCAGAAGATGCCAAGCGCCAGGTGCAAAAGCAATTCCAGCGAAGCCGCATGCTTTTTGAAAAGGATTTAGACGAGATGCCGGTTTACGGCACGATTGCCAGCCAATTTAACGATCCTGGCACAAATGCTGTTTTTGCCGTACTTCTTGAAAAAATCAACGAAAAAGCTGGAACTGACTGGAAGACGCGTTTGTCCAAGCATGCTGTTGTTGAAAAACAAAATGTCATTATTCCAAATGAGCAAAGATATTATTTAAGGGAAGTATCCGAAACCGTCCGCACTTACCACCGCAAAGCTGAGGAACAGGCAGAGCTTGCCCGGAAATTATTCCAGCTGGAAGGTGCGATACTGGAGGTTAAAGAGCAGGGTGAAAGTGCAGAAGTAATCGCTTCCCTTGAGGCCATTAAAGCAAGCACAGAAGCAAAGCTTACGGCCGAAACAAAGAACATTTTAAATGGCTGGGAAGCATTAAAGGAAAAATACTCCGGTGATCAGTTTGTCACAAGAATCCGTGATAAAGAAATTATTACTGTGCTAAAAACAAAAAGTCTTTCTGGTTTAAGCATTCCAAAGGTGGCATTGCCGAAGTATAAGGACTATGGCGAGATTATCCGCTGGGTGTATCGGGAAAATGTCCCGGGATCTTTCCCATATACAGCAGGTGTATTTCCGTTTAAGCGGGAAGGCGAGGATCCGAAAAGACAGTTTGCCGGTGAAGGAACGCCTGAAAGAACAAACCGCCGTTTCCATTATTTATCTAAGGATGACAGTGCTAAGCGTCTAAGTACAGCTTTTGATTCTGTTACTTTATATGGCGAGGACCCTGACTATCGTCCAGATATCTATGGGAAGGTCGGCGAAAGCGGTGTCAGCGTTTGTACATTGGATGATATGAAGAAGCTTTATAAAGGCTTTGATTTATGCCATCCGGCGACATCGGTGTCCATGACGATTAATGGTCCGGCACCAATCATTCTGGCTATGTTTATGAATACGGCAATCGAGCAGCAAATAGAAGCAAAGGAAAATGAACTGGGGCGGAAGTTGACAGACACTGAGTATGAAGAAGTAAGGGCGTATACGTTAAAAACAGTCAGAGGCACGGTTCAGGCAGATATTTTAAAAGAGGATCAGGGCCAGAATACATGCATTTTCTCTACAGAATTTGCTCTGCGCATGATGGGAGATATCCAGCAGTATTTTATTGACCAAAAGGTTCGCAATTACTATTCCGTTTCGATTTCTGGCTATCACATTGCCGAGGCAGGGGCGAACCCGATTTCGCAGCTGGCATTTACGCTTGCGAATGGCTTTACGTATGTTGAGTATTATTTAAGCCGGGGAATGAATATTGATGACTTTGCACCAAACCTATCATTCTTCTTCTCCAATGGTCTAGATCCGGAATATACCGTGCTTGGCCGGGTTGCCCGCCGTATTTGGGCAACGGTGATGAGGGAAAAATATGGCGCCAACGAACGAAGCCAAAAGCTGAAGTACCACGTTCAGACTTCTGGACGATCACTGCATGCACAGGAAATTGACTTTAATGATATCAGAACAACGCTGCAGGCACTGATGGCTCTGCAGGATAATTGTAACTCTTTGCACACGAATGCGTATGATGAAGCCATAACAACGCCAACAGAGGAATCAGTGAGACGGGCAATGGCGATTCAGATGATTATCACAAAGGAGCATGGATTATCAAAGAATGAAAATCCGCTTCAGGGTGCCTTTATCATTGATGAACTGACAGACTTGGTTGAGGAACAGGTGCTAAAGGAATTCGAGAGAATCAATGACCGCGGCGGTGTTCTCGGTGCTATGGAAACCCAGTACCAGCGCGGGAAAATCCAAGATGAATCCATGTATTATGAAATGAAAAAGCATAGTGGCGAGCTGCCGATAATTGGCGTGAACACATATTTAAATCCAAATCCGCCGTCTGAAGAAGATATGAACAATATGGAGCTAGCGCGGGCTACGCAGGAAGAAAAGGAAACTCAAATCCGTAACCTGCGCAGCTTCCAGGAGCGAAATAAAGATCAGTCCGCGGAGGCGCTGAATCGCTTAAAAGAAGCAGCCGTGAGCGGAGGCAATATTTTTGCCGAACTGATGGAAACCGTCAAATTTGCCAGTCTCGGCCAAATTACGCGGGCATTATACGAAGTAGGCGGACAATACCGCAGAAATATGTAATACTAAGGGACAGGGGACAGGTTTCCTGTCCCATTATTTATTTTGAGAGCGGGACAAGGTGCCTGTCCCTCTGTCTCTTTGGGATGTGTGGAATGTGAGGGCAATAGGGAGATTTGTCATTGTATTGGGCGTTTTGGCTGGTGTTTATTTTCTTTATACGAAGCAGCTTGGGTCTGCTGCTTTTTTATTGCTTTCTATTTATTTCTTTGTTTTGGCCTATCGGCAGGTTGCTAAAAAGCAAAGTAAGGAAAATGAGAATGGAAACGATAGATATAGCTAGCATAAACACCAAATATTTGTTTATAATGAAGAATATGCATTATTTTGGATAATAATAAGGCTGGAATAGCCTTGTGTTTACAGGCATATTCGGCTAAAATAAAACGTATTTTTGAAAAACATATTTTAATTTAGAGGTATTTTTGCTTGCATGCAAGCGTTACATAGGGAAAGGACGTGCTAATCGTGAGCTTATTGGATTACTCAAAGGAAGAATTGCTTGAAATATCTTTAATTGAGGTTGCTTATGAACTATTAAAGGACAAGAAAGAAGCAATGGCATTTAAAGATATTATGGATGAAATCCAAAATCTTCTTGGGATATCAGAAAAAGAAGTAAAGGCGAAAATTGCGCAATTTTATACTGATATAAATATAGACGGGCGATTCCTTGGTTTGGGAGATAACCGCTGGGGCCTTCGCGTCTGGTATCCAATTGAGCAGGTAGAAGAAGATGTCGTCACTGAAATCAAGCCGAAGAAGAAGAAATCAAAGAAAAAGGCAAAAGACGAAGATCTTGATGATTATGATGAACTTGATGAAGAGGATATCGATTACGATGATATCGATGGATTTGATGATGACGAGGAAGAGGAAGAAGAAGAGATTTTGGATGATGAAGAAGTAGACGAAGATCTTCTTGAAGAAGATGAAGACGAGGATTTAGAAGAGGATCTTATAGATGATGAAGAATATGATCTGGGCGATGAGGATGAAGTGATTGAAGATGAGGACCTGGATCTGGATGAAGACGAGGAAGATTTATAATCTTGACTTTTTTTTCACAGGCTTGTAGAATACTTTTTGGGCTCCTTAAAAGGAACGAATCAATAGAAGAGTCATGCGCTCCCTTACTTTTATGAAGTAAGCGGGGCGTTTTTTGTTTTTTTTCAAAAGGTGAATCAAACCCCTAATTGACAGGCAAAATCAAGATAAGTTAAGTCAGCTAAATTTAGTTAAATAAAAGCTAATATGCACAAACTGTAATAAGGGGGAATTTAGATGACAAAGTATATTTTTGTTACAGGCGGCGTTGTTTCATCATTAGGGAAGGGGATTACGGCAGCTTCCTTAGGCCGATTGCTGAAAAATCGCGGATTAAGCGTAACAATGCAAAAGTTTGATCCATACATAAATGTGGATCCTGGAACAATGAGTCCATATCAGCATGGTGAAGTGTTCGTCACAGCAGATGGAGCAGAAACAGATTTAGACCTTGGACACTATGAGCGTTTTGTTGATATTAATTTAACAAAATATAGCAGTGTAACGACAGGTAAGATTTATTCAACGGTTCTTAGAAAAGAACGCCGCGGGGAATATAATGGCGGTACGGTACAGGTTATTCCTCATATTACAAATGAAATTAAGGAAAGAGTGTTCCGTGCAGGACATGAAACAAATTCCGATGTGGTTATCACTGAAATCGGCGGTACAGTAGGGGATATTGAATCTCTTCCTTTCTTGGAAGCCATCAGACAAATCAAAAGTGATGTTGGCCGGGATAATGTGATGTATATTCATTGTACGCTAGTTCCTTATATTAAAGCTGCTGGCGAAATGAAAACAAAACCTACTCAGCATAGTGTTAAGGAATTAAGAAGCTTGGGCATTCAGCCAAATGTGGTTGTTGTTCGTACAGAAATGCCAATTTCTCAAGATATGAAGGACAAGCTTGCCTTATTCTGTGATATTGATAAAGAAGCGGTTATTGAATGCCGCGATGCGGATACATTATATTCCATTCCGCTTGCACTTCAGGAGCAAAATCTTGACAGCATTGTCTGCAACCATCTAAAACTTGTGTGCGGAGACGCTGACATGACGGAGTGGAAAGAGCTTGTCAATAAGGTTACTCATTTAACCAAGACAACGAAGATTGCACTTGTAGGTAAATATGTTGAGCTTCAGGATGCTTATATTTCCGTTGTTGAAGCATTAAAGCATGCTGGTTATGCACATGATGCTGACATTGACATTAAGTGGGTTAATGCAGAAGAAGTAACAAAGGATAATGTGGCAGAACTTCTTGGCGATGCCAATGGAATTCTTGTTCCAGGCGGATTTGGTGACCGAGGTGTAGAAGGCAAAATCCTTGCGATCCAATATGCCCGAGAGCAGAAAAAGCCGTTCTTGGGAATTTGCTTAGGCATGCAGCTGGCATCGATTGAATATGCAAGAAATGTGTTAAATCTGCAAGGTGCCCATTCTTCTGAAATCAATCCTGAAACGAAACATCCAATCATTGACCTTCTTCCTGAACAGAAGGATATTGAGGACCTTGGCGGAACACTAAGACTTGGCATTCAGGCATGTAAATTAGCTGAAGGCACAAAAGCCTATGAGGCTTATCAGGATGAAGTGATTTATGAGCGCCATCGTCATCGCTATGAATTTAACAACCATTACCGTCAGGATATGGAGGATGCTGGCTTTGTCTTCTCTGGTACAAGCCCAGACGGCCGTTTAGTTGAAATCATTGAATTGAAAGACCATCCTTGGTTTGTGGCATCACAATTCCATCCAGAATTTATCTCAAGACCAAACCGTCCGCAGCCGCTATTCCGTGAATTTGTTGGTGCGGCAGTAAAAATGAGTGAATAATTGAGGATAAATAGGGGGGACAGTCCCTTCGGTGCTTTAAAGCACCGGGGGACTGTCCCCCATTTGTTTAATGCACTAAATTGTTTTATTCATATTCGCTGAGGATCTCGTCCAAGGTGAATTTGATGCCGTAGTAGACAAACAGTGCAGCCATGGATGATGGGAAGCCGAAGCGATTGCCTGTCTCATCCGGGAGCAGTCCCTTTGTGAGCCTTAGGTTGATATGAACATCAGCTAGGCCGTCTAAGCCTTTTCCTTCATCATTGACCGTTGAAATGGCAACGAATGGAGTTTCCCTTTCCTTCAGCCCATGGGCAAATGCAATGGCATCTTTGTCTGCAGAATCTCTTGCCACAATTAAAAATCGGTCAACATCAGAAACAGTATCCAACGACTGCCCATCAGGCCAGGTGGCTGCGTTTTTTAATGGCTCTCTGCTCTCTGCCGCTTCAAAGGCGACGGCTTTCATTTCCTCTTTGGCATAAATATATATTTTTCCATCCCCGACCGCTGCTTGGGCCAGAAGGCGGGCACCATCCTCAATGGCAAAATCCTCATGTTCTTGAATCCTGTTAAAAAGGCCGGAAAGCTGGGTTGAAAACATTTTTAGCATAAATAAACTCCTCCCTATGTAAAGCCGACTATCTGCATATAATTATAGTAAACAAAAATTACGATTGCCAATTCATATGGAAGGCAGGAATTTACAGCGGAAAAATCGAATAAATTGAATGGGAATAAAAAGAGGAGCCAGAACTGCAGATAATTAAATTAAATAGGAAGAGGTGGCTTGATGAAGGGGAAAATTTTAATCGTTGATGATCAATTCGGTATTCGTATTTTGCTTAATGAAGTGTTGCAAAGAGAAGGGTACGAAACATACCAGGCTGCTAACGGCATCCAGGCTCTTGATATTGTAACAAACCATTCACCGGATTTAGTATTGCTTGATATGAAAATCCCCGGAATGGACGGGATTGAAATTTTAAAACGAATGAGAAAGATTGACCAGGAGATCAGTGTTATTATAATGACTGCCTATGGCGAGCTGGATATGATTCAGGAGGCAAAGGATTTAGGAGCATTAACCCACTTTGCCAAACCATTTGATATTGATGATATCCGTTCGGCTGTGAAAAAATATCTTCCTGCACCAAAAGTATAAAGAAAAATTTTTTAAACTGTATAACATAATTGAAAAATTGTCCTGCATAATAGCAATTCTTTTTCCAATTTGGTATGATACAAATGAATTCAACAAGATCGTTCCAATTGGGCAGGAAGTACATAATTGATTGGACCAAAGGAAAGACTCATAGAAGAAAAATGATTTTTTTTATGTGCAAACAAACATACCTTCCTGTTGAAGTAAAACGATGAATAGTTAGGAGGACGTAAGATGCCTTTAGTATCAATGACCGATATGCTTAACAAAGGAAAATCAGAAGGCTATGCTGTAGGTCAGTTCAATTTAAATAACCTTGAATTTACACAAGCAATTCTTCAAGCAGCAGAGGAAGAAAAATCCCCTGTTATTCTTGGTGTTTCTGAAGGAGCCGGCCGTTATATGGGCGGTTTTAAAACAGTTGTTAAAATCGTCGAGGGATTGCTTGAAGATTATAAAATTACAGTTCCGGTGGCTATTCATTTGGACCATGGCTCAAGCTTCGAAAAATGTAAAGAAGCTATCGATGCTGGTTTCACATCTGTCATGATTGATGCGTCACACCATCCATTTGAAGAAAATATTGAGCTTACTTCTCAGGTGGTTGAGTATGCTCATGCAAAAGGTGTATCTGTAGAGGCCGAATTAGGCACTGTCGGCGGACAGGAAGATGATGTGATTGGCGAAGGCGTCATTTATGCAGATCCAAAGGAATGCGAGGAGCTTGTGAAGCGTACGAAAATTGATTGCTTAGCACCTGCTTTAGGCTCTGTACACGGTCCATATAAAGGTGAACCAAATCTTGGCTTTGCTGAGATGGAGGAAATCGGCCAACTTACTGGTGTTCCTCTTGTCCTTCATGGTGGTACTGGAATCCCAACAAAAGATATTCAAAAGGCTGTTTCTCTAGGAACGGCAAAAATAAACGTAAATACTGAAAACCAGATTGCTTCTGCCAAACGTGTCCGCGAAGTGCTGGCGGCTAACCCCGACATGTATGATCCACGCAAATACTTAGGGCCTGCCAGAGAGGCTATTAAAGAGACAGTCATTGGTAAAATGCGTGAATTTGGCTCTTCAGGCAAAGCATAAAAGGTATGTCTTATCATGGAAACCGCTTCTGAACATGAGGCGGTTTCCATGCATTTGTAACACCTTTTGCAAAATTCATTAAGGAGGGAATATTCTTGAAATTTTTTATCGATACTGCAAATATGGAAGAGATCAAAGAAGCGTATTCACTTGGCATTTTATCGGGTGTAACGACAAACCCATCTTTGGTCGCAAAAGAAAAAAATATTACATTTGAAGACCGTCTTCGCGAAATTACTTCCTTGGTTTCCGGCTCTGTAAGTGCAGAGGTGATTGCCCTTGATGCTGAGGGAATGATTAGAGAGGGAAAAGAACTGGCTGCCATCGCACCGAATATTACGATTAAAGTGCCAATGACTCCTGATGGACTTAAGGCGGTTCATGCTTTTTCGCAAGTTGGTATTAAGACAAACGTTACACTGATTTTCAGTGCAAACCAGGCTCTTTTAGCTGCAAGAGCTGGTGCCACATATGTTTCTCCATTCCTTGGAAGACTCGATGATATTGGGCATAATGGACTTGAGCTTATTTCAACGATTGCTGATATTTTTGCTATCCATGATATCAAGACAGAAATCATCGCGGCTTCCATCAGACATCCGCAGCATGTGACTGATGCGGCATTAAGAGGAGCTCACATCGCAACTGTTCCTTATAAGGTCATCATGCAACTATTCAAACATCCATTAACTGATAAGGGAATTGAAGCATTTCTTAATGACTGGAATTCCCGAGAAAAATAAAATTAGCGAAAAATGTTTTATTGGCCCTGAAAATGGGATAGAGTGATAGTATCAATAGGACGAGCCGGGATAAGCAAGACTGTTATCCCGGACTTGTATATGATTAATCTCCAAAACGTGCAGCACTTTTTTACAGCGGCTAGAAGGGAGCTAATAATGGAAAAGCTTATGATTGCAGGCGGTTATCCTTTAAAAGGAACTGTTCGAATTAGCGGAGCAAAAAATAGTGCAGTAGCTTTAATACCAGCAACAATTCTCGCTGATTCACCTGTCACTATTGAGGGATTGCCGGATATTTCGGATGTTCAGATTTTAAAGGGACTGCTTGAGGAACTCGGGGGAACTGTCCAATTTACTGAGAATGATATGATTGTCGACCCAACTTCTATGATTTCCATGCCTTTGCCGAACGGAAAAGTAAAAAAACTGCGTGCTTCCTATTATTTAATGGGTGCCATGCTTGGCCGGTTTAAAAAAGCGGTAATTGGGCTTCCAGGCGGCTGTCATCTGGGTCCAAGACCGATTGACCAGCATATTAAGGGATTTGAGGCCCTTGGCGCAAAGGTGACAAATGAGCAGGGCGCGATCTATCTTCGTGCAGATGAACTCATCGGTGCCCGTATTTACCTTGATGTTGTCAGTGTCGGAGCAACAATAAACATCATGCTTGCTGCGGTAAAAGCTAAAGGCCGAACAGTTATTGAAAATGCAGCAAAAGAACCAGAGATTATTGATGTTGCTACATTGTTAACAAATATGGGGGCAAAAATAAAAGGCGCAGGTACCGATGTCATCCGCATTGACGGGGTTGACGAGCTTCATGGCTGCCAGCACACAATTATCCCTGACAGAATTGAGGCAGGGACCTATATGATTTTAGGTGCTGCAGCAGGCGAGGGAATGCTGATTGATAACGTAATCCCCCAGCATCTGGAGTCTCTGATTGCTAAGCTTAGGGAAACGGGTGCCTATATCGAAGCAGGCGATGACCAAGTGTTTATTAAACCGGCCGACAGGATGAAGGCTGTTGATATAAAAACACTTGTATACCCGGGATTCCCAACAGATCTTCAGCAGCCATTCACCTCTCTGCTCACTAGTGCGGAAGGTTCCAGCATGGTAACTGATACCATCTATGGTGCCCGTTTTAAACATATTGATGAGCTAAGAAGAATGAATGCAAATATTAAAGTTGAAGGCCGTTCGGCTATTATTCACGGACCTGTTAAGCTTCAGGGGGCCAAAGTGAAGGCAAGCGATCTTCGTGCAGGCGCAGCTTTATTTATTGCCGGTCTAATGGCTGAGGGCGTAACAGAAATTACGGGCCTTGAACATATTGACAGGGGATACAGTCATCTCGTTGAAAAATTAAACGGTCTGGGTGCTACTGTCTGGCGTGAACAATTAACAAAAGAAGAACTAGAGCAAATGAAAAATGTTTAATAACTATGGTTTGTAAATCAGAGGGGGAAGAATTTAGGATGGAACGCAGTCTAACAATGGAGCTTGTCCGTGTAACAGAAGCTGCAGCCTTAGCCTCAGCCCGCTGGATGGGCCGCGGCAAGAAGAATGAAGCGGATGATGCAGCAACAACAGCAATGAGAAACGTTTTTGATACCGTACCGATGAAAGGCACGGTCGTGATTGGCGAAGGAGAAATGGATGAAGCGCCAATGCTTTATATTGGAGAAAAGCTGGGAACAGGCTATGGACCGCGCGTGGATGTAGCTGTGGATCCGCTTGAAGGAACAAATATCGTTGCATCAGGCGGCTGGAATGCCTTAGCCGTACTTGCTATTGCCGATCATGGCAATCTGCTTCATGCACCTGACATGTATATGGAGAAAATCGCTGTTGGGCCAGAAGCAGTAGGCCAAATAGATATTAATGCATCAGTGCTAGATAATATTAAGGCAGTGGCACGGGCGAAAAATAAAGACGTCGAAGATATTGTAGCAACCGTACTTGACCGTCCGCGACACGCACACATAATTGCCCAGCTTCGCGAAGCGGGAGCGAGAATTAAATTGATTAATGACGGAGATGTCGCTGGAGCAATCAATACAGCCTTTGACCATACAGGTGTTGATATATTATTTGGATCAGGAGGAGCACCAGAAGGGGTCATCTCTGCAGTGGCTCTTAAGTGCTTAGGCGGAGAAATTCAAGGCAAGCTTGTTCCTCAAAACGATACAGAAGTGGAACGCTGCATAAAAATGGGTATTGATGTTAATAAAGTATTGTTAATGGAAGACCTGGTAAAAGGTGATGACGCCATTTTTGCAGCAACAGGGGTAACTGATGGTGAATTATTGCGCGGCGTTCAATTCAAAGGCTCACACGGATCTACCCACTCAGTAGTTATGAGGGCAAAATCAGGAACAGTCCGCTTTATTGATGGCCGTCACAGCTTAAAGAAAAAGCCAAATCTAGTAATTGGATAATATTTTCTTCTTTATTGAATAGGCTGAAATATGTTTCATAGAGGATAAATAGAAAACAATAGGTCTGGCTTAAACAGTCAGACCATCCTCTTTATATTTTCCTATCGCCCTTTCTCTGTAAAAATTAGAGTTGATTTAAACACCTATATAGGAGTAAAATAAAGAATGTTTTAATAGATTATAAATGGAAGACCACTGGAAATTACCATTCAGTTACAGTAAGAAAGCTTCTAATGGATCATCCTCGAGCCGATATAAATAGAAATTCAATTACCTCTAACATTCATTCCCTTTTCTATATTAATTATCTATTGGTGTTATTTTCTTATTAGGGGAGAAGAGTGAAAATTCAAAAGTGTGGTGTCAATATGGGATTAAATATTTCGAGTCTTGAAAATATGAAATTAAAAGAGCTCTATGAGCTTGCACGTGAATATAAAGTTTCTTATTACAGCAAATTAACAAAAAAGGAACTAATCTTTGCTATTTTAAAAGCAAGGGCTGAAAAAGAAGGCTATTTCTTTATGGAAGGCGTCCTTGAAATAATTCAGTCTGAAGGCTTTGGTTTTTTACGTCCAATCAATTATTCGCCAAGTTCAGAGGATATCTATATATCCGCATCGCAAATTCGCCGTTTTGACTTAAGGAATGGAGATAAGGTATCCGGCAAGGTTCGTCCTCCAAAAGAAAACGAGCGCTATTTTGGACTTTTGCAGGTTGAAGCAGTCAATGGCGACGACCCTGAAACGGCTAAGGAACGTGTCCACTTCCCAGGTTTAACCCCATTATATCCAGATGCACAGATGAAGCTTGAGACAACACCAAAGCATATATCCACCCGAATTATGGATATTATTGCACCTGTTGGCTTTGGCCAGCGCGGACTCATTGTTGCCCCGCCAAAAGCAGGTAAAACTATGCTATTAAAGGAAATTGCAAATAGTGTAACAACCAATCATCCGGAAGTAGAATTAATTGTTTTGCTGATTGATGAGCGTCCGGAAGAAGTAACGGACATTGAACGATCTGTCAATGGCGATGTTGTCAGCTCGACTTTTGATGAAGTCCCAGAAAACCATATAAAGGTGGCAGAACTTGTATTAGAGAGAGCGATGCGTTTAGTTGAGCATAAGCGGGATGTTGTTATTTTAATGGATAGCATCACACGTTTAGCGCGAGCTTACAATCTAGTGATTCCGCCAAGCGGAAGGACTCTATCTGGAGGGATTGATCCAGCTGCTTTTCATCGTCCAAAGAGGTTCTTTGGTGCAGCGCGTAATATCGAAGAGGGCGGAAGCTTAACGATTTTGGCAACAGCCCTTGTAGAGACCGGTTCACGTATGGATGACGTCATTTACGAGGAATTCAAAGGAACTGGTAATATGGAGCTCCACCTTGACCGTGCGCTGGCTGAACGCAGGATTTTCCCGGCCATCGATATTCGCCGTTCAGGCACAAGGAAAGAAGAGCTTCTTATTCAGAAAGATCATCTTGATACCTTATGGGCCATCAGAAAGTCGATGACGGATTCACCTGATTTTGCTGAGAAGTTTTTGCGCAAGCTTCGACAGACAAAATCAAATGAAGAGTTTTTCGCCAATCTTTTAGAAGAAATGAAGGCAAAGCGCTCATAAGCTAGCTGGCAAAAATTCCTTCTGTTTAAAAGGGAAATCAAATATTGCAAAATGGGATATGCCTTGTTATAATAGTTCCATGCGCTTTTGGAAATAGGGCAATTCAATGATTTGCCTTTAATATAACTCTGTCTCAGAATGATTCAGGGCGAAAAGGAGATGAAAAGAATGAAAGCAGGAATTCATCCTAATTATAAAAAAGCAATGGTGAAATGTGCATGCGGAAACGAGTTTGAAACAGGCTCTATCAAAGAAGAAATCCGCGTTGAAACTTGTTCAGAATGCCATCCATTTTATACTGGCCGTCAAAAATTCGCTGAAGCTGGCGGACGCGTTGACCGCTTCAATAAAAAATACGGTCTTAAGCAACAATAATAAAAACCAAAACAGGCAAGCGCTTTTTCTTGCCTGTTTTTATTTTGAAAAGAAAATTGTCATTTAGCGCTAGAAGCATTGCGCTTTTCTAATAAAGGGGGAAGAAACCTTCTATGTATGTTATGAATCACCATGGATGGGTTGAGGTGATATGCGGAAGTATGTTTTCCGGTAAATCCGAAGAACTGATCCGCCGTGTGCGCAGGGCACAATTTGCTAAACAGCAAATTGTTGTCTTTAAACCGCAAATCGATAACCGCTACAGCGACGAAGCTGTTGTTTCCCATAATGGTACGGCCTTTACAGCCATACCCATCTCCAAATCAAGTGAAATTTTTAATCATATTCATCCTGATGTCGATGTCGTTGCGATTGATGAGGTTCAGTTTTTCGACACAGAAATTGTCAAGGTAATCCAGCATCTTGCCAACAGTGGCTATCGGGTCATTGCAGCAGGGCTTGATCAGGATTTTCGCGGCGAACCTTTTGGGCCAATGCCAGAAATCATGGCGATTGCGGAATTGGTATCAAAGCTTCAGGCCGTTTGTGCAGTATGCGGATCTCCAGCTAGCCGAACTCAAAGGCTAATTAACGGAGAACCGGCATCATACGATGATCCCATCATTTTAGTGGGTGCCTCTGAAGCGTATGAGCCACGCTGCCGCCATCATCATGAAGTGCCAAAATCTCCTGTCCTGCTGGAGAATCAAGAGACACCGGCATACGAATCCTAAGTAATTACTAAAAAACTGTCTGATGCATCAGATGGTTTTTTTATTTGGCATTATTCAATGTTGACTGCGGTGAGGGGTATATCGCGTTCTTTAAGGCAGCAGAGCAGTAACACTAGTAAAGTTGCCTTATTTTGGCCAGTAACGTCCTTTGAAATAGCGGACATGCTATGAGAAGGAGGTGGATTTGATGAAAAAACTTGGAGCCCTTTTTATCTTACTTTTTGTTTTTGCTGCCGGCTGTGCGAATAATAATCAGGGCGGGGAAAATTTGACCGGTGATAATGATATCAGAGACAATACTTCCTATATGTCCAACACCTTGAATCGTCAAATGGACAATACGAGAGGCTGGCAGATGAGCGATCAAAACCCGAATCTCCCTAATACAGACGGCGGCCGGGTCGACCAGCACGCAGTAATTGAAAAAGCGACAAAGGTAGTGAACGATACAGGCAACTACCGTGCAGATTCCGTCTGGATCAATGGCGATGACCTTTGGGTTACGGCTTATAAAAAGGGAAGGCTGACTGACCGCGACCGTAACGAGGCAGCGGCAGAGCTCCGCAAAAAGCTAATACAAGCATTTCCGCGCTACCATGTCAGAGTGAAAATTCAAGAAGATCGTACGTAACGAGACTGTCCCTGTGACAGTCTTTTTTTCTTTAAAAAATAAACAAAAGAAGAACTAAATTTGTTATGATTAATTTTACATAATATTCCTTCAATTGGAGAGAGACATGTGAAACCGATTATCATTGGTATCTTGGCATCATTCTTTTTTGCCTTTACGTTTGTTTTAAACCGCTCGATGGAGCTGTCGGGCGGCAGCTGGATTTGGAGCGCTTCCTTAAGGTACATATTTATGATTCCATTTCTTTTTCTGCTTGTTTTAGGCAGACGGAATCTTAAGCCGCTTTTTACCGAAATGAAAAAGAACCCTGGGAGCTGGCTTCTTTGGAGCACGATTGGCTTTGGCTTTTTTTATGCTCCCCTTAGCTTTGCTGCCGCATATGGCCCAGGCTGGCTCATTGCCGGAACATGGCAGATAACAATAATATCCGGTTCGCTGCTGGCGCCGATCTTTTTCGTGGTCAAACAAACAGCTGATGGTCCGCTGAAGGTTAGAGGAGAAATCCCATTATTGGGCCTCATGATGTCTGGAATTATTCTGGCTGGGATTGCTCTAATGCAATTGGATCAGGCCACCAATCTGCCCGCAAAGGCTATTATTTTTGGCGTCCTTCCCATCATTGTCGCTTCCTTTGCCTATCCGTTAGGGAACAGGAAAATGATGGACCTTTGCGGTGACCGCCTTGATGCCTTTCAAAGGGTGCTTGGAATGACGATTGCAAGCCTGCCGCTATGGCTTCTGCTCTCGCTGTATGGTGTGGCAACGGTTGGGCTGCCAAGTGCTGGGCAAACCCTACAATCTTTATTAGTGGCACTTTTTTCTGGCGTTATTGCCACCGTCTTGTTCTTTATGGCCACTGATTTGGTTAAAGGAGATATGAAGCGGCTGGCTGCTGTTGAAGCCACGCAGTCATTTGAAGTTCTTTTTGCGGTATTGGGTGAATTGGTTCTTTTATCAGCGCCAATCCCTTCGGCCATGTCATGGATAGGCATTCTGCTGGTTGTTGCCGGCATGGTGCTGCACAGCTATGTGTCTAATAAGGAACAGCCGATCCAGGCAGTTTCCTCGATAAAATATAAATCAAGCTGAGCTTATCAGGTGGTTCGTCACGAAAGTTTTTGACTGGATCTTGTTCGCTATACTATAATTATTATGTTTAAGACTGATAAAGATTTTTTGCATAATATAACGTATTTAATAGATCCTTCGCGGAAATAATAGTCCGAAGGTATCGTGGAAAAATTGAGGTGAACTGTTTTGTTTGATCGTCTTCAATCTGTTGAGGAACGCTACGAAAGATTAAATGAGCTTTTAAGTGATCCGGATATCGTTAATGATCCGAAAAAGCTTCGCGAATATTCAAAAGAACAATCTGATATACAAGACACCGTTGAAACGTATCGCGAATATAAAGATATTCACGAGCAGTATCAGGATGCAAAGGCCATGCTTGAAGAAAAGCTGGATCCGGAAATGCGCGAAATGGTTAAGGAAGAGCTTGATGAGCTTGGAGGAAAAGTAGAGGAGCTTCAGGCCCGTCTAAAAATTCTCCTTGTTCCTAAAGACCCGAATGATGATAAAAACGTTATTATGGAAATCCGCGGTGCAGCGGGCGGTGATGAGGCGGCTCTTTTTGCCGGTGATTTATACCGTATGTACAGCCGCTTTGCTGAGTCGCAGGGCTGGAAGGTAGAAGTCATTGAAGCCCATACAACAGGAGTCGGCGGCTACAAGGAAATTATCTGCATAGTGAATGGTAATGGCGCTTATTCTAAATTGAAATTTGAAAACGGCGCCCATCGTGTTCAGCGTGTGCCTGAGACGGAATCTGGCGGCCGTATTCATACGTCTACGGCAACGGTAGCTGTGCTTCCAGAGGCGGAAGAAGTAGAGGTCGATATACATGAAAAAGATATCCGTGTGGACACCTTTGCTTCAAGCGGACCTGGAGGACAAAGTGTAAATACAACGATGTCGGCTGTCCGTTTAACACATATACCGACTGGGACCGTCGTTTCATGTCAGGATGAAAAATCGCAAATTAAGAATAAAGAAAAGGCGATGAAGGTACTGCGTGCCCGTGTCTATGATAAATTCCAGCAGGAGGCTCAAGCGGAATATGATCTGGCGCGTAAATCAGCAGTAGGTACAGGAGACCGTTCCGAACGGATTCGCACATATAACTTCCCGCAAAACCGTGTAACGGATCACCGCATCGGCTTAACGATTCAAAAGCTTGATCAGATTCTTCAAGGAAAGTTAGATGAAGTAATCGACGCTTTGATTCTTGAAGAACAATCTGCCAAGCTTGAAAGTGCATCTAATGAGTAAGCAAACGATGAAAGCATTTGAAGCCCTCAACTGGGCTTCTTCTTTTTTAAAAGAGAAAAATCGTGATGCAAATGCGGGAGAGCTCTTATTAAGGCATTTTGTAAAGATGGATCGCTCTAAGCTGCTGGCTAACCTAAGGGAAGAGGTAGATCCTGCAGCCCTGGAGGCTTTCCAAGCGGCTGTTCATCTCCATGCAAAAGGCAGGCCGGTTCAATATCTGATAGGGCACGAGTATTTTTATGGCCGCAGCTTCAAGGTAAATGAGGATGTTTTGATTCCTCGTCCGGAAACGGAGGAACTCGTTTATGGCCTATTGCAGCGGATGGATCAGCTGTTTGGCCGTAACGATCTTGATGCTGTGGATATTGGGACGGGGAGCGGAGCGATTGCGATTACTTTGAAGCTTGAAAAACCGGGCTTAAAGATGACGGCGACAGATATTTATGAACCGACATTGAGACTGGCAGAGGAGAACGCCAGAGAACTTGGTGCAGAAATTTCCTTTATACAGGGGGACCTCCTGCAGCCGTTTATTGATAAAGGCAAAAAGCTTGATATGGTGATTTCAAATCCGCCGTATATACCAGAAGGGGATAAAGAATGGATGTCGGAAGTGGTCACAGGCTATGAACCGCACCGTGCTCTTTTTGCTGGAATAGATGGGCTGGATATGTATAAAAAAATGGCACGGCAGCTGCCGAAGGTGCTGAGACCTCAAGGATTAGTCGGATTTGAGGTGGGGACTGGACAGAGTGAAGCTGTAGCCAGTCTGCTTAAACAGGCTTTCCCTCAGGGGAAAGTTGATATTGTTCATGATATTAATGGCAAGGACCGTATGGTATTTGCTGAGGTTGGGTTTTAAGATTGGGTTAAAATTTTAGCATAAGTTTAAATCAGCTTAGGGGGAAGTCCATAAGCTGATTTTTTTTGCCTAGAAAAATGAAATTGCTAGATTTTTGCTTTTGCTAGTTTAAGATTTTTCTTCTTTGTCCACAATGGATTGTGAAGGGGCGGTGGCAGAGAATGAAAACAAATACAGCAGTGAAACTATATTTAATTATCTTATGCTTAGGTACAATGTTAAGTTTATATATACCAAAAACAGAAGCGGTGGCTGATGAGCCAATGGTTATCCCGAATGAAGCGATTCGGCTGCGGATTCTAGCAAATAGTGATAGGGAAAAAGATCAGATTATTAAGCGTATGGTCAGAGATGCAGTCAATGAAAAAATTACGGACTGGGTAGCTGAGCTAACATCGCTTGACGAAGCAAGACAGCTAATGCAGTCAAGACTTCCTGAGATTCAAAAAATCGCAGAAGAAGTCGTAAGGGGAGAAGGGTCCACACAGTCAGTGAATGTAGAGTTTGGCAAGGTCAAATTTCCAACAAAGCTTTACGGACAATTTTTATACCCTGCAGGTGAATATGAAGCGATTCTGATTACTCTAGGAGAAGGGAAAGGAGCTAATTGGTGGTGTGTATTGTTCCCGCCATTATGCTTTCTTGACTTTTCAAGTGGAACAGCAGTAAGCGATGGATTTGATGATAATGATAAAAAAGTAGAGGAAAAACAATCTAAAGAAGATAAAGAACATCCTCCGGTATATGCTGAAGAAGATGAAGAGCCGGTTAAAGTGAAATTTTTCTTAGTGGAACTTTGGCAGAAGATATTTGGTTAAGGGGTCTTGCCTGGGAAGGGTAAGGTCTCTTTTTTTAATTCTATCATTTAAAATGGTTCTACTTATCCTTTTTCCTCATATTAATAGAGTAACAATGAAAAAAGAGGTGGAACCCTAATGAAGGCGTTAATAAGATGTGCAGGCGGAGAGGATCTGGCAAGTTTGGAAGAGTTTTTGGGAAAAGCCAATTTGAACACGGACGGAATTGGGGAAATGCTGGATTATTTTATTATCTTGGAAAATGGCAACGGAAAAATAATAGCCACACTCGGCATTGAGCCGCTAGGAAAAATAGGGCTGCTTCGCTCGCTTGCTATGGATCCACAAGCAAATGCTAGTGAGCAGGATTTATTTATTCTTTTTGAACAGGCCTTTCTTTTAGCCAAAGATAAAGGGATTAAAACACTCTATCTTGCATCCAATAAAAAGAACTCTATGCAATTTTTTCGCCTATTAGGGTTTCGAGAGGAAGAGAAGGGAAATCTTCCTGAAGAACTGCATAAGTCCGATCATGTTACACACATTTTAACTGTGGACAACTCCTTCTTTTTAAAATTATCAATGTAAAATGTGGGTAACATGCCAAAGTTATTCACAAAAACATAATAACTATCCACAATTTGTGGATAATACTTGAGTTATCCTCCATCTTCTTTTATACTTTCAAAAGTAATTAACATATAAAATCACGGGAAATATAGGAGATTCTTTTAGTTTGTTAACGTGATAAATGAAGGTGGATTTGCATGGAAACAAAAAGCTGGTCCGTGGATAAATCTGTGGATGGACTAGAGGGTTATCCACAAATTACACAGGCTGCGGATCTTTTGAAAAATAATGAACTGGTTGCATTCCCGACTGAAACCGTTTATGGACTGGGCGGAAATGCAGAAAATGATGAGGCTTCAGAAAAAATCTTTGCTGCCAAGGGCAGGCCGAATGATAATCCACTGATTATCCACATTGCTGAAGAACAGCAGCTAGAGGACTTTGTAGAACAGGTGCCGGAAAAGGCAAAGATATTAATGAGTGCATTTTGGCCGGGACCGCTTACGCTTATTTTTAACAGAAAAGAAGGGAAACTTTCAAATAATGCAACAGCAGGGTTATCCACAGTGGCAGTCAGAATGCCTGGACATCCTGTTGCACTGGCACTGATTAAAGCAGCAGGGCTTCCGATTGCAGCACCAAGCGCCAATCGTTCGGGAAAACCAAGTCCTACAACCGCCGAGCACGTCATGAACGACCTAAATGGCCGGATCGCCGGTATTGTGGATGGCGGGCCGACGGGTGTGGGTGTGGAATCAACGGTGTTGGACTGCACGGGAGAGGTTCCGATCATATTACGGCCGGGCGGTGTAACGAAAGAGCAGCTTGAAGAAGTGGTGGGACAAGTCAAGGTTGATGTTGGCCTTACCGACCAAAGCCAAGCACCGATTTCGCCTGGAATGAAATACCGCCATTATGCACCAGATGCACCGCTGCATTTGGTCGACGGTCCCAGAGCATTCATTCAGCAGCTTGTCGATGATAAACGAAAAGAGGGCTTAAAGGTTGGAGTGCTGACAACCGAGGAAAACGTAAACTTCTATCAGGCAGATTATATCATCGCCTGCGGCAGGCGCAGTGAACTGCCGACAGTTGCAGCCTCTTTATATGATACATTAAGGAAATTTAACAACACTCAAGCAGACATCATCTACAGCGAAATGTTCCCGGCAGAAGGCGTAGGCCATGCCATCATGAACCGGCTCATGAAAGCAGCCGGACACCGGGTGATAAAAGGTGAATGATAATTGACATGTAGAGAATAATGGAGCGGGAATTTAGCACATTAAAGCGTCGGGGGCCAGTCCCCCGGCGCTTTAACGCTTTACAATGCCGGGGGCCTGACCCCCAGCGAGTTACCGCATCACAGCAATGGGGGCCTGACCCCCAGCAGTTTACCGCGGTGAAATAGTGAAGGAGCTTCCCCGCAGGGTTGAGGAATGTACGCCTGTTTTTTTTCTTCTAAATCCTTTTGGACGTGCATATGCTGAATTAGCAAGTCCAAGGGGGAGAAATGATGGCAGACATAATAGGGGAAGTAATTACACTTACGATAATGGCATTTGCCTTAGCCATGGATGCCTTTTCGGTTGGATTAGGCATGGGCATGTTTAGGCTCCGCCTTAGGCAAATTTTTAAAATCGGCATTACGATCGGATTATTTCACGTTTGGATGCCTTTACTAGGAATTTTTGTGGGAAGATTTATTTCCGAACAATTTGGTGCCATCGCCAGTTATATAGGCGGCGGACTGCTATTAATACTTGGGGTTCAAATGGTTTTTTCGGGTTTAAAAAAGGATAAAGAGACATTGATCGCTCCTTTTGGCTGGGGATTAGTCTTTTTTGGCTTCAGCGTCAGCCTAGATAGCTTTTCCGTCAGCTTGACCCTCGGAATCTATGGAGCAAAAACAGTATTAGTGCTCATGTGCTTCGGCATAACCGCTACCGTCCTTACGTGGATAGGACTTCTCGTTGGCCGAAAAGTCCAAAGTTGGCTTGGTTCTTACAGTGAAGCCTTCGGGGGCAGCATCCTCCTCGCTTTCGGAATTAAGCTGCTTCTTGGATAAATAAATGAAGGAATTTAGCACTTTAAAGCACTGGGGGCCTGACCCCCAATGGGTTAACGCTTTAAAGCGCCGGGGGTCAGGCCCCCAGTGCGTTGATGCGATAAAGGGATCTGGGGCAGGTCCTTTTTTTATTTCATTAAATTTTCTTAATTCACTGCTATGGAATATGGGGATTTTGGATTATAATGGGTGGAAAGGAGGGCGCAGCTATGACTCGCATTTTATTTGTTTGTACAGGCAATACGTGCCGGAGCCCAATGGCTGAAGCCATATTGAGAGAAATGGGGATACAGGGGCTAGAAGTAAGGTCGGCAGGAGTATTTGCCCAGGATGGAAGTGCCGCATCGCGAAATACAATTGATGTTTTAAAAGAGCAAGGGATTGAGTCGGACCACAGGTCATCAATGTTAACGGACGAATTAATTAACTGGACAAACTATATTTTCACCATGACCAACGGACATAAGGAGTCCGTGATCCGCATGTTTCCGCATGCAGCTGATAAAACATTTACTTTAAAGGAATTTGCCGGCAAAGAGGCGGATGGGGACATTTCTGATCCATTTGGCGGGCCGATTGAAGTTTATCGGGAAACGTATACAGAAATTCACAGTCTCATTACAGAAATCATACATAAGCTGAAAGGCGAAGATTCAGGGGGAGCGTAATGGAAGAGAGACAGCGGTACAAATTTGGCTTAAAAAAGAAGCTTGTTATTTTTACAACCATTTTAGCTTTAATTACATACTCCACGAGCATGCTTGTTATTTACTTCTTATATCCAATCATTAAAGACTCTGTTCCGGTCAGCGAAGGGATGTTTAATATTTTTACCCTCAGCTTAGGAATCATCTGGTCAGGCATCCTTGCCTATTTTGCTGCGGGCTTCATCACCAAACCGCTGCATAAGCTGGAAAAAGTCGCTTTAAAGGCAGCAAACGGCGATATCCGCGAAGATGCGGAACTGCCAAAAACAGATGATGAGATCAGGTCTCTTGGCCTTGCTTTCAATCATATGCTTTCAAGTTTGAGAGAAATGGTGCTGCAAATCGATACAAACTTCAAAGAAACAAATGAGCGCGTTCTCGAGATTTCCAGAGAATCCACAATCGCTGCTGAACAGGCGGATTCTATCGCAAGAACGATTAATGAAATTTCTGTAGGCGCCGATAATTCCGCCTACTCCATCCAAGCTACAGCAGAATCTGTCGAGGATGTGATCAGCATCGCCAGGGAAGTTCAGGAAAAGGCAAAAGCATCCGAATCGGTATCAAAGGAAATGGTTCAAGACCTTTTCGATTCGAAAAAAATTATTCATTCGCTTGTGTCAGGCATTGAACACCTAGCAGACGAAAATCAGCAATCCTTACAAACAGTCAGACGATTGGAAGAAAATGCAGCAAAGGTTGAGCAGATTATTCAATTAGTTGGCGATATGGCTGCCCAGACAAATCTTCTTGCCTTAAATGCTTCTATTGAAGCTGCCCGTGCCGGCGACCATGGAAAGGGATTTGCTGTGGTAGCAGAGGAAGTAAGAAAGCTTGCTGACGAAAGTGCCAAAGCGGTTCAAGGAATATCCGAGCTGATTGCCAATATTCAAGATGAGGTTCAAAATGTAGTGCAGCAAATTACAGATCAGGTTGAAACGGCAAATAAAGAGGCGAAAAAGGGTACAGAAACTAATGTTGTCATTGAAGAAATGACAAAAACAGTCAATGAAATGGCTGAATCGGTTTCAACGATTACTCATTTAGTAGACCGCCAGATGGACAGCATCCAGCAGACGTCCATGCAATCACAGGAGGTTGCCGCCATTGCTGAAGAAACCTCCGCTGGCGCTCAAGAAGTTGCAACCGCTACTGACCAGCAGACAGCCGTGATGACTAACGTGGAGAATCTAGCGAAACAATTAAAAGAACAAGCAGAAAACCTGAAAAATACGATAACTCGATTCCATATATAGTAGAGCAGGGCCCTGTGCGATAAATGCAGGGCCTTATTTTTTTAAAAAGACTGTGTTAAAGCTTAAGTTTTAACCGCTTAGTTGATTGGGGCGGAAATCAACGGCCAAATTTAATATAGCTTTTGCAAAAAGAGGTCCGCTTAACGATTGAGCGGATAACTTGCGCGAGCAGGTGAACTCCCTTTATAAAATTAACGCTTTGTGTCAAAATAAAAGCAGGACTTAAAGTTTGCTTTTTACAGGAGGATTATCAAATGAAAGTAGCAATTGCTTCAGATCATGGCGGTGTAAATATTCGGGAAGAGATCAAAAGTTTAATGACTGAAATGGGCATTGAATTTGAGGATTTTGGCTGTGAATGCAATACCTCTGTTGATTACCCGGATTACGCACTGCCGGTTGCAGAAAAGGTAGCAAACGGGGAATTTGATAGAGGCATTTTAATTTGCGGGACAGGCATTGGCATGTCAATTTCAGCCAACAAGGTGAAAGGGATCCGCTGTGCTCTTGTTCATGATGTATTCAGTGCAAAAGCTACACGGGAGCATAATGACAGCAATATGCTGGCCATGGGTGAGCGTGTCATTGGACCAGGACTGGCAAGAGAAATTGCCAAGGTATGGCTGACAACAGAATTTGAAGGCGGACGTCATGAAAAACGCGTAGGCAAGATTACAGCTTACGAGAACAAATAGTTTTTCCAAAGGGGTGAGCTTTTTTGACAGAATCGATTGAAACCTGGGGAAGTCAGTTTGACCAATTGATCAGTGAGTTTTCTGAACAGGTGCCATTAACAGAAAAAAGCATCCTTGTGATAGGGTGCAGCACAAGTGAAGTGATTGGTAAGAAAATTGGAACTGCTGGTTCGGAGGAAGTCGCGGAAATGCTTTTTGCCCGTCTGAAAAAATTTAGCGAATCAACGGGGGCATCACTGGCTTTCCAATGCTGTGAACATTTAAATCGCGCCCTTGTGATTGAGCGAAAAACGGCCGAAGAGAATCGGCTGGATGAGGTAAGTGTAATCCCTGTGAGAAATGCAGGCGGTTCGATGGCTACCTATGCTTTTAACCATTTTACCGACCCGGTTGTTGTAGAACATATTAAAGCTGATGCCGGAATCGATATTGGTGATACTTTTATCGGCATGCATTTAAAGCATGTAGCTGTGCCGATCAGAACATCGCAGAAAAATATTGGTGAGGCACATGTAACCATGGCAAAAGTGCGTCCAAAGCTAATTGGCGGTGTAAGAGCAGTATATGAACGCAAGCAAGAAAACGAAGCGTGCCGATAGAAAAAAGGCGCGCTTTTTAAAGGTTTGCGCCTAGAGCTTGGTCACCCTTTCCGCACTCTGCTAAAATCTACTTCTTTTAAACATTAAAACATGATAATATGAAAGAGAATTTTCAAAATAGAGTCGTATTTTCTTCTATTAATAATAGTTTTATAAAGGGGAGGATTACATATGAAACATTTAGCACAGCAAGATGAGCAAGTTTTCAAATCGATTCAAGATGAGTTAGAGCGCCAAAGAACCAAAATTGAATTAATTGCATCAGAAAACTTTGTCAGTGAAGCAGTGATGGAAGCTCAAGGATCTGTTTTAACAAACAAATACGCTGAAGGTTATCCAGGAAAACGCTACTACGGCGGCTGTGAGCATGTCGATGTTGTAGAAAACCTAGCCCGTGACCGTGCCAAGCAAATTTTTGGAGCCGAACATGCGAACGTGCAGCCGCACTCTGGTGCACAGGCAAATATGGCTGTGTATTTCACCATCCTGCAGCAGGGCGATACGGTTCTTGGTATGAACCTTTCCCATGGCGGACACTTAACACACGGAAGCCCGGTTAACTTCAGTGGAATCCAGTACAACTTTGTTGAGTACGGTGTTGACGAAAAGTCACATCAAATCGACTATAATGTCGTATTAGAAAAAGCCCGCGAGCATAAACCAAAGTTAATTGTGGCTGGTGCCAGTGCATATCCTCGTGAAATTGATTTCAAACGTTTCTGGGAAATCGCTGATGAGGTTGGCGCTTACTTGATGGTTGACATGGCCCATATTGCTGGTTTAGTGGCTGCTGGTCTTCATCCAAACCCAGTACCATATGCAGATTTTGTTACGACCACTACGCATAAGACGCTAAGAGGTCCACGCGGAGGTATGATCCTTTGCAAAGAAAAGTATGCCAAGCAAATTGACAAGTCTATTTTCCCAGGAATCCAAGGCGGTCCGCTTATGCATGTCATCGCTGCTAAAGCAGTAGCATTTGGAGAAGCGCTTCAGGACGATTTCAAGCAGTATGCGCAAAACATTGTTGCCAATGCAAAGCAGCTTGCTGAAAGTCTGCAGCAAGAAGGAATTAACTTAGTTTCCGGCGGAACAGACAACCACTTGCTTCTTTTAGATGTCCGTTCACTTGGCTTAACAGGTAAAGTGGCAGAAAAGGTACTTGATGAAGTCGGCATTACTGTTAATAAAAATACGATTCCATTTGAAACTGAAAGTCCGTTTGTAACAAGCGGTATCCGTGTTGGTACAGCTGCCGTTACATCCCGCGGATTCGGTCTAAAGGAAATGGAAGAGATTGCTTCAATTATCGCATTTACATTGAAGAACTATGAAGATGAAGCGAAGCTTGAAGAAGCCAGACAGCGTGTTATCGCTTTAACAAGCCAATTTACTCTTTATCCAGAAAAGTAATCGTTGCGTTATGAATAGACCCGGCTCTCCGAACAATGAGAGCCGGGTTTTTTTCGGGGGTTCAAACCGCGAAATACCTGCGATTAATTTGCAGCTTCATCTTTAAAAATCCAATCCAAGGGAATAATATCGACTGCAAAGAGTATGGCAATTCTTTAACATTTTTAAAAGCAGGAGCTGGAACTAGCAAATCGCGCATTTTCGTGGTTGCTCCGAAAACGCTTTTTCTGTAAAATTGACGGGGTGCAGTTAGAAAGAAATGTCGAAGTATGAAGATTTTTGCGTTTAAGCAACTTCTTCCTCATTCAAGAAAGGAGAGATTTACATGGCAAAGGTGTATGTGTTTGACCATCCACTGATTCAGCATAAGCTTACATATATCCGCAGTAAAGATACAGGAACAAAGGAGTTCCGTGAACTGGTTGACGAAGTGGCAACGCTAATGGCATTCGAAATTACAAGAGATATGACCTTAGAGGATGTTGAAATTGAAACACCGCTAAGCTCGATGACAGCAAAAGTTTTATCAGGGAAAAAGATCGGTGTAATCCCTATTCTTCGTGCGGGCATTGGCATGGTAGACGGAATTATTAAGCTGATCCCTGCTGCAAAAGTCGGCCATATCGGTTTATATCGTGATCCGGAAACATTAAAGCCTGTTGAGTATTACATAAAGCTTCCTAGTGATGTAGAGGAAAGAGACTTTATCGTTGTGGATCCTATGCTTGCTACTGGAGGTTCTGCTGTCGAAGCTATTAATGCTTTGAAAAAGCGCGGAGCCAAGCATATTAAATTCATGTGCCTAGTGGCAGCTCCGGAAGGGGTCAGCGCTTTACAAGAAGCTCACCCTGATGTTGACATCTACATTGCGGCATTAGACGAAAAGCTCAATGACCACGGCTATATTGTTCCAGGCCTTGGTGACGCAGGAGACCGTCTATTCGGAACAAAATAAAACAGAAAAACTGGCCCGCGCGGCCAGTTTTTTGCTTGTTTAGCGCTTTAAAGGAGCGGGGGCCTGACCCCCGGTGGTTTAACGCGTTAACATGGTGGGGGCCTGACCCCCACTGCTTTAAAGCAGTAAAAGGCTGTATATTTCCCGCTTGTGAGGAAAACCCTATTTGAAAAAAGGGTGATTTTCATGAAGAAGCTGCTGGCCATTATTTCGATTTTCCTCTTTTTCTTTTTTCATTCCACGAGTTACGCTCATACGCTGAATCACCCTCCTATTCCTAAGGAATCTCCTGATGCTGAAAAAGTACAGATTATTGTTTTAGATCAGGAAAAAAGTGAACAGGAGATTAGAAGGCTGGTTGGATCGGTGCCTGATGTGGAGCTAAGGCATATTTACAAGTATGCGTTAAACGGTTTTTCGGTAAAAGGAAAACAGGCAGATATCAATCAGCTTTCTGCCATTGTGGGCTCTTCACATGTCTCTCCTGTCCATACTTATACGGTTCATGCAGAAGAAAGCAATAAAGTGATTGGTGCTGAAGAGGTAAGAGGAATTTTTGATGGTCAAAATAGAAGGCTGACTGGCAAAGGGGTAAGAATCGGTGTGATTGACACTGGGATCGATTATACCCACCCGGATCTAAAAAATAACTATGCGGGCGGCTATGATTTAGTAGACAATGATCAGGATCCCATGGAGACACTTGCTGCCCAAGGAGCGCCGACCCTGCACGGCACCCATGTTGCAGGGATTATTGCAGCAAACGGGAAAATAAAAGGCGTGGCGCCGGAAGCAACAATCCTGGCTTATCGGGCTCTTGGCCCAGGGGGAAGCGGAACCACAGAGCAGGTCATTGCCGCTATCGATCAGGCAATCAAAGACAATGTAGATATTGTGAATTTATCGCTCGGCAATAATGTCAATGGTCCAGACCTGCCGATTAGCCTGGCACTTAATAAGGCTGTCGAAAAAGGGGTTATAGCAGTAACCTCATCAGGCAATTCGGGACCAAACAGCTGGACGGTCGGCTCACCGGGGACTGCTTCAAAAGCCATATCTGTCGGTGCCTCAACCCCGACTATGGAAATTCCTTATATTGATGCAGGAGGACTCAGGCTTCGGCTAGAACCATTGCATGGTTCTAAAGACTGGGACTTTAATCGCTCCTACGAGATGGTGTATGCAGGCCTTGGCAAGCCAGAGGAATTAACGGATGCAGACGGAAAAATTGTTCTTCTGGAAAGAGGGGAACTAAGCTTTACAGAGAAGGCGGTCAATGCCAGCAAAGCCGGTGCAGTGGCGGCTATTATTTTCAATAATACAAAAGGAACGTTCTTTGGTAACTTAGAGGCGGATGTTTCTATCCCCGTTTCCGCTATTTCAAAGGAAAAAGGCGAAGAGATAAAAAAGAAAATAACAAAAGGAAAGCTGCTTGTCCGAACGGAAATTCATGAGGAAAAAGACATCCTTGCTGATTTCAGTTCACGCGGACCGGTCACTTCTACTTGGGAAATAAAACCTGATGTATTAGCGCCAGGTGTGGCTATTAATAGCACCGTGCCAGGAGGATATTTGCCCCTTCAGGGAACGAGCATGGCAGCCCCGCATGTAGCAGGTGCTTGTGCCCTTATTAAACAGGCGCATCCCGACTGGGGACCGGAAAAAGTGAAGGCTGCTTTGATGAATACAGCGGTATCGCTTGATAATCGCAGAGGGGAACCGTATCGGGCATTTGAGCAGGGGGCAGGAAGGATACAAATTGAAAAAGCCCTAAAAACCAATGTACTGGCAATGCCAGCATCCCTGCAATTTGGCAAATTTCAAATTGCTGATCGGATGCATGAACACAGCGGTTTTGTCACGGTTGAAAACACCGGCGAGGTGCCGCAGCAATTTTCCTTTACTATTCCACGCGCGGAAAACGGGCTGTCCTGGAAGTTTCCTTTATCATTCTATTTAAAGCCAGGGGAAAAGAAGCGGGTTGAAATCAAACTGTCCGTTGAACCAAAGCTTTTGGAAAAAAAGATCTATGACGGCGCCATTATTTTACATGCAGGACCCCAGCAGGTAAGGATTCCATATTTATATGTCCTTGAAGAACCCGATTATCCAAGGGTTATGGGATTTGGCTTGGGGAAAGGGGACTCCCAGGAAACCTACCGCTATGAGGTATATCTGCCGGGGGGAGCAGAGGAATTTGGCATAGCCGTATTTGATAGTGACAGCCTTCGCTTTATCCAATTTCTCGATTGGAAAAGAAACGTCAGCAAAGGGCAGGTAATGAAAGAGATCAAAAGCAGCCAGCTGCCAAAGCCTGGTGTATATATTATGAAAGTGTTTGCGAAAAAGGCCGGACAGGAGGATTCTATTGAAACCTATCTGATAGTCCAGCCCAACGGAGAAGTCCTTGAGGAATCAAGTCCTGAAAGACTAAGGAAGTAATAGAAAAAGGCGAGGAAACTGCACCTCGCTTTTTTTTTATTATAGAAAAATGAAATTGTGACTAAAATGTGAACATACCAAATTCTAGCGGATTTGTTAGTGAGCTTTTTCACTATAAACGCATTGACATTGACAAATCACTATTGTATGCTTACAAAGGGTATAAACCTATAGGGTTTTCTTAAATATTTTGCAGTGATTTTCTTGTAAGCAAGTGATGAATTTCGCTGGCATAACCTCGAAAAACCCGCTAAAAACATTCTCTTAGCAGCAAAGAGAGGATGCGTTTCAATGCGTCAGAAAAACCGCAGCCCCTTTCAAGCGATGGGCTTGATGTCCGCTATTCTATCACAATTAGTCGGATCTGTCTTAATCGGCATTTTCATTGGAAGATGGCTTGATAGGGCGGCAGGTACCGAACCGCTATTTTTAATCATAGGTTTATTAATGGGGCTATCGGCTGGGGTTTATGCGATGCTTCGCCTAATCCAGCACTTTTTCACAGGAGAATAAACAAAATGTCTGAATTAAGCGGAATATATAAACGACAGCGAAAATATATGTTTCTTCTGTTGTCTGTTTATGTGCTTGGCTGGGGGTTTACTGATTACCAATCTGTCTTCCTTGGGCTTCTATTGGGTACTGCTTTAAGTTTATTTAATCTGTGGCTTTTAGTTAGAAGAACAGAGCGATTTGGAGAAGCGATTGTCAATGGGACAAAGGTGCGGTCGCTTGGAATGATTACTAGGATGGCTTCTGCTGTTCTGGCAGTGATGGTTGCCTTGGAATATCCCGAGAAAATCCATCTGATAAGTGTGGTTGTTGGATTAATGACATCCTATATTGTCATTATGATAGATTATTTTTTTCAATCTTTTCATTTACATAAATAGTGGGGAAGAGAGGTGAAACACTAATGCATCACGAAGCTCCTTTATATGACTTTATGGGGTTAACATTTAACTTAGCTAACGTACTGATGATTACAGTTGCAAGTCTCATTGTCTTCATCATCGCAGTACTTTCCACCCGTCGTTTAGCCATGAAGCCAACAGGAATGCAGAACTTTTTCGAGTGGATCATGGATTTTGTTAAAAATATTATCAATAGTACGATGGACTGGAAAACAGGCGGAAGATTCCACATTCTAGGTATTACATTAATTATGTATATTGCCATTTCTAACTTTCTAGGACTTCCGTTCTCAGTAGTAATAAATGATCAACTATGGTGGAAATCACCTACAGCTGACCCTGTCGTAACATTAACATTAGCGACAATGGTTGTTGGACTTTCACATTATTATGGAATTAAAATGCACGGGTTTGGCCATTATGGTAAAACCTTTGTACAGCCAATGTGGTTCTTATTCCCATTGAAAATCATTGAAGAGTTTGCCAATACCTTAACACTTGGCTTGCGTCTTTACGGGAACATCTACGCAGGGGAAATCCTGCTTGGACTACTAGCTGGAAGCTTGGCTACTGGCGTAGGCGGTCACCTTGCGGCCATTATTCCAACTCTTGCATGGCAAGGATTCTCAGTCTTTATTGGTGCCATCCAGGCATTCATTTTTACCATGTTAACAATGGTTTACTTGTCTCACAAAGTGAGCGCAGACCATTAATATATACTGTTCATTTTATGAACAAACCATTATAAATAATATATTTTTATACAATTTTAAGGAGGAACTTAATAATGGGTCTTTTAGCAGCAGCAATTGCAATCGGTTTAGCAGCACTAGGTGCTGGTATCGGTAACGGTCTTATCGTGTCTAGAACAGTTGAAGGTATTGCCCGTCAGCCAGAAGCTCGCGGTATGCTTCAAACTACAATGTTCATCGGGGTTGCGTTAGTTGAGGCGATTCCTATCATCGGCGTAGTTATCGCGTTCATGGTTATCGGTGGCTAATTCATACGATAGAAATTTTTAAATGGCGAAGATCATTCAATTGAGAACCTTCGCCATTCCTTTATGTATTACTAAATTCCTGAAAAGAAAACGTTAATATAAACCTTTTTGAAGACTCTTGAAGGGAGTGAATCGTCGGTGTCAAGTTTAGTACTTGGATCAGCTTTTAACGGCGGGGATATTTTATTCCAGCTTGCGATGTTTATCATTTTGCTTGCGCTTCTTAAGAAATTTGCCTGGGGTCCATTGATGGGCATTATGCGTGAGCGTGAAGAGCATATCGCTAGTGAAATTGAATCAGCAGAACAAAGCCGTGCCGAAGCGAAGAAGATTTTAGAAGAACAAAGAGAACTTTTAAAAGAAGCTCGCGGTGAGGCGCAAGGCTTAATTGAAAATGCGAAAAAGCAAGGCGAAATCCAGCGTGAGGAAATCGTTGTGGCAGCCCGCGAAGAGGCAGATCGCTTGAAAGAATCCGCTAAGATTGAAATTGAACAGCAGAAAGAAAAGGCTGTTGCTGCTATTCGTGAACAAGTTGCTTCATTATCTGTATTAATTGCTTCTAAAGTAATTGAAAAGGAATTAACTGAAGCCGATCAAGAAAAGCTTATTAATGAATATATTCAAGAGGCAGGAGAAGAGCGATGACAGGCTCAACTGTAGCAAAGCGCTATGCGTTAGCTCTTTTCCAGCTCGCAAATGAACATCAGCTTCTTGACCAAATGGAAGAAGAGCTTCGTGTAGTAAAAGAAGTTGTGAACACGAACCCAGAGTTAGGTGCCGTTTTGAAATCTCCAAAGCTTACCATTGAAAAGAAGAAGGAGATTCTAAAAGGTGCATTCGCATCTGCAAGCACATACGTGCAAAATACACTAATGATTTTAATTGAACGCCATCGTGAAAACGAAATTATTGAGGTGGCTGATCAGTTCATCCAGCTCGCAAATGATGAAAGAGGCATTGCTGAAGCGAAGGTTTATTCTATTCGCCCGCTAACAGATGCGGAAAAGAAAGGCTTGTCTGAAACGTTTGCAGCAAGAGTTGGAAAAAAATCACTTAGAATTGAAAATATTGTTGATTCCAATTTGCTTGGCGGCCTAAAGCTTCGCATTGGAAATCGTATATTAGATGGCAGCTTGCGCGGCAAGCTAGCCCGTTTAGAACGTCAATTATTAGGCTAAGATTCGTAGATAGGGGTGAAACTCATGAGCATCAAAGCTGAAGAGATCAGTGCGCTGATAAAGAAGCAAATAGAAAACTATCAGTCGGAAATTCAAGTGAGTGATGTAGGTACTGTTATCCAAGTCGGTGACGGTATCGCCCGTGCTCATGGCCTCGATAATGCCATGGCTGGAGAACTTGTTGAGTTTTCAAACGGCGTTATGGGTATGGCTCAAAACCTTGAAGAAAATAACGTCGGTATCATTATCCTTGGACCTTATACAGACATCCGTGAAGGTGACGAGGTTCGCCGTACGGGCCGCATCATGGAGGTTCCAGTTGGTGAAGAGTTAATCGGACGTGTTGTTAACTCTCTAGGACAACCTGTTGATGGTATGGGTCCACTTAATACAACAAAAACACGCCCAATTGAAAGCCCAGCTTTCGGTGTTATGGATCGTAAATCCGTACACGAGCCGCTTCAAACGGGTATTAAAGCGATTGATGCACTTGTGCCAATCGGACGCGGACAGCGTGAGTTAATCATCGGTGACCGTCAAACTGGTAAAACATCTGTTGCAGTCGATACAATCTTGAACCAAAAGGATCAGGATATGATCTGTATCTATGTGGCAATCGGACAAAAAGAATCTACAGTCCGCGGATTAGTAGAAACTTTACGTAAAAATGGTGCGATGGATTACACAATTGTTGTTACTGCATCTGCATCACAGCCAGCTCCATTGCTATTCTTAGCACCATATGCTGGGGTTTCAATGGGTGAAGAATTTATGCTTCAAGGCAAGCACGTACTTGTTGTCTATGATGACTTAACAAAGCAAGCATCTGCTTACCGTGAACTTTCCTTGTTATTACGCCGTCCTCCAGGCCGTGAAGCCTATCCAGGGGATGTATTCTACTTGCACAGCCGTCTGTTAGAGCGTGCAGCTAAATTAAGTGATGCAAAAGGTGCTGGTTCTATCACAGCATTGCCATTTATTGAAACACAAGCAGGTGACGTATCTGCTTATATTCCTACAAACGTAATCTCAATCACTGATGGACAAATCTTCCTTCAGTCTGACCTATTCTTCTCCGGTGTTCGTCCGGCGATTAATGCGGGTCTTTCTGTATCACGTGTTGGTGGTTCCGCGCAAATTAAAGCGATGAAGAAGGTTGCTGGTACACTACGTCTAGACCTTGCATCTTACCGTGAATTGGAAGCATTTGCTCAGTTTGGTTCAGACCTTGATAAAGCAACACAAGCAAAACTAAACCGTGGTGCTCGTACAGTAGAGGTTCTTAAGCAGGATCTTAACAAACCTCTTAAAGTCGAAAAACAGGTTGCAATCCTTTATGCACTTACTCGCGGTTTCTTAGATGATATTCCTGTTCAGGATATCCGCCGTTTCGAAGAAGAGTTCCATACTTGGATGGATCTTAACCACAAAGAATTGTTAGACCATATCGCAACAACAAAAGAACTTCCTGCTGATGACGATATGGCTGCTGCGATTAACGAGTTCAAGAAAACCTTCGCAGTATCCGAATAATTCTATACCAAAGTCTCGGACTAACATATAAAGGTGGAAAGCGCCCTGCATATAAGCTGGGCCTTTCCCTTTGACAATCTTTGAAAAAGGGTGGTGAGAACCTGTGGCATCATTACGCGATATTAAAAACCGTATAAATTCGACAAAGAAAACGAGTCATATTACCAAAGCCATGCAGATGGTATCTGCTTCAAAAATGAGCCGTGCCGAATTGAATGCAAAATCTTTTGTTCCTTACATGGAGAAAATCCAGGAGGTAACAGCTTCCATCGCAATCGGAAGCAAGGATGCATCACATCCAATGTTAACGCACCGCCCAGTTAAAAAGACTGGCTATATCGTGATTACCTCCGACCGTGGTCTTGCTGGGGCATTTAACAGTAACGTCATTCGCCAGGTATTCCAAACGATTCAAAAGCGTCATAAATCAAAGGATGAATATGCAATCATTGCTATCGGCCGTATGGGACGCGATTTCTTCAAGAAACAAGGTGCGAACGTGATCCTTGATATTGTTGGTGTGCCAGATCAGCCTGAGTTTGCCGAAATAAAAGATATTACAAGCAAAACAGTTGGCATGTTTGCCGATGAAACATTCGATGAACTGCACTTAGTCTATAACCACTTTATCAATACCATTTCACAGGAAGTAACAGAGAAGAAGCTTCTTCCGCTTACCGATATTGCGACCTCTGCTAAGCTAACTTCCTATGAGTTTGAACCATCTGCTGAAGAAATTTTAGAAGTATTGCTGCCTCAATATGCAGAAAGCTTAATTTATGGTGCGCTTCTTGACAGTAAGGCTAGTGAACATGCCTCAAGAATGACAGCCATGAAGAGTGCCACGGATAATGCAAACGAGCTTATCAACTCACTAAGCCTAAGCTACAACCGTGCACGTCAAGCAGCAATCACACAAGAAATTACTGAAATTGTTGGCGGAGCAGCCGCCTTAGAATAAAGCTTAGGAGGGAAAAAGATGAACAAAGGACGCGTACTTCAAGTCATGGGTCCGGTTGTTGACGTAAAGTTCGATGAAGGTCAGCTTCCTGAGATCTATAATGCATTGACAATCAAAAGCGACGCGCGTAACGAATCTGAAGTTGCTATCAACTTAACTCTTGAAGTTGCCCTTCATTTAGGTGATGATACAGTTCGTACCATTGCAATGGCATCTACCGATGGCGTACAACGCGGTATGGAAGTAACGGACACTGGTGCACCAATCTCTGTACCGGTTGGGGACGTAACCCTTGGACGTGTATTCAACGTTTTAGGAGATTCCATTGATTTAGATGAGCCTGTTCCTGCGGATGCTGAGCGTAATTCTATCCATAGAGAAGCGCCAAATTTTGAGCAACTATCAACGAAGGTTGAAATTCTTGAAACTGGAATTAAGGTAGTAGATCTACTTGCTCCATATATTAAAGGTGGAAAGATCGGTCTATTCGGTGGTGCCGGTGTAGGTAAAACCGTATTAATCCAGGAATTAATCAATAACATCGCTCAAGAGCACGGCGGTATTTCTGTATTTGCCGGTGTAGGTGAGCGTACACGTGAAGGTAATGACCTTTACTATGAAATGACAGACTCTGGTGTTATCAAGAAAACAGCGATGGTTTTCGGTCAGATGAACGAGCCTCCTGGTGCACGTATGCGTGTTGCCCTTACAGGTTTGACAATGGCTGAATATTTCCGTGATGTACAAGGACAAGACGTTCTTTTCTTCATTGATAACATCTTCCGTTTCACACAAGCAGGTTCTGAGGTTTCTGCCCTTTTAGGCCGTATGCCTTCAGCGGTTGGTTACCAGCCGACACTTGCGACAGAAATGGGTAAATTACAGGAGCGTATCACATCAACTAACGTAGGTTCTGTAACATCAATCCAAGCGATTTATGTTCCTGCCGATGACTATACTGACCCAGCTCCAGCAACAACTTTCGCTCACTTAGATGCAACAACAAACCTTGAGCGTAAGCTTTCTGAAATGGGTATTTATCCTGCGGTTGACCCGCTTGCTTCAACTTCTCGCGCCCTATCTCCTGAAATTGTTGGAGAAGAGCATTACGAAGTGGCTCGTCAAGTACAGTCAACATTACAGCGTTACAAAGAATTACAAGATATCATTGCAATCCTTGGTATGGATGAGCTTGGTGATGACGATAAGCTTGTCGTAGCACGTGCTCGCCGTATTCAGTTCTTCTTATCACAAAACTTCCACGTTGCTGAACAGTTTACTGGTCAGCCAGGTTCATACGTACCAGTTAAAGAAACCGTTAAAGGATTCAAAGAAATTCTTGAAGGTAAATATGACCACCTTCCAGAAGATGCATTCCGCCTCGTAGGACGTATCGAAGAGGTTGTTGAGAATGCTAAGAAAATGGGCGTAGAGGTCTAATTTAGGACCAGGAGGGTAAAAAATGAAGACAATTCATGTCAGTGTTGTTACTCCTGATGGCCCGGTGTATGAATCCGATGTGGAAATGGTAAGTACAAAAGCTCAAAGCGGTGAGTTAGGAATTTTGCCTGGCCACATTCCAATGGTTGCACCGTTGAAAATTGGAGCCGTTCGCTTGAAAAATGGCGGACAAACCGATTTTGTTGCAGTTAGCGGCGGTTTCATTGAAGTTCGTCCAGATAACGTTTCGATTCTTGCACAATCAGCTGAAAAGGCTGACGACATTGATGTTGAGCGTGCAAAGAAGGCGAAAGAACGCGCTGAACAGCGTCTGCAAGACAACAAACGTGAGAACGTTGACTTCAAACGTGCAGAACTTGCACTGCAGCGTGCCATCAACCGTCTTAACGTAACAGATAAGCATTTTTAATAAATAGACCCTGATAAAAAAGTTACTTTTATAACTCAGTTGATTGGAACGGAAGGCACGGAGACTCCTGCGGGAGAAGCGTGTCAACGGGAGACCCCGCAGGAGCGTTAGCGACGAGGAGGCTCACGGACCGCCCTAAGGTGCGCGCAGTGCCTTAAGTGGAAATCAACGACTTTAACAGAGCCTATGATAAAACACCTTCTAGTATTTACTAGAGGGTGTTTTTTTTGTTCTGATTCTGTTTGTCTATAATAGACTGTCTAAAAAGGGGTGTTTTATTGAAAGAGATATCCGAATCTTGACATATCTCACTGACAAAAGAAAAAAATTCCCTTTTAATAAGATGGGGGGATCGTTTCAATTGTTATATTGTATTGGATTTATCTATAGTTTTTAAAGAATTCTTAAAAATCCCATGGGTTTGATGACACAAATTGGATCCAATGCTATAATGAATACGGTTACAATTGTAATGATTTTGAAAATTAAATAAAATCGGAGGGGATGGACATAGAGATGCTAAATGTGTATCAAAATAACTATTTGATCGTCTTTGTGTTCCTGTGTCTGGGAATTTTGCTGCCTGTAGTGGCTATGTTTTTAGGAAAGCTGTTGCGTCCTCATAAGCCAATCGACGCAAAGTACACTACATATGAAAGCGGTAATGATCCGTTTCATGATTCAAGGGTGCAATTTAATGTGCGCTATTACATGTTTGCACTGATGTTCGTTATTTTTGACGTAGAAACAATCTTCCTATACCCTTGGGCAGTTGCTTATGAAAAACTCGGAATCTTTGCACTAATTGAAATGCTCATTTTTGTATTCATGCTTGTGATTGGACTTGTATATGCTTGGAAAAAGAAGGTGTTGAAATGGACCTAAAATTAGAAAACGTCTCACCAGAAGAAATGGAATCTGTTCAGCGTAGCGTGTTCATGTCTACTTTGGAACAAATCAAGGCATGGTCGCGAAGCAATTCTTTATGGCCAATGACTTTTGGACTTGCTTGCTGTGCTATCGAAATGATGCAGGCCAGTAATGCGCACTATGATTTGGAGCGATTTGGGACATTTTATCGAAACTCCCCTCGTCAATCAGATGTCATGATTGTATCGGGCACAGTTACAAAGAAGATGGCTCCGATTCTTCGCCGGCTGTATGATCAGATGCCAGAGCCAAAATGGGTAATCGCTATGGGATCTTGTGCAACAGCCGGGGGTCCATATGTTAAATCCTATTCGGTTGTTAAAGGTGTCGACCAGATTGTGCCTGTTGATGTGTATATTCCTGGATGCCCTCCAAACCCAGCAGCACTTATTTATGGAATAAATAAATTGCGGGAAAAAATCCGCTATGAGGCAAAGACGGGGAAGAAGGTGATCTAACCGATGAGCGGGGAAAAGGATTTTGATCAGCTTAAGAAAGAAGCAGCGGAGAAGGCGAAAGCTGCCGCCAAAGCAAAGGCCGCCGCTCTTGCAAAAATGAAAGCGAAAGAACAAGCAGAACAATCAGAAGCAGAGGCAGAAGCGCCGGCTGAAGATCTGGACAAAGCGAAGGCGAAAGCTGCTGCCGCCGCCAAAGCAAAGGCCGCCGCTCTTGCAAAATTGAAAGCAAAAGAACAGACAGAACAAGCGGAAATAGAAGAGCCAGCTGAAGCTCTTGATGATGAAAAGGCAAAAGCCGCAGCAGCCGCGAAGGCGAAGGCCGCTGCCAAAGCAAAAGCTGCCGCAGCTGCAAAAGCAAAGGCTGCTGCAATGGCAGAGCAATCAGGTGAGGCAGGAGAAGCTGGCGATGATGAAAAGGCTAAGGCGATCGCTGCTGCCAAGGCAAAAGCTGCAGCCGCAGCAAAAGCGAAAGCCGCCGCTGCAGCAAAAGCAGGAGGCGGAGCAAGTGCTGACGAAAAAGCCAAGGCGATTGCTGCTGCCAAGGCAAAAGCTGCCGCGGCCGCTGCTGCACGTGCCAAAGCAGGCGGTGCAAAAGCTGCGGATGTGCCAGCTGAAGAAAAGAAGCCATCAGCAAACCAGCCATTCCTTGATAAGTATGTAAAGGTAATTGAGGAGAACTTAGGTAAAGAAGTTTTAGAAGATTCTTATATTAATAACCTATCAAAAGAAGTCCCAACATTGGTTGCAAAGAGAGAATCATATTTCAAAATTGCCGAGTTTCTGAAATACAATGAACAATTAGGCTTCGATTATCTTTCAGAGCTGCATGGAACCGACTTTGAAACACATATGGAGGTCTATGTACATTTATACTCGTATAAAAATAGTCAAACCGTTGCCCTTAAGGTGAAAATTGACAGGGATGAACCAGTCATTGAATCTTTAGTGTCATTATGGGCGGGCGCTGACTGGCCAGAGTGTGAAGCATATGACTTGCTTGGGATTAGATTTACAAACCATCCTAATCTGCACCGCATCATGCTTGGGGAAGATTGGGTCGGTCATCCGCTTAGAAAAGACTATGAACCGTATGATGTGGAGGTGTAACCGATGTTACGAACAGAAGAAATGCTTTTGAACGTAGGACCTCAGCATCCCAGTACACACGGTGTTTTCCGTTTAGTTTTAAAAATTGACGGGGAAACGATTGTAGAAGCTAAGCCAGTCATCGGCTATCTTCACCGCGGTACAGAAAAGCTGGCAGAGAACCTTCAATATACCCAAATCATACCTTATACCGACCGGATGGACTATGTTTCTGCCATGACCAATAACTATGTCATTTGCCATGCGGTTGAAACGATGATGGATATTCAGGTTCCTGAAAGGGCTGATTATTTAAGAGTCATAGCTATGGAGCTTGGCCGTGTGGCCAGCCACCTTGTCTGGTGGGGGACGTTTTTGCTCGACCTCGGAGCGACAAGTCCGCTTCTATATGCTTTCCGTGAAAGAGAAATGATCATAAATATGCTCAATGAGCTTTCCGGGGCCCGGCTGACTTTTAACTATATGCGTGTAGGCGGAGTCAAGTGGGATGCGCCAGAAGGCTGGATTGATAAAGTAAGAGAATTTATTCCTTATATGCGTGAACAATTAAAAGGCTACCACCAGCTTGTTACAGGCAACGAAATTTTTATGAACCGTGTAAAAGGAATTGGTACATATACGAAGGAGGATGCGCTCAATTATTCACTAAGCGGAGCTAATTTGCGCTGCACAGGGGTAAAATGGGATCTTCGCAAAAATGAGCCATACTCTATTTATGACCGGTTTGATTTTGATATCCCTGTTCAGGAGTCAGGAGATGCATGGGCGCGCTACCACGTTCGCCTGGCTGAAATTGAAGAATCCTTGAAAATTCTAGAACAGGCTGTCGAGCAATTCCCTGCTGAAGGTGAAATCATGGCAAAAGTGCCAAAGATTATTAAAGCGCCTAAGGGTGAGGCGTTTGTCCGCATTGAATCACCGCGCGGAGAAATCGGCTGCTATATTGCCAGTGATGGAAAAAAAGAACCGTACCGGCTGAAATTTAGAAGGCCATCATTCTATAATCTTCAAATTCTCCCTAAGCTGTTAAAGGGGGCAAATATTGCAAACTTAATTTCCATACTAGGAGCTGTTGATATCATCCTAGGGGAGGTGGATGGCTAATGATAGAAGGTTTACTGCACTCACAGCCAGGACTGCTTAACTTTGGAATTTTCTTTTTGCTTGCGACTGTCTTTTTATTTGTCATTTTGGGATTTGTTACGTACGCCATTCTTGCAGAACGGAAAGTCATGGGATTTATGCAAATCCGTCAGGGGCCGAACCAGGTTGGAGGACGCTGGGGATTATTGCAAACAGTTGCTGATGTTCTAAAGCTTCTATTAAAGGAAGATACCATTCCAAAGCTTGCAGACCGGCCATTGTTTATTTTGGCGCCTGTCATTGCCTTTGCTCCATCATTTATGGTTATTGCCACCATCCCGTTCACGGATAAACTGCAGTTTGCAGACATTGGCGTGGGCCTGCTGTATTATATCGCCATTTCGGGATTAACTACGATTGGCATGGTGACCGGCGGCTGGGCGTCCAATAATAAGTATGCCTTACTAGGCGGAATGCGGGCAGCTGCTCAGATGATTTCCTATGAGATCCCGCTGGTTATGTCCATTGTTGGCGTCATTCTTTTATCTGGAAGCTTGAACTTGAACGATATTGTTGAAGCACAGAAAGGACTCTGGTTTATTGTTTGGCAGCCGATTGCTTTCATTGTTTTTTTAATAGCATCGGTGGCTGAATTAAATCGTGTGCCATTTGACCTTCCTGAATCGGAAAACGAGCTCGTTGCCGGTTTTCATGTAGAGTATTCAGGATTCCGCTGGGCATTCTTCATGCTTTCAGAATATGTGTATATGTTTGCCATGGCATCATTAACAACTGTTTTATTCTTAGGCGGCTGGCTGCCGTTATTCTCCTTCCTGGACTTCATTCCAGGTGCAGTCTGGTTTGCCCTTAAATTTATGCTTGTGATCTTTTTCCTTATTTGGATACGAAGCACATTGCCGCGGATACGGGCGGACAAATTAATGGAATTTGGCTGGAAAGTCCTTTTGCCAATTGCGCTGGCGAATATTTTCTTAACTGCATTAATAAAAGAGCTAGTAGACCTGCTCTAAGCTTTGTACCGTATTTTAAGATTCATAGAAATGTATACAACTGCAAGGGGTGAAAAAACATGCTTGGATTTGGATTAGCAAAAGGTTTGTCATATACCCTGAAAAATTTATCGAGAAATAAGGTCACATATGAATATCCAAATGAGCCGCTGCCGCTTCCGGACCGTTTTCGCGGGATACAGAAGTTTTACCCGGAAAAATGTATTGTCTGCAACCAGTGTGCCAATATTTGCCCGACAGATTGCATCCAATTAACAGGGAAAAAGCATCCGGACCCTAATAAAAAAGGAAAAATTATTGACACCTATGATATCAACTTTGAAATCTGTATCTTATGTGATTTATGTACAGAAGTCTGTCCAACAGAAGCAATCATCATGACCAATAACTTTGAATTGGCGGAATACAGCCGTGATGAACTATTTAAAAACTTGGAATGGCTGGATGAAAATGATGAGAACATACGGAAGGTGAATAAAGCATGACGTTTTCAGGCGAGTTTCTTGCATTTATCGTACTTGCAATTGTTGCTGTTGTCGGCGGCGTGCTGTTATTGAACCTTTCCAAGGTCGTGCATATGGTATTGGCATTGGTTTTATCCTTTGTCAGCATTGCAGGGATCTTTGTTCTGCTATCTGCTGAATTCCTTGCTTTCGCGCAGATTTTAATCTATTCCGGGGCTATCACTATCATGATGCTTTTCGGCATCATGCTTACCCGTCATGATGATACACAGGTGCCAAAAACAGGACGTCTGCGAACACTGTTTCTTTTTCTCGGCGTTCTAGGATTTGCCTTTGCAGTTTATGTGGGGATTTACAATCTTGATATTGAGCAGGTACCAGCTGCCCTGCATGAAAACAATACAGAACAAATTGGCATGGCGCTGTACTCAAAATATATCATCCCGTTTGAACTAGTTTCAGTTCTGCTTTTGGCTACACTTATCGGGGCCATCATCTTGGCGAAAAAGGACGATGAAAAGGAGGCGGAAAAGGAATGAGTTCAGTTCCATTGTCGGCCTACCTGGCATTGGCCCTCATTTTATTCTGTATCGGGCTATTCGGAGCATTAACCAAACGAAATACAGTCATAGTGTTAATTTCTATTGAATTAATGCTCAATGCTGTCAATATCAATCTAGTTGCATTCAGTAAATTTGGCGTCATGCCATCCATTACAGGCCAAGTGTTTGCCCTCTTTGCAATGACTGTTGCAGCAGCAGAGGCAGCCATTGGACTTGCCATTTTAATAGCTTTATACCGCAACCGCAAAACAGTGAATATTGACGAAATGAACACAATGAAACATTAAGGAGTTTCAATCTGGCGCGCTAATGTGTATCAATCATATAAAGACAGCGTGTTCTAAAAAGGGGATTGTGATATTGATGGAGAGTGCATGGATCATACCGCTTTTCCCGCTTTTATCGTTTTTGCTCCTTGTCTTATTCGGCAAACGGCTAAAAGATGCAAGTGCGTACATAGGAATTCTGCTTTCGCTTGCATCCCTCGTTTATTCTTTGCTGGTGCTATTTGAACGATTTTCGGCGCCGACCTATAAAGGGGAAGCTGTTTGGCTGACGATAGGAGATCTTCAGTTAACGGCGGGTTTTGAAGTCAATCAGTTAAATGCATTAATGCTGGTGATCGTATCACTTGTCAGTTTCCTTGTCCATACCTATTCCAAGGGATACATGCATGGTGATGAACGATTCCCGATTTACTACGCTTATCTAGGGTTATTTACCTTTGCAATGCTTGGGCTGGTCCTATCGCCGAATTTATTGCAAACCTATATCTTTTGGGAGCTTGTCGGTTTAGGTTCGTTCTTGCTCATCGGTTTTTATTTTTATAAAGAAGAAGCAAAGAAGGCAGCGAAAAAGGCATTTATTATGACCCGTATCGGCGATGTCGGCCTTTTGATCGGAATGATTCTGTTATTCTGGCAGGCTGGCAGCTTTGAATATGATGAAATCTTCGCAGCTGTTGAGGCGGGTTCCATTTCATCCACAATGATTACTTTGACGGCGATTCTTATTTTCGTAGGAGCTGTCGGAAAATCAGGCCAGTTTCCGCTACATACCTGGCTTCCGGATGCGATGGAAGGTCCGACGCCAGTATCTGCATTAATCCACGCCGCAACGATGGTTGCTGCAGGGGTCTATTTAGTTGCTGCGTTATTCCCGCTGTTCACGGCAAGCCCAACAGCCTTGATGACCGTTGCGGTTATCGGAGCGTTTACAGCGATTTTTGCAGCGAGCATTGGTCTTGTACAAAAAGATATTAAAAGAGTACTAGCCTATTCGACAGTCAGCCAGCTTGGCTATATGATGCTTGCCCTTGGCTCTGCAGGATATGTGGCTGGTGTATTTCACTTAATGACACATGCATTCTTTAAGGCATTGCTGTTCCTTGCGGCGGGAAGTGTTATCCATGCTGTTCATACACAGGATATTGAAAAGATGGGTGGGCTTTGGAAAAAGCTGCGCCTGACGGGTCCGCTGTTCTTAATTGGAACTTTGGCCATCAGCGGGGTTCCGCTATTTTCCGGGTTCTTCAGCAAGGATGAAATTCTCATTGCTGCATGGTCCCATGGACATGTGGTTTTATTCTGGCTTGCAGTGATTGCGGCTTTCTTTACAGCCTTTTATATGTTCCGTCTGTTCTTTATGGTGTTCACAGGAGAATCGCGCAGCCATATGGACAATGTCAAGGAATCACCAAGCGTAATGACCGTTCCTATGATGATCTTAGGGGTTCTTGCGATTGTTGCCGGTTATGTCAACACTCCTTGGTTTGGCACATTCCTTGGCGACTGGCTGACAGAAGGCAATGAGGCACTGGGACATGGGCATATTGAAGGTCCTGCATGGATCATGATCGTTGCCACGATTGTATCGCTTGCGGGAATTATTCTGGCATGGCTGATGTATGGAAAGCGTACCTTATCAAGAGATTGGCTGTCTGGCGGGGCACCGACCTTGTACAGCATTTTATATAACAAATACTTTATCGATGAGATTTATGAAATGACTGTTGTAAAAGTTACTAGCTTCTTTAGTCTGTTCCTGCGGTTTATTGAATCCTTTCTTGTCGAGGGGATTGTTAAGGGAGTGGCTGGCATCATTTCTGGCCTTGGAAGCGCAGGATCCAAGTTCCAAAGCGGACAAATCCAAAAGTACGGAACGGTTGCTTTTGTGGGATTAGCTATTTTGATCGTTGTATTTGCGGTAACAGGGGGGTATCTATGATGGGTATGGCATATTTTTTAACAGTTCTTGTCTTCTCCCCTTTACTCGGAATCGCTATTATTTCATTGCTGCCGAAGTCTAATGAAGCATTAATTAAATTAGTCGGTTTTTTGGCTACATTGCCGGCACTTATTTTATCGCTAACAGCCTTTTTTCAATATCGGGCTGGAGCGGATTTAGCAGAACTCAGTGAAAAAGTGAAATGGGTTCAATTTGCCGATCCAAAGACGCTGGGAGATCTGTTTTCTATTAATTATGAAATGGGTGTAGACGGATTCTCGCTCATTATGCTTGTGCTGACAGCTATCCTATCAACACTTGCTGCCGTAGCATCCATGTATATTCAGAAAGAATGGAAAGGTTATTTTCTCTTGTTCCTTCTTTTAGAAATTGGCATGCTTGGTGTATTTGCGGCGGAAAACCTGATTCTGTTCTTTATCTTTTTCGAAATCACACTTATTCCGACTTTCTTCCTTATTGGTAAATGGGGTTATTTTGAAAAAGAAAAAGCAGCGTTCAGCTTCCTTATTTATAATGGCTTAGGTTCTGCAGTGCTGCTTATTGTGATTGTGGTGCTGTTTGCCCGGACAGGGACATCCAATATCGCTGATTTAACGGCCATCCTTGCATCTGATACCGAGAATTTAGCGTTTTCTCCAGGAGCAAAAATGGGATTGCTGATTGGCATGCTGATTGCCTTTGGCGTTAAATTGCCTATTTTCCCGTTGCACAGCTGGATGGTGCGTGTTCACGTACAGGCCTCACCATCGGTTGTTATGCTGCATGCCGGGATTCTATTAAAGATAGGTGCTTACGGTTTAATTCGCTTTGGAATGGGGATTTTTCCGGAGCAATTTCAGGAATTAGCAGGATTTATTGCCCTTTTAGGTGTGATCAATCTTTTGTACGGGGCATTCCTGGCACTTGTGCAAAAGGATTTCAAAATGGTCCTTGCTTATTCATCCATTTCCCATATGGGCATTGTCTTAATCGGATTAGGCGCCCTTAATGAAGCAGGCATTCAAGGAGCCATTTTCCAAGTGGTTTCACACGGTCTGATTGCAGCGTTACTGTTCTTCCTTGTTGGGGTGTTCTACAATCGTTTGGAAACTTCGAACATCGAGAACATGGGCGGTTTGGCAAAAGCTATGCCGTTGACAGCAGGATTCCTGCTTGCTGCAGCAATGGCTTCGCTTGGCATGCCGGGTATGTCTGGATTTGTCAGTGAATTCATGGCATTCCTTGGGCTATTTAAGGAGCAGCCAGTTTTAGCTGCAGTTGGTGCACTTGGCATTATTTTAACAGCTGTTTATATGCTCCGTGCAGTTCTGGGAATGACTTATGGAAAGTCTCAGAGAGAATACGGGGAAATGTCAGATATTCGTAAAACCGAATGGATTCCCGCTGTGGTTTTATTGGGAATGATTGTACTGATTGGTGTATATCCAAGTGTGCTGAGCGGACCGCTGACTTCAACGATAGAAACTATAATGCTTGGGATTGGAGGATGATGAAGGATGGATCTCGATACTTTACTGTCATTTAAATGGAGCATCATGGCACCAGAGTTCATCATCCTCGGTGTGGCAACTTTATTATCGCTTCTAGATCTGTTTATGCCAAAGTCACAGAATAGGAAGATCCTAGGCTGGATTGGCCTGGCGGGTATTCTGGCAGCCATTGCTTCGCTCATTAGCATGCTTGGAGCGGGACCGGAATCAGTTCTATATGATACCTTCCGCTTGGATTCATTTGCCAAGGCATTTAAGCTGCTTCTGTTGGTTGGATCTATTTTTGTTTTCCTCATTGCTCTTAGCTATGAGCCAGATAAGGAAGATTTAGGGGAGTATAAAGGGGAATTTTACTATCTGTTTCTGACGGCCTTGCTGGGCGCCATGATGATGTCTTCCAGCGGCGATTTAATCACTTTGTTTGTCGGGCTGGAGCTTCTGTCGATTTCTTCCTATATCCTTGCCGGGATAAGAAAGAAAAATGTTCAGTCCAATGAATCTGCGATGAAATATGTAATCAATGGCGGTATTTCAACAGCCATTACACTTTTTGGAATGAGCTATGTATACGGACTGACAGGGACAACTAACTTAATGGATATGGCCCGTCATCTCGTTACATTATCAGACCCGCAGCATATCTATTTAATGGGTCTTGCCCTGTTTATGGTGTTTGTTGGGTTATCCTTTAAACTGGCGACAGCGCCGTTCCATATGTGGGCGCCCGATGTGTATCAAGGAGCACCGACGCCCGTTACGGCCTTTTTAAGCGTAGTTTCAAAAACAGCTGGGTTTGTCATCATGGCCCGCATATTAATGACCATTTTCATCAATACGCCTTCTGAAGGTCCTAATTCAATGCCGCTTCTTTTGAAGGTGCAGGATTACATATCCTTCCTGGCTGCGGCAACCATGATTATTGGCAACCTGGTTGCCTTAAGGCAGCGGAATATTAAACGCATGTTTGCTTTTTCAAGCATTGCACAAGCAGGGTATCTCCTTGTTGTCATTGCAACGATGTCTGTATTTACTTTTAATACGCTATGGTTTTATCTAGGGGCTTACTTATTCATGAACCTTGGAGCGTTTGCTGTGATCCAGCATATGACACAAAAGTCAGGAACAGAGGATATAAGCGAATTTGCCGGGTTATACAAAAAGGCGCCACTCCTTGCGATTGCGATGGCGATCTTTCTTCTCAGCCTGGCAGGGATACCGGGTACGGCAGGATTTATCGGAAAGTTAAACATCTTTATGGGAGCCCTTGCCGTGCAGCCGGCCCATTATGTATTAGCATCAATTATGATTGCGACTTCAGTCATATCCTACGTCTATTACTTTGGCGTTATGGTGCAAATGTTCTTTAGACCGGCATCCAGTCAGGAGAAGACAAAACTTCCGGCTGGACTAGGGATTGTCATTGGCGTATGTGCCGCGGCAACGATTTTGTTTGGAGTCGCACCAAATATTGCCTTTGATTTCCTGCAGGGGAATTTTAACCAGTTCAGCGATTTCTTTCAATGATATTAGTTTTATTTTCAGGAAATAAGGGTATGAAATGAAGGGGACAATGGTCTCCTTCTATTTTTTTGCTGCGGTCTTTAATTCCTACAATTAACAGGAGAAAAATGATATGATGGTAGTTGGGACTTTTGAGGAAAGGGGTTATGCTATGCCTGGTTTAGGACAACAAGCATTGCTCAGCATTATTTCACATTTGATTTTTATTGCTCTTGCCTGGTGGGCACTTCAGGCAATAAGGCTTGATAAGCTATTGAAACCAAATCATGTATTTCAAGCAAGAATGCTGTACATACTTTTATCCATTGTCATAGGATCAGCTGCAAGTAATTTTTTCCTTGACTATCTTCTGTGGTCTCAGCAACTGCCCCTTTTACTGAAGTAATAAATGGGTAAAGATAGGACTTCGTACATGTTTTCATTTATACAGGATTTAAGTACAATTCTATTTGGATTATAGAAGAGCTTCTAAAAATCAGTTCCGAATTTATTTTTTTAGAATATTATAAAAGATAAATGGAAAACCAATTGTCAAAAAGTGACGACTTTTCCCAAGTATGCTCTCTCTCTCCTTGGTAACAATGGTAATAAGGGAGAGGAAGCAGATATGAAGAAAAGTAATTTTGTGTTAGCTGCAATTGGTTTTATTTGTTTTATGATTGTGACCTTCGAAAGCAAGGCGACTGTTGCCGAAGGAAGTCAGGATCTTTTAAAGATCGCTGCCATTTTTCAAGACGAGAATATTTTAATCAATGAATGGTCTTTATATGCAAGAGAAAAAGTGGAAAATTTGAATAGCTCTGATGAAGTAAGCGATTATGTAGAGAAACTAAAGCAGAAACATACAGAGTGGGATTGGACAAGTAAAACCTCGAAAGATCATGTGGAAACTGCGGCTGTTCTGAAGAGTGGATCTCGGACAGAGATAATTAAAATCCTTTCGACCCCCACAGCGGGTGAATTTCAAACGTATGTCATTTATGAAGTGAAAGGTCATAAATTCGGCCCAGAAGCAGAAAAACAGCTGCCTGAATTGTTTGAAAGCAGATTATCCGACATATTTCGAGGAAATGTCACAGTTTTCTCTTGTTTAAAAGGCGAATTCAGTGTTAAAATTGATGAGACTTTGCCAAAAATGGAGCAATTATTAGATTCTTTTCAAGCTAAGGAAATAGAATCTTTAAAAGAAGAGAACTTTATTGCTGCTTCGGCATATTCAACCATGTTTACAAATGAAATTGATACAAAAGAAGGTCAAATGAATCTGCAAATTGGTATGCGAAGTCAAGGATTGGGCGCAAAGACTACCCTTGTAGTTGGCACACCCATCTTGACGATTGAATATTAATATAGAGAAATTGGACGCGGAGGGGAATACACTTTGGAAAAAATCATCGTCCGCGGCGGAAATAGGCTAAGCGGCACAGTGAAAGTAGAAGGGGCAAAAAATGCTGTTTTACCGGTTATCGCCGCATCATTATTAGCAAGTGATGGAAAAAGCGTAATTCGTGATGTACCTACACTCTCCGATGTATATACAATCAATGAAGTGCTACGCTATTTAAACGCCGAAGTGGAGTTTGAAAATAACCAAGTCATCGTAAATGCATCACGAGAGTTAAGCGAGGAAGCACCTTTTGAATATGTTCGGAAAATGCGCGCTTCAGTATTAGTCATGGGCTCTCTTTTAGCCCGTAATGGCCGTGCCCGTGTTGCACTGCCTGGAGGCTGCGCAATTGGATCTCGCCCCATCGATCAGCATTTAAAAGGCTTTGAAGCAATGGGTGCTTTAGTTAAAGTAGGAAATGGCTTCATTGAAGCGGAGGCGGAAAACGGCCGTTTACATGGAGCAAAGATTTATTTAGACTTTCCAAGCGTAGGTGCGACAGAAAATATCATGATGGCAGCGACCCTTGCAAAGGGCACAACCATTCTTGAAAACGTCGCTAAAGAACCTGAAATTGTTGATTTAGCAAACTTCCTAAATAAAATGGGCGCTAAGGTTAGAGGCGCCGGCACAGGCACGATTCGTATAGAGGGTGTAGATAAGTTATATGGCACAGACCATAATATTATTCCTGATCGCATCGAAGCAGGAACATTTATGGTAGCTGCTGCTATTACCGGCGGAAATGTGCTTGTTCAGGGTGCTGTTCCTGAGCACTCCACATCTTTGATTGCAAAAATGGAAGAAATGGGCGTTCTTTTTATTGAAGAATCTGAGGGCATTCGCGTCATTGGGCCTGAGAAGCTAAGAGCAGTTGATATTAAAACAATGCCGCATCCAGGATTCCCAACAGATATGCAATCACAAATGATGGCTCTTTTACTTCATGCCAATGGAACAAGTGTAATTACAGAGACTGTCTTTGAGAACCGTTTCATGCATGTGGAAGAATTCCGCCGCATGAATGCCGATATTAAAATTGAAGGCCGTTCTGTTGTTATTAATGGCCCATCCAATCTTCAAGGCGCAGAAGTCGCTGCAACCGACCTTCGTGCTGCAGCTGCATTGATCCTTTCTGGATTAGTAGCAGATGGCGTGACTCGCGTGACTGAATTAAAGCATTTGGATCGTGGCTATGTAAACTTCAATGAAAAGCTTGCAAGCTTAGGTGCGGATATCGAAAGAATTACAGAACAAGATGAAAACAGCACCAATGTAACAAGATACGTTACAGACCTAAACGCATAACAAAACCTCCAAAACACGCAAAATTTACCTGCCGCAAAGGACGGGTTAATTTTGCGTGTTTTTTCGCTTTAAAGCAACGGGGGACAGTTCCCCGTTGCTTTACTGCTTTAAATCGCTGGGGGTCAGGCCCCCAGCAGTTTAAAGTGATAAAGCACGTTTATCCCTCCCCAAGTTGACCTGTTCGACTTTTATTTTTTCATTTATATTTCAAATCAAAACTTGTCATAATAGCCTGTCCAATACCATAAGAATGAATTGAGAAAGGGCTCATACCATTGAGTTCTTTGATTACTTTCTTGGAGGCTAAATCATGACAAAAATCAAACCATTCATCGTACTAGGATCACTGCTGTTCGCCATTACCCTGATTATTCCATCCTTATTAGTCCTGCCGTTTAAAGATGATCAGACAAGCGCAAAACTGGGAGAAAATGTGTCAGGTGAGAAAAAGGAAACAGAGATTGCAGTGAATTCAGCTACATCAGATGTCGAAGTTGCCGTTTTTCGAATGCAGACAAAGCAGGTAGAAAAGCTGCCTTTAGAAAAGTACTTAGTCGGTGTGGTTGCCTCGGAAATGCCTAGAGATTTTGAAAAGGAAGCTTTAAAAGCACAGGCTCTAACAGCAAGAACCTATATTGTTAATCAGCTAATGAATCCCACAAACCCAGAGCTGCCGGGAGGAGCCATCGTCACTGACACTGTGAATCATCAAGTATATAAAGATGAAGCCGAGCTAAAACGTATCTTTGGATCTGATTACGATTGGGCTATGGAAAAAATTACTGAAGCTGTGATGGAAACGAGCGGACAGATTATTACCTATGAAGGTTCGCCGATTGAAGCAAGTTTCTTTTCTACAAGTAACGGGTATACGGAAAACTCAGAGGCCATTTGGCTGCATCCATTACCATACTTAAAAAGTGTGGAAAGCCCTTGGGATCTCGAATCCCCGAAATTTAACAACCGCGAAATTTTTGCGGTGAAGGATTTTGAACAAAAACTTGGCGTGAAGCTGCCGAATAATGGAACAATCGGCCAGGTAACGGAAAGAACGGCTGGAAAACGAGTGGGAAAAGTAAATATTAACGGTAAGGTTCTGACAGGAAGAGAAATAAGGGAAAAGCTTGACCTGAAATCAACAGATTTTACCTGGGAGCGCAAAGGCGACAATATTGTCATTAATACAAAAGGCTTTGGCCATGGGGTAGGTATGAGCCAATACGGCGCCAATGGAATGGCTGAAGAAGGAAAAACCTACAAGCAAATCATCGACTACTATTATAAAGGGGTAGAAATCACCGACTCCGAATACCTCCTTAACAAAGTAATGGCAAAAAAATAGACGCGGGGACGGTTCCTGTGTCCCTTTTAGAACGCTGCTGATGTTTTCATCAGTGGCTTTTTTATTTTAAATGTATTTGAAATCACTAAAATTGCCAGAAGCGGAAACCACCGGCAAATTTTAATTAAACTTTTTTAATAAAATATTTTCGATTTAACGAATATTTTCTTATACCCTAACAAAAAATAATCGAAAAAATATTTTTTGGTGACAGGTATATAATTCCTCCAATCTGTTCAGAATGATTGCTGAGGTGATGAAAATGAGAGAGGAAGAAAAGAAACGATCTTCTCAAGATTCAAGCATTAAACGCTTTTTCAAAAAGCGTTGGGTATTCCCAGCCATCTACATTGCAAGTGCAGCAATCATTCTAACCGCGGTTCTTTGGTATCAAAATGGAATCAATAGCGCTAATGATTCAGATACAATTGATCAAAGTGCTACAGATGCCCCAGGCAAGCAGTTCAATGAACCTGCTATTGAAGTAAATAAATCAATGGAAAACTTCGTTATGCCTGTGAAAGATGCTGACTCAGCTGTCATTAAGAGAAACTTCTATGATGTTAATGCAAAGTCAGAAGAACAGGAAGCAGCACTCGTATTTTACAATAACAGATACCATGAAAACACTGGAATCGATATTGGTGCGAAGGATGATGAGTCATTCGATGTTGTTGCTTCATTAAGCGGTACTGTAACTAATGTTAGTGAAGATGTGCTATTGGGGAACGTTATTGAAATTGAACATGAAGAAGGAATTGTTACACAATATCAGTCCATCAAGGATATTGCCGTTCAAGTTGGCGAGCAAGTGAAACAAGGACAAGTGATTGCAAAAGCTGGACAAAGTCTATTTGATGAAGAAGCTGGCGTTCATGTGCATTTCGAAATTCGCAAGGACGATGTTCCTTTAAATCCGCAGGAGTTTTTCCAAAAGCCATTAAGTGCAGTACAAGAGCTTGACACAAATAAAGCTCAAAGTGCTGAAAAAGAAGATGCTGCTACAGAAGAGGAAGCTTCTGACGAAACACCAAGTGCTGATGATAATGCAACAGAAGATAAGAAAATGGACTCTGAAGGCACAGACCAAACCGATGGCAAAGCCAAAGAAGATTCAACTGAATCCACTGACCAAACAGATAGCAAGACAAAAGATTCAACTGAATCAAAAGACCAAACTAATGATAAGGCAAAAGAAGGTTCAACTGAATCCTCTGCATCCTAATAGTTATATAAAGGTTAGTTCCCTAGTACATCTGGGTAACTAACCTTTTTTAATCGACAAATTTCTTGGGAAATATTCTATTTGTGACATTGGATGTTGAAAAAGGATATTTTCTTGGGAAATCTGTCCTCAAGCCGTTTGACAGGTGAAAATTACCGTCCATGACACAGAATTTTCAAAAAAATTTCATTAAACCTTGTCCCTATTCAGTTTTTCGTGCATATATCTGCAACCAAGCTAATAGACTGTTACAAACCTTACAAAGAGAGTGTTTGAGGTGAGGAGTCGTTTTGCAGCTAGTAATGATTATGCCTTAGGACATGTTTATTCACCGCAAGCTCAGAAAGTCATTCTTTCTGTCGCATGAAAGCGAATACAGCCTCTCATGCGTATTGAAGTAAAAATCCAAGTGAAAAGCGAGTCTCATTTCACACTTCTCACATCCAATTTAGGGAGGGCGAGTGGTGTGCACGATTACATCAAAGAGAGGACTATCAAGATTGGAAAGTATATCGTGGAGACGAGAAAAACGGTTCGCGTCATAGCGAAGGAGTTTGGCGTATCCAAAAGTACAGTCCATAAAGATCTAACAGAAAGACTTCCTGAAATAAACCCTGAACTGGCAAATGAAGTAAAGGAAATTCTAGATTATCATAAATCAATCCGGCATTTACGCGGGGGAGAAGCAACAAAAATGAAGTATAAAAAGGAGGAAGTCGAAGGAGAAGTTATGAAGTAGTGAGTACTAAATTGGCGGTAATGAGACAAAAAGCAATTGGCGAAAATATGCTGGTTGCTTTTTAAATTGGCACTAATTTTTGTACGGCCTTCTCTAGAGAGACGCAACTAAACTACCCTGTGTGCTCTATGTATCTTTTTTGACAAATTTCCGCAAAATCCCCCATATTTTTGATAAAAAATTATTTAATTTCCCTTGATTATGATACAATATAAAATTAGGATAGAACTTGGTTCGACGTAAAAACCATCTACTTAATTAATGTTACATACTTAATAACAAATGAAATAAAGCGAAGTTCGCTTACCAAACTTGAAAAACATAACGTGTGCTTGGCCATAGGGCTCAAGCACTTGATTGTGTTTGAGGAACCTATGGCGGACGGTGCTGGCCATTCGTACAAGGAGGAAAAGGATTAATATGTTTTCAAGAGATATCGGAATCGATTTAGGAACGGCCAATGTACTGATTCATGTGAAGGGCCGCGGGATTGTTTTAAATGAGCCATCAGTCGTTGCCATTGATAAAAATACAAACAGAGTATTAGCTGTTGGGGAAGAAGCACGCCGCATGGTTGGACGTACCCCGGGGAATATTGCAGCCATCCGTCCATTAAGAGATGGTGTTATTGCAGACTTTGATGTTACGGAAGCAATGCTGAAGCATTTTATTAATAAGCTGAATGTCAAAGGATTTTTATCCAAGCCCCGTATTTTGATTTGCTGTCCGACAAATATAACAAGTGTAGAGCAAAAGGCGATCAGAGAAGCTGCTGAAAAAAGCGGTGGCAAGAAGATTTATTTAGAAGAGGAGCCAAAAGTAGCTGCCATTGGAGCAGGAATGGACATCTTCCAGCCAAGCGGAAACATGGTTGTAGATATTGGCGGAGGTACAACGGATGTTGCTGTATTATCTATGGGTGATATCGTAACTTCCTCTTCCATCAAGATGGCTGGGGATGCCTTTGATAATGAAATTCTTCAGTATATCAAACGCGAATACAAGTTATTAATTGGTGAAAGAACAGCTGAAAATATTAAAACAAGCATCGGAACCGTTTTCCCAGGATCCAAGAGCGAGGAAATGGAGATTCGCGGCCGCGATATGGTTTCTGGTCTTCCAAGGACGATTACCGTTCGTTCAGAGGAAATCGAGCAGGCTTTAAGAGAATCAGTTGCGGTGATCGTACAGGCTGCTAAGAGCGTGCTTGAACGTACTCCTCCTGAACTATCTGCAGATATCATTGACCGCGGTGTGATTCTGACTGGTGGCGGCGCTCTGCTTCACGGCATTGACACACTGCTAGCTGAAGAACTAAAGGTTCCTGTATTAATCGCAGAAAACCCAATGGACTGTGTGGCGATTGGGACCGGCATCATGCTTGATAACATTGATAAGCTTCCAAGACGTAAACTTGGCTAACTAGAAGGCTCGCCTTTTTCTCGAGGCGGGCTTTATTTTTGGAGTTGGGTGCGGTAGAAAGGCCCTTTAAGCGCATCATCGGGTCATGAAGGACAAAGTGACCTGGTTTTACGGGGAAGAAGTCCATCATGGGGTTTATGAAGGACAAAGCGAACCGGTTTTTCGGGGAAGAAGTCCATCATAGGGTCTATGAAGGACAAAGTGACCTGGTTTTTAGAGGTAGAAGTCCATCAGGTCCTTTTATGAAGGACAAAGTAACTCGATTTTTCAAGGGAAAAGACCTTCATCAGGTTTATGAAGGCCAAGGCGAATCGGTTTTTCAAGAAAACAGACCTTCATCAATAATATGAAGGTAACATTGCAATCTTTTTCCAATAAAAGTATCCTTCATAACTGCCCTTCCCAATTTTCAGGATTTTTTTTATAATAAAGGTAATGTTAATTTGTTCGAAGATACATAAGAGAGGTGGATCTGTATGTTCAGGGGCTTTTATACAGCGGCATCTGGTATGCTGGCACAGCAGCGCAGGACGGAGATGCTTTCTAATAATATGGCAAACGCAAATACGCCGGGGTTTAAAGAAGACCAGTCTACATTGCGGGCTTTTCCAGAGATGCTATTACAGCATATCGATCAGCAAAAAGGGCTTAACGCACGTAAGAATCAGCAGGTGGGCACGCTGAATACGGGAGTGTATCTGCAGGAGGCGATCCCTGCTTTCAAGCAAGGTGACCTAAATGAAACGGGCCTGAAAACAGATCTTGCCCTCATTGATGTCATGATGCCTGAAAATTCCTCTGTCCTTTTTGCCGTGGCATCTCCCAATGGGCAGACCCAGTATACAAGAAACGGAAATTTCACCTTAGATGCTCAGGGATTTTTAACCACAGCGAGCGGACGGTTTGTTCTGGATGAGGGTGGAAATCCAATCCAGCTGTCAGGCGAGCAGTTTGTTATGAATGAAAATGGTACGATCACAGATGAAAGCGGGGAGACATTTAGAATCGGCGTTGGATTGACCGATAATGCCAACCGCCTGATAAAGCTCGGAGACGGGCTGTATCAGACTGAAGACGGTAATGCCCTGGATAATGCCTATAACGCTGGAAACGTCCAATTTAAGCTTCAGCAGGGCTTTCTGGAGCGGTCTAATGTTGATGTGTCTAAAACGATGACAGACATGCTCACGGCCTACAGAACCTTTGAGGCTAATCAAAAAGTGCTTCAGGCCTATGACCGCAGCATGGAGAAGGCTGCCAATGAAATTGGCCGGATTGGTTAATATCGAAAAAGGGATATTGGAGAAGCAAGTTCATATGTATAAAGGAACTGCCTCTTTTTTATAAAAAGATTGACCCGACTGGGGGAAACCGAAATGAATCGAACAATGATTACCGCAACTAATACATTAAACCAGCTGCAAAAACAGATGGATATTGTCAGCAATAATATGGCAAATATAGATACAACAGGCTTTAAACGCAGGGAAGCAAGCTTTACAGATCTTCTTGTGCAGCAGTTTCAAAATCAGACAGATGCTGCTTCTGAAGCAAACCGCCTAACACCAAACGGCATTCGCCAGGGGGTGGGTGCTAAAACTGCCCAATCTAAAATGGTTGGAACTCAGGGTAGCCTGAAAACTACTGGCCGTCCGCTTGACTTTGCTTTTACAAAAGAAGGCCAATATTTTCGGGTATTAGAACAAAATGAAACAGAATCAGCGATCCGTTATACAAGAGATGGCGCGTTCTACTTATCGCCAATTTCTGAAGATGAAAATATGCTTGTAACGGCAAAGGGCAATCCTGTTCTGGACGAGGAAAACAATCCAATCATTTTTAGTGAGCAGGTAAAAAGTTTCACGCTCAGCAATAAGGGGCAATTGACTGCCGAATTGAATGACGGGGAGACAGAGGCTTATAATCTTGGCATTACATTGGTGAAAAATCCCCAATTCCTTGAAGCGAAGGGAGATAATCTGTTTGCTATTTCCGAAGGGGCATCAGAAGAGGTCTTCATGGATTTAATAGATGACCTGCGCAGCCAAGCTTCCATAGAGCAAAATACCTTAGAACAATCTAACGTAGAGCTGGCAAAAGAAATGACTGAATTGGTTAATCTTCAGCGTGCCTATCAGTTCCAGTCAAGGTCTATATCACTGGCCGATCAAATGATGGGCCTTGTCAATGGGATTAGATAAAGCGAAACTTCAAGAAGCGGGAGATATCCCTGCTGATTGTTAGTTGACCAAATCGGACATTTGCAGGCAGCTAAACTTTTATTGTCGGTAAATGTGGGCTAAAAAGGGGAAATATAATCATGTCTTCAAACAACACACAGCAAGAAGAAGCGAAAGCAAAAACGAGAGAGCAAGTGAAAAATGAAGCGGCCAAAACTCGCGAACAGGTGAAGCAAGAGCGGCGTGAAAAAAGAGAAAAAGCCCAAAACCGCCGTGTTCGTGTCCGGATTCTCCCTATTTGGCTGCGGATTGTTATTATTGCGGGTTTGATTTGCCTGAGCACGCTTGCTGGTGCTGCTGTTGGATACAGTATGATGGGCAATGGGAAGGTGATGGATATTTTCAAATCATCCACATGGACTCATATTATTGATTTAGTGGAAAAAGAATAAGCGGGAGAGGGTTCATGCCCTTTCCCTTTTTTATTTTTGCCGAAAAGCTCTTTTTTAAGTAAAATGAAGAAGATATAACCTATTATTAGGAGGAGGTACTAAAAATGCTAGATATTACACAAATTAAAGAGATCATTCCACACCGTTATCCATTTTTGCTTGTTGATAAAATTCTTGAGGTTGAAGAAGGACAGAGAGCGATTGGCATTAAAAATGTAACGGCTAATGAAGAATTTTTTAATGGACATTTTCCAGAGTATCCGGTTATGCCTGGGGTGCTGATTGTCGAAGCGCTTGCACAGGTTGGAGCGGTGGCCATGCTGATAAAAGAAGAAAATCGCGGACGCCTTGCTTTTTTCGCTGGAATTGACAATTGCCGGTTTAAAAGACAGGTAAAGCCCGGCGATCAATTGCGTCTAGAGGTGGAGATTATCCGCTTAAAGGGGCCGATCGGCAAAGGAAAAGCTATAGCAACCGTTGATGGAGAAGTTGCTTGTCAAGCGGAAATTACCTTTGCATTAAAGTAGTACATAAATGATTTCCTGTTTTTAGAATTTGTTTATCACTGGGATGGGCATTTTTTAAAAAAACATGCAAAAAGCTGGCATTTAACGTGCTGGCTTTGTTTTTTTCTGCAAGATGTCTGGGATTTTGGGAACATTAAAAGAGACCCATCACAAAAGGTCAACAAAATTTCTATGACTGGAAAGGAGTTTTTTCGGATGAAAAAGCTTTTAAGCATTTTAGGTGGATCCCTATTGTCTGCTATGTTATTAGTTGGGTGTGCTGCCAATGACAATAATCAGAACCCTCCTCCCGAAAATCCGGATGTCAATGATAACTTAGATAATGATTTAAACGGCGATAACAATAATAATGGCGTCAATGACAATAACGGAATGGATAACAATGGCGTCAACGACAACAACGGCGTTAATGATAATAACGGGATGAATAACGATGTCAACACACCAAACGATAAGGACCCAGCAGTAGACAATAATGATCCTGGCGAGGACTTAATTGAAGACGACCTTGACAGGAAAGATAAAGATAATAACGATCAATAATAAAAAAATGGACAGGAAATATTTCCTGTCCATTACTCATTGTTGCTGGCTGCTGTATATTTTGGCGTTCCGCGGGTGAGTTTTTTGAATTCGTTAAAAAGCTTCTCTCCATCAAGGCCTTGGTTTATCAGCTTCTTCAAGACAATTTCTGCATAATCATTATTCGTTTTTTTCAGCTTTCCCTCAAACAAAATGCTGATATGGTTCTCCAGCTCTTTAATGGTAATGATTTTTGTCTCGAAAGCAGCGGGGCTATTTTCTTTTTTGGTGATAACGACCTGAAGGATGATCTCTCCGTTTTTCTTTGCAAGCTGCTGGAAATACGCATCATAAGACTTTTCAATAAAGGCTTCAATCAGCCAAGTGCTCTGAGCATTCTCCTGACTAATAATCAAACCGTCCACGAGATTGATATCAACTAACGAACCCTCTTCCACAACCTGTAAGGAAATCAGCTTAAACGTCTTCATTGCATCCTCCCGTTCCCATATATTTATCCAAATTATAACATACGCCAACATCGAAAAGAAAATGACGCGGTCACAGTAACGCATTAAACCACTGGGGGACACCTAATGCTTTAACGCACTAAAACGCTGGGGGACAGGCCCCCGCCGCTTTAATGCACTAAAACATATGAACAATGCGAAATTTACATTTTGATATGGTTTTTTAGTCATTAAGCTTATGTTTTTCTTTATAAATTGTCATTTTCTGCCCATTTTTACCTTAAAAAATCCATTTTTGTGCATTTTACTAATCTTCCCTTCAGCGTTTATGATGGTTACGAAATATCAAGCAGAGAGGTGATTATATGATCAATCAAGTAACATTGGTTGGCCGGCTGACGAAGGATCCCGAGCTTAAGAGGACATCTGAAGGAACGCCGGTGACAAATGTAACAGTTGCTGTCAACAGAGGTTTCAAAAACCAGAAGGGAGAAATTGAGGCTGATTTTGTCCAGTGCACTCTTTGGAAGAAAACAGCCGAAAATACTTCACGTTTTTGCAAAAAGGGCTCATTGATTGGGATTACAGGAAGAATTCAGACCAGGCATTACGACAATCAGGAAGGCACAAGGGTGTATGTAACCGAAGTATGGGCTGATTCTGTGAGATTTCTTGAAAAGAAAAAGCCTGAGGAAGCAATGGCTTCGGCTGCAGCACAGGCGTAGGTGATGAAGACATCGATGGAGAGGGAAAAAGAATTAGAGAGCCTAATCGAAGCGCTAATCCGCATGCTTGGAAAGTCAAATGAACGGTTGAACAACTTAGAAAAACGAGTGAACCAATTGGAATGGATCGTCCGTGAGATGGTCATGTATGAGTGTAAACCGGATAAGAACCCTGCTGTTTTTGCCAATTAATCTTCTCAAAATGTCCGCATATTACCTGCTAACTTTCCCCATTAGAAAGAATCAATGGTATCCCCAGCATCCTCATTTCGCCGGCGCAGCAGCATTGCGCCGGTTTTTTAGTGCTTTAACGTAACGGGGGCCTGACCCCCACCGGTTTAAAGCGTTAACGCACCGGGGGCCTGACCCCCATCGGTTTAAAGCGTTAACGCACCGGGGGACAGGCCCCGCTCATTTAATGCAATAAAGCAATCTTTTACACGCTAGCTTGGATGCACCAACATGTTGTCAGCGTTTTTTCATGATTTGCATTTGGGCTTGGAAGAGCTGGATTGCGAGTTTTTGGGTTTTTTCGTCGAGGTTGTATAGCTCGAGCAAGGCCTTTTTTAGGTCGGGTGATTGGTCTACAAGCTGTTTGATCAGGTCCATGTCGTGGTCGAAGTTGTTTTCATTTAGCACATAGGGCTGTGATGGGGCTGGGACGGATTCTCCAAGTTCACTGATGAGCTCAGATGCATCAATTTTATAGATGCTTGCCAGCTGGTTCAGTGCCTGGTAGGATGGGGTGATTTGCCCACTTTCGTATTTGCTGATTGTTGTACGATGGACATTCATTAAATTAGCGACAAATCTCTGGCTCCAATTGCGCTCGTCCCGCAGCTGCTTGAGTTTATCTGATAGTACCATCCTTTACACCGCCGTTTACTTGTTTTCCTTTAAATTAACGAGAAAACCAGACGAAAGGGCGATGTGTTCCCTTTAATCACACTATTGTGAGTGAATGGTAGTCACATGCGAGGGGAACAACGAACTTTTTGTATATGTAGGTCTATGGACATAGGAGGAATTGCGTCAAATTATGTCGAATTATAGTTTCCGGGGGATAAATTATATCCTAATGATGAAGGGGGATGGCGTATGTCATCAGAAGATGGAAATGAAATTTTAGGTTCTTTTTATTTTAAGCCTGATGGGGTCAATGAAGTGGAGCTCAATATTAAATACAAACCAGGTTTCCTTGATGCACTGCAGCTTATTTGCGAAAAGGATTCCCAGCAGTATCGAAAGGTTCCGCTTATGAGAAATACTTCTTTGATCTTTCAGTATACAGATGGCAATAGTAAAAAGCTCATCCGCTACAAAATCGATCTTGAAAAGAATACAATCCAAATTAAAGATGGCGAAAAGGATGCGGGGAACCGGCATTTTTCCTGTTTTTTAATCGGTGATGGAAAACGGATCTCTTACATGGTGAACAAACCAAACACAAAAGACAAAACGGCGTCCATAAACAAACCGCACAGCCTTGACGGACACGAGGAATTGTAGCAATAACGATAAAAATGGCTTGACTCCCCAATGTTTGCAAGGAGCCAAGCCTTTTGAAAGTGATTCACAGACTCAAATTCACGAGATCTCTCAGGTCATCTGTTGATAATTCTGTAATCCAGTTTTCACTTTGGATAATCTGTTCATTTAGTGCCTGCTTTTTCTCCAGCATCGCATCGATTTTTTCCTCTAGTGTTCCTGTACATATTAATTTATGAACGTGAACAAAGCGTTTCTGCCCAATGCGGTAGGCGCGGTCTGTCGCCTGGTTTTCGACAGCAGGGTTCCACCAGCGGTCATAGTGAATGACATGATTGGCTGCGGTCAAATTCAATCCCGTTCCGCCAGCTTTCAATGATAGTAGAAATACTGGGAATTCGCGATTTTGAAAGCTTTCAATCATCCGATCCCGCTCATTTTTCGGCACACTTCCATTTAAAAACGGAACATCCAGACCGTATTTCTTTTTCAGGGTTTGGCGAATCATATTTCCCATTTCAATATACTGGGTAAAGATCAAGCAACTTTCTTCCTGTTCCAACACAGACTCAATCAGCTCGCTCAATTTCTCCAGCTTAGAAGAACGCGTAAGCATCTGCGAAGGCTTCGATTCCTTTAAATAAAGGGCAGGGTGGTCGCAAAGCTGCTTTAACCGGCTCAGCATTTGTAAAATAAGCCCTCGGCGTTCAAAAGTAGAAAGCTTATCAATCTGATCAAAGGTATCCTGTACAAGCTGTTCATATAAGGAGGCCTGTTCGGCCGTCAGCGGGCAGTATTCCTTTTGTTCCAGCTTATCTGGCAGATTCAAGGCAACTTCTTCATCCTTTTTCGTACGGCGAAGCAGGAAGGGGCGAATCAGCGCTTGGAGCTGCTGCACTCTTTCCTTGTTGTCTTCCTTTTCAATCGGAAGTACAAATCTCTTCTGAAACTGGCCCATGCTGCCAAGATAGCCGCGGTTGGTAAAATCAAATATTGACCAAAGCTCGGACAGCCGGTTTTCCATTGGCGTACCGGTCAAAGCAATGTGATGCTTTCCTTTGAGTCTGCGCACAGCGCGTGATTGCTTCGTTTGGGCATTCTTAATATTTTGTGCCTCATCAATACAAATCGAGCTCCACTCAACATGTTCAAAATCATCAACATCCATATGTGTAAGCCCATAAGTAGTAAGGACAATATCCGCTGACGATGTCCGTTCAATAAACGCTCCCTCTTTCGGGCGATTCGAGCCGTAATGCAGGTAGAGCTTAAGCTCAGGGGCAAACCGCTCCAGTTCCTTTTGCCAGTTGCCCAGCACGGAGGTAGGGCAGATAATCAGCGAAGGACCGCTATCTTTCTCCTGTTCCTTTACTTTTAAAAGATAAGAAATCAGCTGAATTGTTTTTCCAAGCCCCATATCATCGGCCAGGCAGGCGCCAAATCCATACTTTCGCAAAAACAGCATCCAGCTCATGCCAAGCTGCTGATACGGGCGAAGCTCCCCATAGAAATCAGCAGGCGGCTCTTCAAGAGGGACGTCCTTCGTATCTCGTAGCTGCTTTATCATCTGCTTCCATTGGCGATTCAGCTCAATTTGGATGCGCGCGAAGGCCTTTTGATTTTCAAGCTCCTCTTCAGAAGGGTCCCCATCGGACAGAAGCTCCTGTTCAATCAGGTCACGGACATGGAGGCCTTCCTTTTCTGCTCGCTTCATTAAATCCTGGATCTGGTGGATGAATCCGGGATCCAGCTTGATCCAACGGCCGCGAATGTAGACAAGCCGTCGCTTTTCTTCAACAAGCTTTTGAAACTCATCCTCAGACAGGTCGACACCATTCATCGAAATGCGCCAGTCATAATCAAGCATTGCCTGCAGACCGACGAATGACGGGCGATGACTCGCTGACTGGCTTTTTAGCTTAGCCTTTACGCGTAAATTTGCGTTCTTCATTGCTTGCCACCAAGATGGAAGCAAAATTTCCACACCCAGTGAAAGCAGCGTTTCACTCGCTTCTGTTAAAAAAGTCCACGCCTCATCCTCTGTCAGCCTTTCTGCAATTCCATGGTTGCCGCGGAGCCATGGGTAGACATTAAGCCATCTATCTTGTTCCTTTAGAACCGCATCCTCATATTTTTTCCAGCCGCGCGGGTAATTGGCGTGGTCCTTCCAATCAACAAGGATATCAGGCTGCTTTTTGGACCGGAGAAAAATTCCGAGCTCCCATTGGCCATCGATATCTGCAGGTTCCTCTAATTTCAGCCCGATGGAAAAAGGAACGTCATTTTCCTTCAAGCCCATCCATTCCTGCCAGCTTGCCTCATCAAAATAGGCCGCCAAATCCCGGGGAGAGACCTGGTTATTTCGTATCACGCTTAGTTTTTCGCCAAATGCTTTCCTCATCTGGCTGTTGCGCTGCAAGTAGGAATCGAGCGCCTGGTCAAACCAATTCTGCACAAAGGCTTTCGTCTCTTCCTGCTCCCAAAACGATGGATCGAACTCATGGGTCACCCTTTCCGGGAGCCTCCAGCGGAATTGATTATCCTCCCACGCTGAAAAATCCGGAATCCATTCCTTTTCCGTTACCGCTTCATAGATGGGGGGAGCCGCAGATAGGCAGATTTGCGCCATATCATCCCAGTCCCACTCGATGAGCTGGTTGAATTGCTCCCTTGCAAAAAGCGTCGCCAGCTCCCAGCCGCTGATCGGCAAATCCGTATCATCGACAATTTGTTTTCGATCAAAAAGGGTGCCGTAAAAGCTTTCTTTATGGCGGTGGAAAAGGATGGGGATCCAATAGTCAGGGTCCAATAAAGAGGAGTCCGCATCTTCCACTGAAAGATAAAATTTCTCATTTTCATTTTTTACATTCACTTTTAAATAGCTAGTTTTAAGCATTGATTAGCTTACCCCTTCTGCATTCTTCGTGGAAAGCGCGAAGCCTTTTTGTCTGTCCCAGGAGCGCTTCCAGGTAGAACTCCCAGTCATCCTGGCGCTTGAGCTTTTTGTACAGGGTGCGAAGCTTTTTCATTTTCCGCACAGCCTCGCGATAGTGGTCCCGTCCCTTGTGAGCAATATGATTATGAACAGCCTGATGGTAGAGCGGCAGAAGCAGGGCTGGGTTTTCTTTTTCAATCACCTTCACGCGTCCGCTGCCTAAATAGTCAATATCATTGCCCATAATTGCCTGCAGGTCGAGCCATTTATCATATTCCTGATTGTCAAAAAGTGTATATTCATATTCGGTATAACTGTACGGCAGCATCTCCACGAGGGCCGTTTCGTACAGATCCGCCCGATTGGCTTCCGTGCAGTATGGCTTAATCGTCTTGGTGACAAATCTCATGTAATTGAGCTTGGCGTAATAATCATCCGAAAGGGACAGATAATCTTTGATTTTCTTTATGTACTCTTCGGTATACGGACCCATTCGCTCCCACTCTTTGTTTGCTGTGAATTGATTCAGCCAGAGCGGAAAATAGGGAACCTGCATCGTATCAGGTACAGATAAAAGGTCCAGTGCCTTTTTGTCTTCGCGTAGGGTGATGTATTGATGAACGAGTCCCATGATGATAGGAAACGATCTATTTTCGGTTCTTAAAAGTTTTTTCACTTCTTCGGCGGACCAATCCTTTTTTTTGAAAAATTTTGTCCATAAGAGGCGGTAGAGCTGAGTACGTTCGAATTCAATGGCGAATTCCGCTGTCAGCAGAGCCGTGGAATCGTCTTTTAGTTTTTCAATAAATTCGTCAAAAGCAAAGGGAAGGGACTGGACTGACAGCTTATTCATGACGTTCTCTGTCTCATCCATGATCCTTTGGAAAATCTGATTATAATACCGATTCACCATCTCGCTGTTATGCCCAAGCTTGCTGCTAAGCTCCATCAGTTTTTTAAAGCTAAAAATATTTCCGACAAGGTGGTAGAGATGTTTCCATTCCTGTTCGTACGGGGCACCCGCTTTCCATTTTCTTGAGTATACCTGGTACAGATCAGGAATCATGTACGGAGCGGGATTCTTGATGCCATTCATGATCGTGTCAAAGCTTTCAGCAAAAGAAGAAATCCACCGGTCATAATCAGGCTTTTGCTGGGCAGTTTTCAGTAAATCTGAAGCCCTTAGCAGTCCCAACTCCTTTGCCTTTTTAAGGCCGACTTCCTTTGCTGCTTTTCTTTCCTTTATCGGAAGGCGCCACTCATCCACCCAATCAGACACACTTTGTGCCTTTGAAAGAAGCTCAAAAAACACAGCCATCCGATGGCGGCAAAATCCCTCTAGCGGACAGGAGCATTCGCTTAAATTGATAAATTCAAGATCAAGCTTCACCTTCGCTGGCGTCACGTCCTGGACAACGCCTAAAACCGAATCGCTTTCAAAACGAAGCTGGTACACAAGCCCCTGTCTATACAGCATCAGCCCTTTTTGCACCAGCCGCTCATCCTCCGGCTCCTCAGTCCGAAGCATGCCCTTAAGCTCCAGTGCGGCAAACTCAAGCGGCTCATGCAGCCGTTCAGGAATCATCGAATCCATAACCACCCCTCCTTTTCAAATTAGTCCATTCCATTATTATACCATTTTTTAATCAACAGAGGGAGGCGAAGGGGCAAGTGGACAGGGGGACAGGCACCTTGTCCTGTGAAGAAGCGCAGAGGGTGGGTGGACAGAGGGACAGGCACTCTGTCCCGTGAAACGTGGAAGGAAGGGGCACCGTGTCCCATGAAACAAGATGACGGTTCACTTGCCCGCACATCCAACTAAAATTTGTCATAAATTTTGTCCAAAACCTATAATCATCAGATAAAAGGTGGTATAGTAAAATTTAAAATATTCTAAAAACATTTTCAGGAAGAAACAGGTGAAAAATTTGGGCGCAATTGCATCAATCACACACAGTCATGAGAAATATACCTTTCGTGATGCCGGTTTTAAAAAAATCATCATTGCTTTAACTGCTGCTTCTATCATTAACTTTGCCAATCTCTATTTTGTTCAGCCGATCACTCCTTTATTGGCCCGCACTTATTCCGTCAGCTCCGCAACAGCTGGGCTGTCTATCTCCGCTGCTGTTATTTCTATGGTTATTGGACTATTATTTTTCAGCTTTCTATCAGATCGGGTTGGAAGAATTCCGATTATGCACATCACATTGCTTTGCACGCTTGTGCCGTTGGCTGTGATGCCGCTTGTGCATAGCTTTGAGCTCTTCTTGGTTCTCCGTTTTATCCAGGGGATTTTTATGGCCGGCTTGCCGGCAGCTGCCATTGCTTATATCAGTGATGAGGTAGATTCAAAAAGTGTCGGACTTGGCATTACGATGTATATAGCGGCAAATGCGATTGGAGGAACAATTGGGCGAATTTTTGTTGGGACAATTGCGGACGTAACCAGCCTGCAAACTTCCCTGTTTGCCTTACTCGCTCTGGAGGCTGTTTTATTTGTCATTTACTTTTTGATATTGCCAAAGTCGTATTTCTTTGCGCCGAGCGAACGCTCGATGAAAAATGACTTGGCAGGCATGTTCTCCCATGTGGGGAATACTATGCTCATTCCAGCCTTTCTCATGGGGATCCTCCTGCAGTTTTCGTTTACAGGCGTCTGGACATTCCTGCCGTTCTATCTTGAAAAAGAACCGTTTCATTTAAGTGTCTCAAATATATCTTTTACCTATCTGGCCTATTTTGCAGGGACCACTGGGGCAATGGTAGCGGGCCGGATTTCGATTCATGTGAAAAAAACAACGATTGTTTCGGTTGGAATCATTATCTTAATTTGCGGAACGCTGATGACCAACATTCAATCGCTTGGGATGGTGATTGTGGGTCTCTGCTTGGTCTGCTTGGGATTTTTCGTGTCGCATTCCATCATGGCCGCTATTGTTAATGAGCGGGCCACCCATCATAAAGCAGGTGCATCTAGCTTGTATCTAGTATGCTATTACATCGGCGTCGCCACGGGCGGTACCCTTGTCGGGCATATTTGGGAGTCTGTTGGCTGGTTTGCTGTAACGGCAATTTCGCTGCTGGTCATACCGTTTGCGGTTATTACAGTTAGGCAAGGTGGGAGAAAGCTCGGGAAGCGTGTGGGATAATGGGGTTTTGTTGAATTGTGGAAATAGCAGGGCGGATGGGGGATATTCGTTGGCCTGCTATTTTTTTGTTGGTTGAGCGGGGGTGGTTCGGGTCGAGACGGGACGGGACGCATTTTGACAGGCTAGCTAGATTCCGAAGGAGAGTAGTTAGAAAAGGGGTCACATTTTGACAGGTTCGCTGGATTTTGAGGAAGAGTAGTCAGAAAAGGAGGTGGATTTTGACAGGTTGGCTAGATTTTGAGGGAGAGGAGTCAGGGAGAGATTCGTATTTTGACAGGTTCACAAGATTACGAGGGAGGGTAGTCAGAAACGAGTTGGCATTCTGACAGGTTCACAAGACTACGCGGGAGAGGAGTCAGAAACGAGTTGGCATTCTGACAGGTTCACAAGATTACGCGGGAGAGGAGTCAGAAAGAGATTCGTATTTTGACAGGTTCACAAGATTACGAGGGAGAGTTGTCAGAAAAGGGGCTGCATTTTGACAAGTTCGCAGGATTTTGAGGGAAAGGAGTCAGAAACGAGTTGGCATTCTGACAGGTTTACAAGATTACGAGGGAGAGGAGTCAGAAAGGGATTCGTATTTTGACAGGTTCACAAGATTCCGAGGGAGAGGAGTCAGAAAGAGATTCGTATTTTGACAGGTTCACAAGATTCCGAGGGAGGGTAGTCAGAAACGAGTTGGCATTCTGACAGGTTCACAAGACTACGCGGGAGAGGATTCAGAAAGGGATTCGCATTTTGACAGGTTCACAAGATTACGAGGAAGAGTAGTCAGAAAGGGGGCTGCATTTTGACAAGTTCGCAGGATTTTGAGGGAAAGGAGTCAGAAACGAGTTGGCATTCTGACAGGTTTACAAGA